>SLQD01000194.1 GCA_007131685.1 Paracoccaceae bacterium | reverse complement strand
GCGGCTGCTGGTTGGCGATGCCGAGCGACTGCGTGGCGAGCTGCTCCTGCACCTGCAGCGCCTGCAGCCGTGCCGAGGCCTCGGTCATGTCGGCATCCACGAGCGCGCCCACCCCCTCGGTCAGCGCATCCTTCAGGTTGGAGACGAACTCCTCCTGGCCACCAAGGCGGGTCTGAGCTGAGCCGAAGGCCGCGGCGGCATCGTCGACGGTGTTCTGCGCCGCGTCGAGCTCTTGGAACATGGCGTCGATCGTATCGGCAGCTCCACCCTGGAGGTCGACCGAGTGGTTACCGTCCTCGCCATCGAAGAAGAGCGCGCCGTCCACTTCTTCTCCATCAACTTCGAACTTTTCATCGTCGTCTTCATCCCCGCCATCAACATTGAACAGCGTCTCGCTCCGCAGATCCGCGCCGTCGACAGTGATGCTGCTGACGCTGACCTCATCGCCCGCCGTGCGAACCACGGAGGACATGACCTCGAGCGCATCAGCCGGGTCGTCTTCATCGCCCTCGATCAGGTTCTTGCCGTTGAAGCTCGCCGATTCGGTGATCGACTGGATCTGCTCCATCTTCGCTTCGAGCTCGCTCTCGATCTTCTCGTTGTCGACGTTCTCGCCGGCGTCGAGCACGAGCTCCTTCATCTCGCCGATGATGCCGCTGATCTGTTCGGAGGCGTCGCGCGCCACCGCCGCGGTCGACTCGCCGAGCGACAGCGCCGACTGGACCGACTCCATCGAGTCGATATCGGCGTTCATCGTCGAGCTGATCGCCCAGACCGCGGCGTTGTCGGCCGCCGTGTCGACCTTGAGGCCCGTGGAGATCTGGTTCTGCACGGTGCCCAGGTCATTGCCGATGCCGCGCATGGTCTGCAGGGCGGTCATCGCGGCGGTGTTGGTCATGATGCTTGACATGTCGTGTCGTCCTTTCGTCAGACGGCGCTTGTGCGCCGGGTCCATTCGCCGCGTTTCGCGGCCGTGATCGCGGTGTTCTGACGCTTGCGGTTCCGGGAGGCCCCCTCACCGCGCCACCCGTCGGGGTGCAGGGGTGAGACTGGCGCGCAGGGTCTAACAGAATCCTAACCGGCGGCGGGATGTTGGGCGGCATTTGAGCCAAATGATGCTCGTCAGGCCTTGCGCTCCACCCGCGATCGCGCGCCCGGCCCCACGCTCTGGCGCGCGCCGTCGCGGCCGTAGCTGTTGAAGGCCGCGCCGCCCTCGCGCAGCGTGCGCAACCGGTCCTGCGCCGCCGCCGCGCCCTGCTGCGCCGCCTCGATCAGCTCCTGAAGCCGCATCGCCCGCGCGCGCAGAGCCTCGAGCGCCGCCGCATCGCGCGGGGGCGCGGCCTCGAGCCGGTCGACCAGCGGCGCGACGCGTTCGGCGAGTGCCTCGAGCCGGTCGTAATCGCCGTCACGCAGCGCCGCCCGCTGCTCTTCGAGCAGATCCTCGATGCGGCGAATCAGCCGGGCCGGATCAGCTCCCCACACGCTGCCGCTCCTTGAGGGACTCGAAGATGTGCTCGGCAAGGCCGATCCCGCCAGCCTCGGCGAAGGCATCGGCATGGGCGTGGATCATGAAGGAGGCGAACTGCTCCTCGCCGATGCCGCCGCCGAACGATTCGCTGACGGAATGCAGCTCGGCGGCCTTGAGCATCTCGGCGAGGAAGCTCGCCTCGAGTTCGCGCGCGACGCGGCGCAGCGCCGCGTCATCACGCGGCGCGTCGCTCGCGGCGGCAGGAATGGGCGTGGCAGCGCCTGGCGGAAGGGGGGCGTCGATCATCGGCGGACTCCGTGCGATTTCCTGCTGAATGCCCGTCGCAGGTAAAGAACGCGTAACGATCTGGCGCCATGATGGCCGGATGAAGCGGCGAAAGGCGATGGCATGGCGGATCACCTCCTCAACGGCCTGATGGCGGCGCAATCCGCCGCGCCCAAGCCTGCACGCGGCGCGTCGGATCGAAGCGCCGCGCCCCACGACGAGACGTTCGCACGCGCATTCCGCGCGGCCGACGACCTACCCGCGGAGCCGGACGCGGAGCGGACGGACCCGCCGGAGGTTCCGCCCGGTCACCCGGAAGGCGCGCGCGAGGAATCCGGGGGCGATGGCGCGCCGACGGACGGCGAAATCGCGGCCGCTTCGGACCCCCGGCCGGGCGAGGCGCCCCGGCACACGCGTGATGCACCCGACACCGCAGCCCCTGCGCGCACCGGGCCCGAAGCTGCAGCTCGGGCACCGCTCGCCGAGGCCGCCAACGCGCATGCACCGTCAGCGGCCGCCTCGGCCGCATCCGAACCGGGTCGCGACGGGGCGCGGGGCATGGCGCAGGGATGGCTGCGCATGTCGGAGGGCATCCCCCACGCGGCAACGCGGCGCGAGGCTTCCACCCCGGCGCCGCAGGATGCAACCCTGTCGCCATCGCCACGCGATGCCCCGGCAATGCCCTCCACGGGCCCGGAGGGCCCCCGGCCCCGCGTCGCGGCGGAGGACCCCGCCCGCGAAGCGCCTGCGCGGGCTTCGCGCGACGCCCAGGCGGAGTATCCCGCGCCGCGGGTTCCGCCGGAACGCGGCGCGATGGCACGGGACGCCGCAGCACAGCGACCGACCCCGCCCGTACCGGAGACGCACGCCGGGACCGCGGAGGATCGGATGCCACGCGCCGACCGGCCGCGCGCAGAAACGCGCGCCGAGTCGCCCGCGACGACTGCGACGACTGCGACGACTGCGACGCCCGCGACGACCGCGCCCGCAGACATTCGCGAGGTGCCGCGCACGGGCGCCGACACGGCACCCCGGGCCGGTGCCATTGCGCAACCTGCGCCCGACGGTCGGCTGCCTGACCGCGGGCGCGACGATGCGGAACAGGGAACGGGGCCGGCCCGCGCAGAGCCGTCGGGCGGGCTTCGCGGCGCGAGCGAGGCGGCCGCACTGCAACGCAGCGACATGGCGGATACGACCCGCACCACGCAGACGGCACGTGCAATCGCCTCGCAGATCAGCGCTGGCGCGCTGCGTGGCGGCGAGCGTCCCGTGGAGATCGCCCTTTCGCCCGAAGAGCTCGGCCGCGTCCGGCTGTCCCTGGCCGGGACCGGCGAGGCGGGCATCAGCGTCACCGTACAGGCCGAGCGCTCGGATACGCTCGAGCTGATGCGCCGTCATGCGGGCGAGCTCGAAGAGGCGTTCCGCGCCCTCGGCTACGACATGGTGACCTTCGATTTCGGCGCGCGGGACGACGGCTCGGGCCGGCGCGATCGGCCGGCCGACGCGCGCAACGCGCCGCATCCCGATGCACAGACGCAACCGCCCGCCACGGCGACGCACCGCGACACCGGTTCGGAAGGCGGGCTGGACCTGAGGCTTTGAGAGGATCGACATGATGCAGACACCGCCCGCAATGTTCGGTGCCGTTTCCGGCGCCGGCAACGATCCGAACCGCGACGCCAATCGCGGGCAGATCGATTCGGATTTCGAAACCTTCCTGCAGATGCTGACCACCCAGATGCAGAATCAGGATCCACTCAACCCGATGGAGTCGACGGATTTCGCGGTGCAGCTCGCCACCTTTTCGGGAGTCGAGCAACAGGTCCGGACCAATCAGCTTCTCGAGGCGCTCACGGCCGAGCAGGGAATGTCCGACCTCGCCGGCTGGGTGGGAATGGATGCGCGCGCATCGGTTCCCGGCCACTACGAGGACAGCCCGATCCGCATCGCCGCGCCCGCCACCGATCCGGCCTACGGGATGGAGTTGGTGGTGCGCGACTCGTCCGGCAACGAGGTGGATCGCAGCGCGGTGCCCGGCGACGCGCGGACGCTGACCTGGCCGGACGGCGGCGGCGAGTGGGACTACGATGAACTGCATGATGACGGTGCGCCCGGGATCCCGCCGGGCGAGTATCATTTCGCTTTCGAAGTGTTCGATGGCGACACGATGATCGACACCTTCAACGCGGAAATCTATTCGCGCGTCGTCGAGGCGCGCCATACCCCTGAGGGAACCATGCTGGTCTTCGAGGGGGGCTCGCATGTTCCCGCAGACGAGATCGTCGCCATCCGTGCACCGGGCTGAGCGAGAGCAGCCGGATGCGACGATTGCGGCTTTGCGCAACCGGGCGGGCTGCACTAGAAGGCAAGGGACCTTCGCAGGAGGCATCCGATGGCGCCGACAGACAGGGCAGACCGGCTTCGGCTGGGTGTGAACATCGACCACGTGGCCACAGTGCGCAATGCACGCGGCACCCCCTATCCGGATCCCCTCCGCGCCGCGCTCCTGGCCGAGCAGGCCGGCGCGGACGGGATCACGGCGCATCTGCGCGAGGACCGACGGCACATCACCGATGCCGATATCGCGGCGCTCGCGGGCCGGCTGTCGGCCCCGCTCAACCTCGAAATGGCAGCGACCGAAGAGATGCGGGCGATCGCACTGCGCCATGTGCCGCACGCCGTCTGCCTCGTCCCGGAACGGCGTGCGGAGCGCACCACCGAGGGCGGGCTCGATGTCGCCGCAGACGCGGTGAGGTTGCGCGACTACATCGCCCCGCTGGTGGAGGCTGGCTGTCGCGTGTCGCTCTTCATCGCACCGGATGCCGACCAGGTCGACGCCGCCGCCGAGATCGGCGCGGCGGTGGTCGAGCTGCATACCGGGGCGTATTGCGACCTGCACCTCGAGGGCGACGGGGAGGGCCGTGATGCCGAACTGGCACGCATCGAGGCGATGGCCCGGCGCGCCGTGGCTGCGGGGCTGGAAGTGCATGCCGGGCATGGACTGACCTATGACACCGTCGGGCCGGTGGCCGCGATTGCGCAGATGACGGAGCTCAATATCGGGCACTTCCTGATCGCCGATGCGCTGTTTCGCGGCCTGTCCGGCACCATCGCGCAGATGCGCCGCGCCATGGACGCGGCGCGGCTTGCGGCATGATCCTCGGCATCGGCACCGATCTCGCCAATATCGAGCGCATAGCGGGCACGCTCGCGCGCTTCGGCGACCGCTTCCGCCACCGCGTCTTTACCGAGACCGAGCGGCGCAAGTCTGAGCGCCGCGCCGACATCGCCGGCACCTACGCCAAGCGCTGGGCGGCGAAGGAGGCGTGCTCCAAGGCACTCGGCACCGGGCTGCGCATGGGGATCGCCTGGCGCGACATGTCGGTCTCGAATCTGCGCAGCGGCCAGCCTGTCATGCATGTGACCGGCTGGGCCGCCGACCGGCTCGCCGCGATGACGCCGGCCGGCCATGAGGCCATCATCCATGTCACGCTCACGGACGATCACCCGTGGGCGCATGCCGTGGTCGTGATCGAGGCGCGGCCGTCCTGACAGCTTGACTTCGCACCGCCCGGCCCGCATGTAGCGCCGACGCGGGGCTGGCAGGGACGCAAGGCAGGCATGACGAAGAATGCGCAGACGGGCGGCGGCATCGTCGAATCGATCAAGACCATCGTCTATGCGCTGCTGATCGCCGCGGTGTTCCGCACGCTGTTCTTTCAGCCATTCTGGATCCCGTCGGGGTCGATGAAGGAAACGCTGCTCGTGGGCGATTTTCTCTTCGTCAACAAGATGGCCTACGGCTATTCGCAGTATTCCTGTCCCTTCGGCCTGTGCCCGATCAGCGGACGGCTCTTCGCCTCCGAGCCCGAGCGCGGCGATATCGCGGTGTTCCGCCACCCGGTCACCGGGGCGGACTACATCAAGCGGCTGATCGGGTTGCCCGGCGACGACGTGCAGATGCGCGACGGTCAGATCGTGCTCAATGGCGAGCCGGTGCCGCAGGAGGATGCAGGCACGCATACCGAACCCTTCCTGCCGCAGGGCTCGATGGGCGGTTATCCCCGCTGCTCGAACGCGCCCGTCGGGGAAGGCGGCACCTGCGAGAAGGATCGCGCGCGCGAAACCCTGCCCAACGGCGTCAGCTATAACGTCCTCAACATCAGGGACGGCGCGCCGGGCGACGACACCGAGGTCTTCACGGTGCCGCAGGATCACTATTTCTTCATCGGCGACAACCGCGACAACAGCCAGGACAGCCGCTTTCCGCAGGCTGTGGGCGGGGTCGGCTTCGTGCCCGAGGAAAAGCTGATCGGCCGGACGCGCCACGTCGTGTTCTCCTCGGCGGGCAACTCGATGCTGTATTTCTGGACCTGGCGCAGCGATCGGTTCTTCGAGAGGCTGGAGTGAAGCTATCGGGCGAGCAGGCGGCATTCGCGCGCCGCATCGGGCACGAGTTCGCCCGGCCGGATCTCCTGCAGCGCGCGCTCACCCACCCCTCGATCGCGACGCCCGCGCGCCCCGACAACCAGCGGCTGGAATTTCTCGGCGACCGGGTTCTCGGGCTGGTGATCGCTGAGGCGCTGATGAAGGCGGATGCGGGCGCGCGCGAGGGCCAGCTCGCGCCGCGCTACAACGCGCTGGTGCGCAAGGAGACCTGTGCGGCGGTGGCGCGCGAGATCGGGCTTGGCGAGGTGCTGCGGCTCGGGCGTTCGGAGATGCTCTCGGGCGGGCGCCGCAAGGAGGCGCTGCTCGGAGACGCGATGGAGGCCGTGATCGCCGCGGTGCATCTCGATGCCGGTTTCGAGGCCGCGCGCGCGCTGGTTCTGCGGCTGTGGGGCGCGCGCATCGCCACCGCCGAGGCCGCCGCGCGCGACGCCAAGACAACGCTGCAGGAATGGGCTCAGGCGCGCGGGCAGGCCCCGCCCGCCTATGTGGAGTCTGCCCGTTCGGGACCCGATCACGCGCCGCGCTTTACCGTCGAGGTCCGGCTCGATACGGGAGAGACCGCCACCGCCGAGGCCGGCAGCAAGCGCCAGGCCGAGCAGGGCGCCGCGCAGGCTCTGCTCGAACGCATGGAGAGGTCCGATGACGGATGAGCCCACCCGCGCCGGATTCGTCGCGCTCATCGGCGAGCCGAATGCCGGCAAGTCAACCCTGCTCAATCGCATGGTGGGCGCCAAGGTCGCCATCGTCACCCACAAGGTGCAGACCACCCGCGCGCGGCTGCGCGGCATCGCGCTTGCCGGGGCGAGCCAGATCGTCTTCGTCGATACGCCGGGGCTGTTCCGCCCGCGCCGCCGGCTCGATCGCGCGATGGTCGCCGCTGCCTGGGGGGGCGCGGCGGATGCCGATGTGGTGGTGCTGCTCGTGGAGGCGCATCGCGGGCTGACGCCCGGGGTCGAGGCCATCATCGCCGCGCTGCATGAGCGCGCCCGGCCCGGTCAGCAGGTCGCGCTCGCCATCAACAAGATCGACCGGGTCAAGGCCGAGGCCCTGCTCGCGCTCACCGAGAGGCTCAACGCGGCCTACCCCTTCGCGGCCACCTTCATGATCTCCGCCGAGCGCGGCCACGGCGTCGAGGACCTGCGCGACTGGCTCGGCGCGCAGCTTCCCGAGGGGCCGTGGCTCTATCCGAAGGACCAGATCGCGGACGCACCGCTGCGCCAGATCGCCGCCGAGATCACCCGTGAGAAACTCACCCTGCGTCTGCACGAGGAGCTGCCCTACCAGCTCACCGTCGAAACCGAGAACTGGCAGGATCGCAAGGACGGCTCGACCCGCATCGACCAGCTCATCTATGTCGCGCGCGACGGGCACAAGGGCATCGTGCTCGGGCATGGCGGCGAGACGATCAAGGCCATCAATCAGGCCGCCCGCGCCGAGATCGCGCAATTCCTCGGCCGCCCGGTGCATCTCTTCCTGCAGGTCAAGGTGCGCCCCGGCTGGCTCGACGAGGCCGAGCGCTACGGCGAGATGGGGCTCGACTTCCGGGACGGGAGCTGAGCGATGCCGGAGCCGCGGCTGACCACGGATTTCTGGGTCCAGGCCTATCTCGCGCGGCTGCGCCTTGCCGACATCCCCGCCTTCGTGACCGCGCATGGCGATGCGACGGCGGGGGCGGTGATGGTCAAGGTCAACACGCTCGACGGGAACGCTGAACTCTGGGAGCGCGCGCTCGATCCGATGGCGGGCACGCGGCGCTGGATGAGGATCCGCGAGGGGCGCGATGACGACGTCGAGGCCGCGATCGCGCGTCAGCGCGGCTTCGATCCCGATCTGTGGGTGATCGAGGTCGAGGATCGCGCCGGGCGTCACCTGCTCGACGAGCCAGGGCTTTCGGACTGAAGGGTGAGGCGACCCAACGCCCAGAGCGCATAACCCGCGAGCAGGAAGACACCCGCTATCAGCGCCATGTTCGCCGTCACCGCCGCCGCGCCCAGCGCGGCGACATCGAGGAACGGATAGGGATACCAGCCGCGCAGCGCGCCGCCACCGATCGCCAGCACCGCGTAGAGTCCCGGCCAGGCGAGCCAGCCGAGCGGTGCATGCGCCGGCAGCGGCCGCGAGGGGACCCAGAGCCACCACGCGCAGACCATCGCCGGCAGCACCGTATGCAGCCCCCGATCTGCCCAGAGCGCGATGCCCCGCGGCTCCCAGAGCTGCGCCAGGGCCGCGTGATAGACCAGCGCGACGACGATCATCGAGGCGGCGAGCATCCCCGTGGCCCAGGCCGCGCGCCACCCGGTGAGCGCGAGCGCCGCGAAGACCAGGGCGCTCAGCAGCGCCGTCAGGTTCGTGAAGAAGGCGGACATGATCGCGAAGGACGCCGCGCTCAACGGCGGCACCCCGGTCATCTGCGCCGTTACCCAGGGCTGCGCGGCGAGCGATGCGGCCCCCAGCAGCGCGATCGCCGCCGCCCCGAGCCGCGCCTTGTTGTCGAGCCGCTCCTGCATGCGGGAAAGCATGACCCGGCGCGAGGGGCCCCGCAAGGGCTTGCCGCCGCGCGTGCGGGGTGGATATTGCCCGGCATGGAGTGGCGTGACGAGGGCGCGCTTCTCTCCGTGCGCCGGCACGGCGAGAGCGCGGCGATCATCGAGATCTTCACCGCCAGGCATGGCCGCCATGCCGGGGTGGTGCGCGGTGGCGCGGGGCGGCGCATGGCACCGCTCCTGCAGCCGGGCGCACAGCTCGACGTGACCTGGCGCGCGCGGCTCGAGGACCATCTCGGGCATTACACGGTCGAGCCGCTGCGCCAGCGCGCCGCCGGACTGATGGGCGAGCGCACCGCACTGCTCGCGCTCTCGTCGGTGTGTGCGCTACTCGGCTTCACCCTGCCCGAGCGCCAGCCCCAGCCCGCCCTCTACGCCGCCACCACCGCGCTGCTCGACGAGCTCGCCGCGCCGGGCTGGCCGCTGGCCTATCTGCGCTGGGAGATGCTGCTTCTGGAGCAATCGGGCTTCGGGCTCGATCTCGGGCGCTGCGCGGTCACCGGATCGCGCGAGGATCTCGCCTATGTCTCGCCGCGCACCGGCCGCGCGGTCAGCCGGGCGGGCGCAGGGGACTGGGCCGGCCGGCTCCTGCCCCTACCCGCCTGCCTGATGGGCCAGGGGCCGGCGGACGCCTCCGATCTGCGCGACGGGTTTGCCGTGACGGGACACTTCCTCGCCAACCGGCTCGCCCCGGCGCTGGGTGAGCGGCCGCTGCCGGGCGCGCGCGCCCGGCTCGTGCGGGTGCTCGCCCCCTAGCCGCGATTCTCGAAGTCGTTGATGTCCTCGCCGCGCCGCGCGACGCGCCCGCGCCGGCCGTATCTGCGCGCCAGCACATACCAGATCGCGAGCGCGAGCCCCACCCAGAGCAGGATCAGCATGAGGTCTGGCACGAAGCCCTCCGCCACCCAGACCGCGGGCACGAACAGCGTCACCAGCGCCACCGCCAGCGCCGCGATCCCGAAGCCGAGCAGCAGGTATCCCGGCACCAGCACCTCGAGGACGATGAAGATCACCCCGAGGGTCAGCCAGGTCGCCGGTGCCCAGAGCAGCCCGATCATGGCCGTTGCGCCTCCGCCAGAATCGCCGCGGCGCTCGCGAAGCCGTTGGTGGAATCGCCCGGCAGCATGATGAGCTTGGAGTTGTCGCTCTCCGACAGCTTGGTAAGCGCATCCACCTGCAACTTGGCGATCTGATACTTCAGTGCCGCGGCCCCGTCCTCGCCCACGGCCTCGGCGATCTTGCGGTTGGCCTCGGCGGTAGCGGCGGCCATCACCTCGAGCGCCTCGGCGCGGCGGCGCTCCTCGTAGAGCTCGGCATCGGCGTTGAGCTCGACGGCCTTCTTGTCACCCTCGGCCTTGGTGACGGTCGCGCGGCGCTCGCGCTCGGCGTTGAGCACCTCGGCCATCGACTGCTCGGTGCTTGCCGAAAGCTTCACATCGATGATCTCGCTGCGCGATATGATCACGCCGTAATCCTCGCCTGCCTCGCTGAGCGCCTCCCTGATGGCGTGGTTGAGCGAGGCGCGGTCCTGCTGGATCGTGTCGAGCTCGACCTTGCCGATCTCGGAGCGCACGAGGCTCATCACGAGCCCGATGATCAGGTCATCGACGGAGTTGACCCGGAACACGGCAAGCTCCGGCCGGCTGATGCGGTAGACCACCAGCAGCTTGATCTCGAACACCGCGTTGTCGGCGCTGATCACGTTGAGCTCGACATCCTTGAGCACCCGGTCCGCGATCGAGACGTCGGAATGAACCCGGTCGAGGAACGGGATGATGATGTTGACGCCGGCCTCGAGCGTGCGTCGATAGGCACCGAGCCGGGTGACGACGAAGTTGCGCGACTGCGGCACGATCTTGAGGCCCGCGATCGTGATGACGACGATCGCGACAACAAGAACGGCGAGAAATTCGAGCATGATACCCTCTTGAAATGACCGCTGCGCGAGAGAGTTAGCACGCCTTTGCCTGCGTGTCGCGCCGATTCGCGACACCTGCGCCACGCCGCTTCGGCCCGGGATCGCGCCCTGTGCCGGCCAACCCCCGCCCTGCGGTCATGGAGCCTTCCGTCCGGCAGGCGGCGGGGGAACCCCGCCTCAGCCCAGCAGACGGCGGGCGATCACCTGCGCCTGAATCTCGGCGGCGCCCTCGAAGATGTTGAGGATGCGCGCATCGCACAGGACGCGGCTGATGTCGTATTCGAGCGCGAAGCCGTTGCCGCCATGGATCTGCAAGGCGTTGTCCGCCGCCGACCAGGCGACGCGGGCTCCGAGGAGCTTTGCCATGCCCGCCTCGAGATCGCAGCGCCGCTCGGCGTCCTTCTCGAATGCGGAGTGATAGGTGAGCTGGCGCGCGACCATGATCTCGGCGGCCATCATCGCGAGCTTGCCGGCCACGCGCGGGAAGGCGATGAGCGGCTGGCCGAACTGCTTGCGGCTCTCGGCATAGCTCATCCCGAGCTCCATCGCGTTCTGCGCCACGCCGATGGCGCGCGCGGCGGTCTGGATGCGCGCACTCTCGAAGGTCTGCATGAGCTGCTTGAAGCCCTGCCCTTCCTGCGCACCGAGCAGGTTCGCCCCTTCGACGCGGAAGCCGTCGAATCCGAGCTCGTATTCCTTCATCCCGCGATAACCGAGCACCTCGATCTCGCCGCCGCTGATCCCGTCATCGGGGAAGGGCATGGCATCGGTGCCGCGGGTCTTCTCGGCGAGGAACATCGAAAGACCCTTGTAGTCGTCGCTCGCCGGATCGGTGCGCGCGAGCAGCGTCATCACATCGGCGCGCGCGGCATGGGTGATCCAGGTCTTGGCGCCGGTGACGACGTAATCATCGCCGTCGCGCACCGCACGGGTGCGCAGGCTGCCGAGATCCGAGCCGGTATTGGGCTCGGTGAAGACGGCGGTCGGCAGCGTCTCGCCAGAGGCGATCGCGGGCAGCCAGCGCGCCTTCTGGTCCTCGGTGCCGCCACACAGGATCAGCTCGGCGGCGATCTCGGAGCGCGTGCCGAGGCTGCCCACCCCGATATAACCGCGTGAAAGTTCCTCGGAGACGACGCACATCGACGCCTTCGACATGCCGAGGCCGCCGAACTCCTCCGGGATCGTCAGCCCGAAGACGCCGAGCTCGGCCATCTCCTCTATGATCTCCATCGGGATCAGCTCGTCGCGCATGTGCCAGCCATGCGCGTGCGGCACGATCCTGTCCTCGGTGAAGCGGCGGAACTGGTCGCGGATCATCTCGAGCTCGTCGTCGAGCCCGGTCGCCCCGACGGTCGCGCGCCCGTCGCCGTCGCGCATCAGCGCGACGAGCCGGCGGCGCGCGGCATCGGTGTTGCCCGATCGCAGCAGGGTTTCGACCTCGGGCGTCAACAGCGCACGCTGCGCCTGCGTGTCGAGCCCGATATCGGCAAGCCGCGCGGCCTCGCCCTGGCTCATCGGGATGCCGCCCGCGATCTGGGCAAGGTATTCGCCGAAGGCGATCTGGTGCAGGAGCGCCTCGGTCTCGCCGAAGCGGCCCTCGGCTTCGAGCCGCTCGGCCCAACCCTGCATCTGCCGCAGCGCGGCGCCGTAAGTCGCCAGCCAGGCCAGCGCATGGACGGCGTGCTGATGCTCCTGCAGCGCCGTGGCGTTCACGCGGCCGTCGCGGGTCACGGCACCGCGCAGCGTCTCGGTCGCGGTCGACACGAGCGCCTCGACCGCCGCGAGCGCCGCACCGGTCGTGGGCAGCAGCGCGTCGATGCGGATCGCTGGGCGGGGGATGTCCTGTCCGTCATGCGGCATGGCGCGTCTCCTGTCTGTCGGTCGGGGCCGGGATAGGGCCTTTGCACTCGCAGCGCAACAATAATTCGCATTGAATCCGGGCGATGAAGCAAAGTGTCGCGCCCATTTTTACTCATGCAGCCCCGCCGCCGCTGCGCTATAGCGGCGGGCAAAGGCATGGGGGACAGCATGGACCTGATTTCCGCCGGGCTCGCGCCCTGGGCCGTGATCCTCGCGATGCTGGTCGCGCTCGCGGCCGGCGCGGTCAAGGGCGCGCTCGGCTTCGCGATGCCGATGATCATGATCTCGGCCTTCAGTTCCTTCATGCCCGCCCCGCTCGCGCTTGCCGCGCTGATCCTGCCGACGCTCGTGACCAATTCGTGGCAGGCGCTGCGGCAGGGCTGGCGCGAGGCGTGGAGCTCGACGGTGAAATACTGGCGCATGATCGGCACCATTCTCGTCTTCATCGTTGTGAGCGCCCAGTTCGTGACGGTGATCCCGCAATGGGTGATGCTGCTGCTGCTCGGGGTGCCGATCACCTTCTTCGCGGTGTCGCAGCTTCTGGGGCACATGCTGCGCTTTCGCATCCGCAATCGCGGCCGCGCCGAGGTCATCGCCGGGGTGATCGGCGGGCTCTATGGCGGGATCTCCGGGGTCTGGGGGCCGCCGGTTCTCGTGCTGCTGCTGTCGCTGGGGGCGCAGAAGCTTGAGATGGTGCGCGTGCAGGGGGTGGTGTTCCTGCTCGGCGCGGTGGTGCTGCTGTTCGCGCATCTGCGCTCGGGCGTGTTCGACGCCGCCGCGGCCGGGCTCTCGGCGGCGCTGGTCCTGCCCGCAGCGCTCGGGATGTGGCTGGGCTATTTCATCCAGGACCGGCTCGACGGCGATCAGTTCCGCCGCTGGACCCTGATCCTGCTGGCGTTGACGGGCCTCAATCTCGTGCGCCGGGCGCTCATCGGGTGACCCCGGCCAGGAGGCCGGGATTGCCCCTCAGCCGATCGCGGCGGCCTTCACGTCGTCATCGATGAAGGGCACGTATTGCGCGAAATTCTCGGCGAACATGCCGACGAGCTTCGCCGCCTGCGCGTCATAGGCGGTCGGGTCGTCCCAGGTTGCGCGCGGGGTCAGCAGCGTGTCATCGACCCCGGGCACCGAAACCGGCACCTCGAAGCCGAAATTGGCATCGCGACGAAATTCGCCCTGCGCGAGCGAGCCGTCGAGCGCCGCCGTCAGCAGCGCGCGCGTCGCCATGATGGGCATGCGCGTGCCGGTGCCGTGCGCGCCGCCGGTCCAGCCGGTGTTCACCAGCCAGCAGGAGGCGCCGTGTCGCGCGATCTTCTCGCGCAGCAGATTGCCATAGACCTCGGGCCGGCGCGGCATGAAGGGCGCGCCGAAGCAGGTCGAAAAGGTCGGCTGCGGCTCGGTGACGCCGCGCTCGGTGCCCGCGACCTTGGCGGTGAAGCCCGAAAGGAAGTGATACATCGCCTGCGCCGGCGTCAGCCGCGCTATCGGCGGCAACACCCCGAAGGCGTCGCAGGTAAGCATGATGATGTTGCGCGGATGCCCCCCCAGCCCGGTCTCGGAGGCGTTGGAGATGTATTCGAGCGGGTAGGCGCAGCGGGTGTTCGCGGTCAGGCTGTCATCCGCGAAATCGATCTGCTTGGTTTCCGCGTCAAAGACCATGTTCTCGATCACGGTGGCGAACTTGCCCGTGGTCGCGGCGATCTCGGGCTCGGCGTTGGCGTCGAGATTGATCGTCTTGGCGTAGCAGCCGCCCTCGAAGTTGAAGATCCCGCGCTCGGACCAGCCATGCTCGTCATCGCCGATGAGCACGCGCGCGGGATCGGCCGAAAGCGTCGTCTTGCCGGTGCCCGACAGTCCGAAGAAGACCGCCGTGTCCACCGGGTTGCCCGGCGCGTGATTGGCCGAACAGTGCATCGGCATCACCCCCGCCTCGGGCAGCAGGTAATTGAGCAGGGTGAAGACCGATTTCTTGTTCTCGCCGGCATAGGCGGTGCCCGCGATCAGGATCAGCTTGCGATCGAAATTCATCGCGATCACGGTGCCGGAGCGGCAGCCATGGCGCGCGGGATCGGCAGTGAAGGAGGGGCAGTTGACGATCGTGAAATCCGGCGCAAAGCCGTCGAGCTCCTCGCGCGCCGGACGGCGCAGCAGATGCCGGATGAACAGCCCGTGCCATGCGAGCTCCGTGACGACCCGGACATCGAGCCGATGCGCCGGATCGGCCCCAGCATAGAGATCCTGCACATGGTAGCTTCCGCCCTGCATGTGGGCGAGCATGTCGGCATGCAGCCGCTCGAACGCGTCGGGGGCCATCGGCGCGTTGTTGTCCCACCAGATGCTGTCCTCGACCGAGGGCGTGCGCACCACGAACTTGTCCCTGGGCGAGCGCCCGGTATGCGCGCCGGTATCGACCAGCACCGTGCCCCCCTCCCCCAGAGTGGCTTCGCCCGCCGCCACAGCCGCCTCGACGAGCGCGGGCTCGAGAAGGTTGTAATGGACTTGTCCCAGCCCGGTTATACCCTGATCCTCAAGGCGTTGCTCGGGGTTCACCCGTCCATGGTTCATCTTCAAGCTCCCGATCCCGCGCGGCGCGGTGTTCATTCACTTCCCGGTGGCAGTCGCTACGGCGCCAGACCGGCCGGCGCGGCGGCACCCTCGGGTTCTATAGCACGCATGTGCCGGAGTTAAACAGCCGCCATGGTGCGGTTAGCGCAACCGTCCGGGTGGTTTAGCGCAACCATTTCGCGCCCCCACGGCGAGGGTGCATCGTGCCCGCGCACGCGGTGGCGCGGCTGCATGCGTGATTCCCCGAACGCGGGGCTTGCGCGGCGGCGCGCCGTGCGCGACACATCTTTGGTGCGCGTGCGAACCCGGAGTATGCCGACATGACAGCCGCATGACGCCGCCGCGGGCCTGCGAGACCCTGCATGCGAGCGCCGTGGCCTTCGACGGGCGCGGCGTGCTGATCCTCGGCGCCCCGGGCAGCGGAAAATCGGCGCTCGCGCTCGAGCTGATGGCCATCGGGGCCGAACTCGTCGCCGATGACCGCACCGACGTGGCGCGCGAGGACGGTGCGGTCATGCTGAGCGCACCCGGCGCGATTCGCGGGCTGATCGAGGCGCGCCGGGTCGGCCTCCTGCGCGCGCCGGCGCGTGCCCGCGCCGCGCTCCATGTCGCCGTCGATCTCGACACCGCCGAGACCGATCGGCTGCCGCCGCGGCGGACGCGGCGCATCCTCGGCGCCGAGATCGCGTTGCTTCACGGCGTCGCGCGCGGCTATTTCCCCGCCGCGATCCGGCAATATATCCGTCACGGCAGGACGGAACCGCAATGACCAGCTGGGGCACTCAACAGTCGAAGCGCGAACATCGCGTGGTCCTCGTGACCGGCGCGTCGGGCGCCGGGCGCTCGACGGCGCTCGACGCGCTCGAGGATCTCGGCTTCGAGATCATCGACAACCTGCCATTGTCGCTGGTGCCGCGCCTGTTCCAGGGGGCGCCGCTGGAGCGCCCCATCGCGCTCGGCATCGATGTGCGCAACCGCGACTTCACCCTCGACACCCTCGCCGCGCTGCTCGACGGCTTCGCGCGCGACCCGGCCGTCGCCGCCGAGCTGATCTATCTCGACTGCGAGCCGGAGGTGCTGCTGCGGCGCTATTCCGAGACCCGGCGGCGCCATCCGCTCGCCAGCGACATGCCCCCCGACGCCGCCGTCGAGCGCGAGATCGCGCTGCTCGCCCCGCTGCGCGCGCGCGCGGATCTGCGCATCGACACCACCGCCATGACCCCGCATGACCTGCGCGCCGAGATCGCGCGCTGGTACTATCCCGGCGAGGCGGGGCGGCTGAGCCTGTCGCTGCATTCCTTCTCCTACAAGCGCGGCGCCCCGCCCGGGCTCGACATGATGTTCGACTGCCGGTTCCTGCGCAATCCGCACTGGGTGCCGGAGCTGCGCGCGCGCGACGGCCGCGACGCGGCGGTGGCCGCGCATGTCATGGACGATCCCAATCACGGGCCGTTCCTCGCGCAGCTCGAGGCGCTGCTCGGGCTGGTGCTGCCGGCGCATCTCGAGGAGGGGCGAACGCATGTGGCGATCGGGCTGGGCTGCACCGGCGGGCAGCACCGTTCGGTCACGGTCGTCGAAAATCTCGCGCAGCGTCTTGCGCAGGCGGGATGGCAGGTGTCTATACGACACAGGGAGCTGGAACACGGGGCGCCGCGCCCGCCCCTGAAGGGAGATGGTGAGCGGCCGTGATCGGCATCGTGATCGTCGCGCATGGCGGGCTGGCCCGCGAATACCTCGCCGCGGTCGAGCATGTCGTGGGCGTGCAGCCCGGCATACGCTCGGTCGAGATCGAGCCCGTGCATGACCGCACCGCCAAGCAGGCCGAGATCTGTGCGGCCGCCGATGCCGTCGACAGCGGCGGCGGGGTGGTGATCGTGACCGACATGTTCGGCGGCTCGCCGGCCAATCTCTCGCTGCGTGCCTGCATTCCCGACAACCGCCGCATTCTCTACGGAGCCAATCTTCCGATGCTGATCAAGCTGGCCAAGTCACGCCATCTCGGCGTTTCCGACGCGGCGGAGATGGCACTCGAGGCGGGGCGCAAATACATCAGCAGCATCGAGATCGGCGCCGGCACGGAGACCACATGACCACCCGCACCCTCCGGATCGTCAACGAGAAAGGCCTGCATGCGCGCGCCGCGGCGAAGTTCGTCGAGGTCGTCGAGGCCCACGACGCCGGCGCCGCCGTGGAGAAGGGCGGCCTGCGCGTAGCCGGCGACTCGATCATGGGGCTGCTGACCCTCGGCGCCGGGCGCGACAGCGAGATCACCGTGCATACCGAGGGCGCGCAGGCCGCGGCACTGGCCGAGGCGCTCGACGAGCTGGTGGCGGGCCGCTTCGGCGAGCCGATGTGAGCCGATGACCCGCCGGCAGGTTCAGCGCGTCGGCACCGGGGTCTCGCCGCTGTAATCGTAGAAGCCGCGCCCGGCCTTGCGCCCGTACCAGCCCGCCTCGACATACTTCGTCAGGAGCGGACAGGGACGGTATTTCGTGTCTGCCAGCCCGTCATGGAGCACGTTCATGATCGCGAGGCAGGTGTCGAGCCCGATGAAATCGGCAAGCTGCAGGGGGCCCATCGGGTGATTCGCCCCGAGCCGCATCGATCTGTCGATCGATTCGACCGATCCCACCCCCTCGTAGAGCGTATAGACCGCCTCGTTTATCATCGGCATCAGGATGCGGTTGACGATGAAGCCCGGGAAATCCTCCGCCGAGGCCGCCGTCTTGCCGAGGCTCTCCACCACTTCAAGCATCAGCCGGTAGGTGGCCTCATCCGTGGCGATGCCGCGGATCAGCTCGACCAGCTGCATCACCGGCACCGGGTTCATGAAATGGAATCCCATGAAGCGCTCCGGACGGTCGGTGCGCGAGGCGAGCCGGGTGATCGAGATCGAGGAAGTGTTCGAGGTCAGGATCGTGTCGGGCTTGAGATGCGGCAGCAGGTCCTCGAAGATCGCCTGCTTGACGGTCTCGCGTTCGGTCGCGGCCTCGATGACGAGGTCCGTGGCGCCGATCTCGGACAGGGTCGTGGTCGGATGGATGCGCTCGAAGGCGGCGCGCTTGTCGGCCTCTTCGAGACGGCCCTTGTCGACCTGCCGCGCGAGGTGCTTGTCGACGAGATCCATCGCCTTGTCGAGCGCCTCCTGCGAGACGTCGCTCATGCGCACCTCGTAGCCCGACTGGGCGAATACCTGGGCGATCCCGTGGCCCATCTGCCCGGCTCCGACCACGCCGACGGTCTTGATCTGCATCCCGTGTCCTTTTCGCTTTTGCGCGACCATAGGCCCCGCCCGGGCCTGCACGCAAGGCCCCGCCCCGCCGCGCGCCGTGTCCCGGCAGTTGCATCGCGCCGCGCGCATGCCCATCCTGGACCGACGAGTGCGAGTCGAGGGAGGACACGATGAGCAAGCACGTCATCGACAGGCCGCGCGGCGCGGCGGGGACGGGCCGGATCCTGCCCTATCTGGCGCTGGCGCGCCGGGCCGGACCGGGCCTCAACAGCCGGCTGCTCTGGCAGCGCCCGGTCGCGCGCGATGATGCGCGCCG
>SLQD01000124.1 GCA_007131685.1 Paracoccaceae bacterium | reverse complement strand
CCGCACATGCCCGCATCGCCGTGAAAGGCGGTGCCGCCGGGCAGGATCTGGGTGTCGGCGGTGGGGATATGGGTGTGGGTGCCGATAACGGCGGAGGCGCGCCCGTCGCACCAGTGGCCCATTGCCATCTTCTCCGACGTGGCCTCGCAATGCATCTCCACGATGACTGCATCGGCCCGCCCGCCGCGCGGATGCGTCTTGAGCACCGGCTCTATGGCCGAGAACGGGTCGTCGAAAGGCCGCTTCATGAAGACCTGGCCGAGCACCTGCGCCACCAGCACGCGCCGCCCGCCGCCGATCTCGAACAGCCGCGCCCCGCGCCCCGGCGCGGCCTTGGCGAAATTGAGCGGGCGCAGGATGCGCGGCTCGGCGTCGATATGGCTCAGCATCGCCTTGGCATCGAAGGCGTGATCGCCCAGCGTGACGCAATCCGCCCCGGCCTCGAAGAGCGCTGCGGCGTGTTCGGGCGACAGCCCGGCGCCCGCCGTCGCGTTCTCGCCATTGACGATGACGAAGTCGAGCTTCCACCGTGCACGCAGCTCCGGCAGCCGCTCCGCCACCGCCGCGCGCCCCGCGCGCCCCATCACGTCGCCCAGAAACAGTATCCTCATGTCTTGGGGATAGGGCGCGGCGCCGGCCGGGGCAAGGCCGCCGGCTCACGCAAAGCGCCGCACCCCGGCTTCGGTCACGACGGCGTCGAGTCGCTGATCGTTGGGATCGGTGGGCAATTGCGACATCTCCTGGCCCGCATAGGCGTAACCGACCGCCAACACCGGCCCCGCCTTGCGCAGCGCCGCCAGCGTGCGGTCGTAGAAGCCGCCGCCATAGCCGAGCCGGTAGCCGCGCGTGTCGAAGGCCACCATCGGCACGATCAGCACCTCGGGCACCCGCCACGCGCCGGCCTCGGGGATGCGCGCGCCGAATGCGCCCTCGATCATGCGGCTGTCCGGCGTCCAGTCGCGAAAGGCGAGGGGACGGCCCTTGCCCATGATCACCGGCACGCAGACGGGCCCGTCATGCGCGGCCATCGCCGGCAGCGGGTCGATCTCGCTGTGAATCGGCATGTAGCCCGATACCACTTGCCCCGCATGCGCCGCGAGCTCGGCGCGCAGATGGCGCGACGGGTCGGGCGGCGCGGCGGCATGGGCGGTGCGGCGCGCTGCGTAGCCGGCACGGCGGGCGGCTTTCTTGGCCTCGGCGATCGGTTCGGATGTCACGGTTGTCCCCTTTCGTGCGGCGTGCCCTTCCAACCCCGCAACGCTGCGCATACCGTGCCCGCGCGCGGCGTGGCAACGGAGAGATCGCATGGCGGAGCTGCTGTTGGGCCAGACACTCGGCTTCGACGCCGATCCCTTCATCGAGGGGCCGGGCGCGGCACGCATCGACACGCGCGGCGGCGTGCTCATCGAGGGCGGGCGCATCGCCGAGACCGGCCCCGCCGCCCGGCTGCGCAACGCCCATCCCCGCGCGCGGGTGACCGATTACGGCGACGCGCTGATCTCGGCGGGCTTTGTCGATGCCCATGTCCACTACCCGCAGACCGCGATCATCGCGAGCTGGGGCAAGCGGCTCGTCGACTGGCTCGAGACCTACACCTTCCCCGAGGAGATGCGCTTCGACGATCCCGACCACGCCGCCGAGATCGCGGTGCGCTATTTCGATCTCGCGCTTGCCCACGGCACGACGACGATGTGCAGCTTCGCCACCATCCACACCGCGAGCGTCGAGGCGTTTTTCGCCGAGGCCGAGTATCGCGGGCTGCGCGCCGTGGCCGGGCGCACCTGCATGGACCGCAACGCGCCCGCGGCGCTGTGCGACACGCCCGCCGCCGCCGAGGCCGAGTCGCGCGCGCTGATCCGGGACTGGCACGGGCGCGAGCGACTGAGTTACGCGATCACGCCGCGCTTTGCGCCTACCTCCAGCCCCGAGCAGCTCGAGTCGCTCGGCGCGCTCTGGGCGGATCACCCCGATTGCCTGATGCAGACGCATCTGTCCGAGCAGACCGACGAGGTCGCCTGGGTGCGCGATCTCTTTCCCGATGCGCGCGATTACCTCGATGTCTACGAGCGGTTCGGCCTCATCGGCGCGCGCGGGCTCTACGGGCACGCCATCCACCTGACCGCGCGCGAACGCGACCGCCTGCGCGAGACGGGGGCGGGGCTCGTGCATTGCCCGACCTCGAACACCTTCATCGGATCGGGGCTGTTCGATCTCGCGGGGCTCGCGCGGCAGGGCCAGCGCATCGCGCTGGCCACCGACACGGGCGGCGGCTCGTCGTTTTCGATGCTGCGCACCATGGCCGCCGCCTACGAGATCGCGCAGCTGCGCGGCGCCGCGATTCACCCGGCACAGCTCTGGTGGCTGGCGACGTACGGTGCGGCGCAGCTGCTGCATCTGGGCGATCGCATCGGCAATCTCGCCGCCGGGCTCGAGGCCGATCTCGTGGTGCTCGACCTCGCCTCGACCCCGGCGATCGCGCAGCGCGCCGCCCGCGCCACCGACCCGTGGGAGGCGCTGTTCGCAACGATCATGATGGGCGATGACCGCGCTGTCCGCGCCGTGTGGGTCAATGGAGCGCCGGTGGACAGCGCCGCACCCACGATGTAGACGCAGCGCGCAGACGGAGTGGATCATGGCGGCAGCGGACGAAGCGCGGCGGGCGGCGCGCCTGAGCGTCGCGCCGATGATGGACTGGACGGACCGGCGCTGCCGGGTCTTTCACCGTGCCATCAGCCGCCGGACCCTGCTCTATACCGAGATGGTCACCTCCGCCGCACTGGTGCGCGGGGGGGCGCGGCATCTTCTCGCGCATGACCGTGCCGAGCATCCGCTCGCCGTGCAGCTCGGCGGCGCCGAGCCGGGCGAGCTTGCCGAGGCCGCGCGGATCTGTGCCGGGGAAGGCTTCGGCGAGATCAATCTCAATGTCGGCTGCCCGTCGGACCGGGTTCAGTCGGGCTGCTTCGGGGCGGTGCTGATGGAGCACCCTGCGCTCGTGGCCGACTGCGTCGCGGCGATGGCGGCGGCCGCGCCGGGCGGGGAGATCACCGTGAAATGCCGCATCGGGGTCGATCACCAGGTCCCTGAGGAGGTGCTGCCCGCCTTTCTCGAAACCGTCTCCGCGGCCGGGGTGAGCCGCTTCGCGATCCATGCCCGCAAGGCCTGGCTGCAGGGGCTGAGCCCGCGCGAGAACCGCAGCGTGCCGCCGCTCGACCATGCGCTGGTGCTGGAGATGAAGCGCCGTTTCCCGCAGCTTTCGATCGCCATCAACGGCGGCATCGGCACGCTCGACGAGGCGCGGGGGTTTCTCGGGCAGGGGCTCGATGGGGTGATGATCGGCCGCGCCGCCTATCAGACGCCCTTTGACGTGCTCGCGCGCGCCGATCGCGAGATCTTCGGCGCCACCACGCCGGTGCCGTCGCGTGGCGCCGTGCTCGACCGGATGCGCCCCTATATCGCCGATCACCTGCAGGCGGGCAAGCGGCTGCACGCGATCACGCGGCACATGCTCGGTCTCTATGCGGGCTGCCCCGGCGCGCGGCAGTGGCGGCGGATCCTGTCGGAGGGCGCGCAGGCGCCGGGCGCGGGACTCGAGGTGCTCGATGCGGCGCGCGACGCGGTCGAGCCCGTCGCGGCCTGAGCGTCAGCGGCGCGCTGCCTGCCAGCCGCGCGGATCGCGCAGGAACGCCTCGACCTCGGCAAGTTCGCCCGCGTCATAGGCCCCCTGCGCGCGCGCCTCGGCCAGCACCTCCCACCAGCTGCACAGATGATGCAGCCGCAGGCCCTTCTCGGCGAGCCGCTCCTCGGTGCCCGCGAAGATCCCGTAATAGAAGATCACCGCCGTGTCCGCGCAGTGCGCGCCCGTCTCCCGGATCGCCTCAACGAATTCCAGCTTGGAGCCGCCATCCGTCGTCAGATCCTCCACCAGCAGCACCCGCTGGCCGGGATGCATGTCGCCCTCGATGCGCGCGTTGCGCCCGTAGCCCTTGGGCTTCTTGCGCACATAGCTCATCGGCAGGGCCATGCGCTCGGCGATGAGCGCCGCGAAGGGGATGCCCGCGGTCTCGCCGCCGGCGATGTTGTCGAACGCCTCGAAGCCCGCGCGGCGCATCACGGAGCAGGCAAGAAAATCCATCAATGTCGAGCGGATGCGTGGAAAGCTTATGAGCTTGCGGCAATCGATGTAGCTCGGCGAGGGCAGCCCGGAGGCGAGCGTGTAGGGATCGCGCGGGTTGAAATGCACCGCGCCGATCTCGATGAGCATGCGCGCGGTCAGCCGCGCCATCTCGGCGTCGTCGGGATAGCTCGCGGGGATCATGCCTCGACCCTCCAGTGCAGATCGAAGCCGGGATCGAACAGCGTCACCGGCCCGTCGCCCGTCTCGATGCGCGCGGGCCAGGCGACCGGGTCGCCCTTGCGCATGGTGATGTGCCCGCGATTGGGTGCCACCCGATAGAACGCCGCCCCGTTGAGCGAGGTGAAGCCCTCGAGCCGGTCGAGAGCGCCCTCGGCCTCGAAGATTTCCGCGAGGATCGACAGGGTGTGCGGCGCCGTGAAACAGCCCGCGCAGCCGCAGGCGGATTCCTTGGCATCGACCGGGTGCGGCGCGCTGTCGGTGCCCAGGAAGAACCGCGCATCGCCCGACGTCGCCGCAGCGCGCAGCGCCAGGCGGTGCGACTCGCGCTTGGCGACGGGCAGGCAGTAGTAGTGTGGCCGCATCCCGCCCACGAGCAGGTGGTTGCGGTTGATGACGAGGTGATGGGTGGTGATCGTCGCCGCGAGCCCGGCCCCGGCGGTCTTCACGTAGTCGACGGCGTCGCTGGTGGTGACATGCTCCATCACCACGCGCAGCCCCGGCGTCGCGCGGCGGATCGGGTCGAGCACGCGCTCGATGAACACGGCCTCGCGGTCGAAGATGTCGATCTCGGGGTCGGTGACCTCGCCGTGGACGCAAAGCGGCACGGCGGCCTCGGCCATCGCCTCGAGCACCTCGCGCACCTTGTCGAAATCGCGCACCCCGGAGGCCGAGTTCGTCGTCGCCCCGGCCGGGTAGAGCTTGACGGCGGCGATCAGCCCGGAGCCGTGCGCGGCGAGGATGTCCTCGGCGCTCGACTCCTCGGTCAGGTAGAGCGTCATCAGCGGCGTGAAATCGGACCCCGCTGGCAGGGCGGCCATGATCCGGTCACGGTAGGCCCCGGCCTCGGCGGCGGTGACGACGGGGGGCACGAGATTGGGCATGATCAGCGCGCGGGCGAAATGGCGCGCGCTCTCGGGCGCGACGCCGGCGAGCATCGCGCCGTCGCGCAGATGCAGGTGCCAGTCATCCGGCCGGCGCAGGGAGAGGGTGTCGCTCATGCGCTTCGCCTACACAAACTCGCGCCGCGACGCCAGAGCAGCGCGCCCCGCGCGCGGCGCGCGCGCACAATCCGCGCAAAACCGGGG
>SLQD01000229.1 GCA_007131685.1 Paracoccaceae bacterium | reverse complement strand
GCCTGATGGGTCACGGCCATCGGCTGCTGGCCGGTCGGGCGCACTTCAAGCAGGCAGCGCTTGTCGTCGCTTCCGCCCTTGGCGGCGTTCTCGTCGCTCAGGTGCACCTCGACGCGGGTGAGTTGGGCGGCAAAGCGGGACAGCCCGTCCCGCACATCGGCCTCGACCTGAGCGGTCAGGGCGTCGTGCCCTGCGATATTGTCGTCGGTGTTGATCTGGATCTTCACGCCGTCTCCTTTCAGGGCTGATGGTAAGGGGCAGGCACGATCGTCATACCGGGATTCATCCGATGGCCGTGGTGGCGACCAACCATCTGGAAAACCGATCTCTTCGCCCACGGCGCGACCAATCCGGAGGGAAAGGGGGGTGCCGAAACCGTCGACACGAACGGACCCGGCTCTCCAGGTCTTCGCCGGTTCACTTGCAGGCAACATGCCTTTCGCGTCGTAAAGCTTCCCCTCGGCCATCCTATCGCGCAGCGCATACCGGTTCCGCAGGAAATACACCCGCAGCATCGTCTCCACCGGCATCGGCGGGCGCCCGCCGTCGTTCCGACCTTCGGGTAATGCGGCGCTATCAGCGACGGCATTTGACCTGAGCACAACGCCGAATCCAATTCGGTCAGGAATTATTCGCGCCGCGTCACCTTCTTCTTCATCGCATCACGGAGCCCGGGAACGGCGGGCTGCTTCTGCATCAGAAAGGCTTTCCGCAGGCGTTGTTCCAGTCTGTCGGATCATGCCGAAAACCGCAGGTTTCTCAGACGTTCGCTGACATGAAAGCGGCCGCCTCGGATCAGAACCAACGCCCGCGGCCGTACCAGCCACCTCCGCCGATCAAGGCAATGACGAGAATGATGATGAGGATTGTGGTCAAGTCCATGAACTTCTCTCCTGTCGGTGCCTTGGCGACAACCGCTGCTCAAGATGAGCAAAGCATCTCGCACCATTGGCACTCCACTGAACATTACGGCGCACTACGCAGTCCCGCCCTAACTTTGATCAGTGCCGAGGCCGTCGATGCCGGCAGCAGGCCGGTTCAGACGGATTCTGGCTCATTCGGGTACAAAGTAACCGTCCGGCTTTAGCTGCCGCTCCTCACCTTGGCGAAGACCGCATGCAGTGAGGAGCGTGACAAGCGCCCAGTTTCGCCGGGCCAGTGCCTCGTTCGCCCATATGTCGAAGGGATCTCCAGTTGCAACGAAGGCGGCGACACGCGCTAACTCTACAGCGCGAACGACTCCACGGACGCGCGACGACCGAACCCTTGGACGTCGATCCTTGATCAGCTCGGCCATTTCTTCGCGCGCGGCAATGCGATCCGCGAGTTCCTCGGAACGCTTTGGCAGCCATGCCTCGGACATGCGCCCGACGAACTCGAAATATCGCAGGGCGTTCGTCAGTCGGCGAGCCTTCTGCTGGTTCGTCACCAGATCGGCCTTGGTAAGGCTTGCACCACGGCGGATCTCAGAAACCCTCTGCGAAGTAATTCGCCGCAATGCTTCGCTCTTTAGGCCGCAGGCTTCAGCGAGCGTTTCGACTTCAACGGGATCGAGATAGGCCCCGGTTTCGAGGCGCTTATTTAGATCGATCTGCTCTCGCTCGGCCCAGAGACCGATGTGGATGAGATCCGTTGCCTCGGCGGCCATGGTCTCGGCCGAGGCTTCGCGAGAGCGCCGCGAGAGGGCCAATGCAGTCGGATAATATGCCGGAGCGCCCAGATCATCGGCGACCGTGACGAAGCGTTCGCCACCTCGGAGGATCGTGCGCCGCACTCTATGAAAATACCGCTTCGTGGTAGGGGCGTGATACGTCAAAGAGCATGACCAGTTGGGAGGCTGGCACAGGACCCCAGAACCCGTTGCTTGTAAAGAAACTTTCGAACCAAAATACTGGTCTCTATAGTCAATGACGCGTAATCAGTATTATGTTAAATTTTGGTAGCATCCCCGGGCGGCACCTCCCGCGATACTCGCACCGCCTCGGTGAACTCCTCCGTTAACAGGCCGATCTCCTCGATGCCCACCGAGACGCGAAAGAAGCCGTCGCCAACCCCGAGCGCGCGGCGCGCCGCGTCGGTCATGCCGCGATGCGACGAGGACGCCGGATGCGAGAGCGTGGTTCCGATATCGCCGAGCGTCGGCGCGAACGGAATCCCGCCGGCCGCGCGCGTCAGCGCATTCGCGGCGCCGCGGTCATCGGCGATCTCGAAACTGACCATGGTGCCGCCGCGCGTGCCCAGAAGATGCACGGCGCGGTTGTGATCCGGATGATCCGGGCGCAGCGGATACAGCACCCTCCGCACGCCCGGAAGCGCGGCAAGATGATCCGCCAGCGCCGCGGCGTTGGCCTCGGCGCGGTCGTAGCGCAGCGCGAAGCTGTGCAGGCCGCGTTCGGCGAGCCAGCAATCGAACGGGCTCGCCGTCAGCCCCGCGGTCACGGCGAAATCGGTGATCGCCGCCATCAGCTCCGGGTCGCGCGCTGCGACATAGCCCAGCGTCGCGTCGGAATGCCCCGCGAGCAGCTTGGTCACCGAATGGATGACGATGTCGGCCCCGTGATCCATGGGCCGATAGGCGCGTGGCGTGGTGAAGGTGTTGTCGACCGCGACGCGCACGCCGCGCTCACGGCAAAGCTGCAAGAGCCCGTCCATATCGGCGACCCGCAGCGTCGGATTGGACACGACCTCGACAAGCAGGAGCCGCGTCTCGGGCCGCAGCGCGGCCGCGACGGCCGCCGTATCGGTGGGATCGGCGAGCGTCGTGGCGATGCCGAGCCGCGGCAGGTCCTCGCGCATCAACCTCAGGCTGCGCCCGTAGAGCTGATCACCGCCCACGACATGATCACCCGGGCGCAGGAACCCCAGGAGCACCGCCGTGATCGCCGCCATGCCCGAGCCCGTGACGATGCCGCCCTCGGCGCCTTCCATCGCGTCGATCGCCCGGGCGAGCACATCGGCGTTGGGATGGCCCTCGCGGGCATAGCTGTAGCCCGGCGCCCGACCCTCGTAGCGATCATCGAGCGCATCCGGATCGCTGCTTCGATAGACGACCGAGGGCTGGATCGGCGTTCCGACAGCCTGCGCCGCACCCCCGGGCCAGGGAATGCGGCGCCCAAAATTGTGTGGGGTGTCGGCCATCATGTCCTCCGCGGCGATCATCCTTCGTGCAGTTTACGAGCAAATGCCGCCAGCCCGCCGATGACAAGCGCCGAATCCCGTTTCCGCCCGTTACCGCAGGCTGCGCCAGCCCCCGCCGCGCGGACCCCGGCACCATCGCGCGGCGCGGCCGCCGCGCGATGGTGCGCTTGCGGGCCCCAATAGCGCATTCGGTGGCCCGGCGAAACGCCCCGCGGCGCTTGCCCGGCCGCGCGTGTCAGCCCATACTGCGCGCGATCATCGGAGACCGTCATGCCCCGCGCACTGCCCCTTGTCCTCGCCCTGGTTCTCTCGGCCTCGGCCGCGCACGCCCAGCAATGCGGCAATGACGCGGCGGGCTTCGAGCGGTGGAAGGCCGAATTCGCCGAACATGCCGCGCGCGAAGGGGTCGGCGAACGGGGGCGCGCGGCGCTTGCGGCGTCCAGCTACGCGCAGCGCACCATCAATGCCGACCGCAACCAGCGCTCCTTCAGGTATTCGCTCGAGGAGTTCATGCGGGTGCGCGGGGCGGACACGATCGTCGCGCAGGGGCGCCAGCGCATCGCCGCCAATCCGGGCTTCTACGACTCGCTCGAGCGTGCCTACGGGGTTCCGGCCGCGGTGTTGGTGGCGATCCACGGCATGGAGACGGGGTTCGGGAATTTCATGGGCGACTCGCGCGTGGTCTCCGCGATCACGACGCTGGCCTATGACTGCCGGCGCAGCGATTTCTTCCGCCCGCACGCGCTCGCGGCGCTGCGGCTCGTCGATGAGGGGCACATCGCGGCCGATGCGCGCGGGGCGATGCATGGCGAACTCGGGCACACGCAGTTCCTGCCCGACAACGTGCTGCGCTACGGGGCGGACGGCAACGGCGACGGGCGCGTGGATCTCAACAATCTGTCCGATGCAATGGCGTCCACGGCGAACTTCCTGCGCCAGAAGGGCTGGCAGCCGGGCGCGGGCTACCAGGAGGGCGAGCCCAATTTCCGGGTCATCGAGGCCTGGAATGCCGCGACCGTCTATCAGCGCGCCATCGCCCGCATCGCCGCGCGCATCGAGGGATGACACGCGGCGCCGGCGTATCGCCGCAGCCTCCGGCGCAGATGCGGCACCGCCCGAGGGTGATGCAGGAACCGCCCGATCGGCATCATCGACCAGCCCTGCCCCTCGTCGCCCAGCCGGATCGCGGCGATTTCCGTGGGCGTGATCGCGCCGACGAAGAAATGCGTGAGCCGCCCGTCATCGCGGCGGACCGCCCGCCGCCACAGCACGCGGCACGGCGCGAGGCGCAACCCCGTCTCCTCGTCGAGTTCGCGCAGCGCACAGGCGAGCGGGCGCTCGGCCCCCTCGCGCCCGCCACCGGGAAGATCCCAGTGCGCGGGAAACGGAATGTCGGGGCGGTCATCGCGCAAGAGCGCAAGCACCCGCCCGCCCTGCAGCAGCGCGATCTTGGCTCCGGCGAAGCGCCTCACACGACGCTCAGGCCGGCACGGTACCGGCGCATGTTCTCCCGGTAGCGCTGCGCGGAGGCGCGCAATCCCGCGATCGCCTGCGCGTCGAGGTCGCGCACGACCTTGCCTGGCGCCCCCATCACCAGCGCGCCGTCCGGTATTTCCTTGCCCTCCGTCACCAGCGCCCCCGCCCCGATCAGGCAGTTGCGCCCGATCACCGCGCCATTGAGCACTGTCGCACCCATCCCGATGAGGCTCTGCGGGCCGATGCTGCAGCCATGCAGGATCGCCTTGTGGCCGATGGTGCAGTCGGCGCCGATGGTGAGCGGAAAGCCCATATCCGTGTGCAGCACGCAGTGATCCTGCACGTTGGCGCCCTGCCCCACGAGGATTTCCTCGTTGTCGCCGCGCAGCACCGCGCCGAACCACACCGACGCGCCCGCCTCGAGCACGACGCGCCCGATCAACGCCGCATCCGGCGCGGCCCAGCAATCATCGTCAAGCTCGGGGGCGACCCCGTCGAGGGCGTAAAGGGTCATGGCTGCATCTCCTCGAACTCGCGCGCCAGCGCGCGCACATGCGTGCTCAGCGCCGGGCGGCGGATGCGGCGCAGGCGTTCGGCGGTGACGATGGCGCGCAGATCGGTTTCGGTGGCGTCGAGGTCGTGATTGACGAGCACATAATCGTATTCGGCCCAGTGGCTGATCTCGTCCTGGCTCTGGGCCATGCGCCGGGCGATGACCTCGGCGCTGTCCTGCGCGCGCGCCTGCAGGCGGCGATTGAGCTCGGCCATCGAGGGCGGCAGCACGAAGATCGAGACGACATCGGCCGCGAGCGCGGAGTTTCGGATCTGCTGGCCGCCCTGCCAGTCGATATCGAACAGCGTGTCGCGCCCGGCGGCGAGCGCCTCCTCGACGGGCGCGCGCGGCGTGCCGTAGAGATTGCCGAAGACCTGCGCGTGCTCGAGCATCTCGCCCTCGCCGACCATGCGCTCGAAATCGGCGCGGCTGCGGAAATGGTATTCGCGCCCGTCCATCTCGCCGGGGCGCGGCGCGCGCGTGGTCGAGGAGACGGAGAAACGGATGTCCCCATCCCACGCCATGAGTCGCTGCGCGAGGGTGGATTTGCCGGCCCCCGAGGGTGAGGAAAGGATGATCAAGAGCCCGCGCCGGGGTATCATGGCCGCCCTGTCTGCCACTTCGCTGCCGCGCTTGTGCGCGCAGAGCGGTTGAAGGTCAAGGCCGCGGCCCGATTAACCATCGGACTCGATTACGCTCGGCTTCGACGAAAATTTGAATAAATTAACGACACGACCCGAGACGTTAAGCTATTGTCAATCCGCGCGACCGGCGCGGGGCATCCTGGGGGATGCGTGCGAGGGGAGCGCAACATGAAGCGCATCAGGCAGGCCGTGGGCAACGTGATCCCGTGGCCGGGGAGTTCGGCGAGATTGGAACCCCACAAGCTCAATACGCTGCGCGCGTACTGGGAGGCGCTGCGCGACGAGTCGGACGGCGCGATTCCGGCGCGGCTGCGCGTGGATCCGCGTGGCTTCTCGAACGCGCTCGAGCATGCCTTCCTGCTCGAGCGGGTGGCGCCGGGCATGGCCAAGTTCCGCCTCGCCGGGGCGCATCTCGGGGAGCTGATGGGTATGGAGCTGCGCGGGATGCCCTTCGCCGCGCTCTTTCTGCCGCAGGATCGCGGCGCCGTGCAGGCGGTGCTCGCCGAGGTGTTCGACCTGCCCGCCGAGGCCGAGCTGACGCTGCGCCCAGCCCGGCTCGGCAATGCGCCCGACGCTTCGGCGCGCATGGTGCTGCTGCCGCTGCGCGACCGCGAGGGGTCGGTGACGGCGGCGCTCGGCGGGCTGGTGAGCACTGGGGCCACGGGCGCGCCGCCGCAGCGCTTCGAGATTGCAGCGCGCAGCCTCAGCCCCTGTGGCGGCACGGCGCCGCCAGCCCCGGCCCCTGCGGAGGACCGTCTCGCCCCCGGCTTCGCCGAACCCGCCGCGGATTTCGAAGGGCCGGGCGAGCGGCCGGCGCGCGGGCGCCCGCGCCTGCGGGTCGTCAAGCCGGACGAGTGACGCCGCTCAGACGGCCCGCGCGCCGAGCGTCGCGCGCCGGTCCGAAAGCTCCTCCGCCACGAGAAAGGCCAGCTCGAGCGCCTGGCTCGCATTGAGACGCGGATCGCAGGCGGTGTGGTAGCGCGCCGAGAGATCCTCGTCGCCCACCGCGCGCACTCCCCCGGTGCACTCGGTCACGTCCTTGCCGGTCATCTCGAAATGCACGCCGCCGGGGATCGTGCCCTCGGCCTTGTGCACCGCGAAGAAGGAGCGCACCTCGCGCAGCACGGCATCGAAGGGCCGGGTCTTGAAGCCCGACGCGGCCTTGATCGTGTTGCCGTGCATCGGATCGCAGGACCAGACCACCTCGGCGCCCTCCTCGCGCACCGCCCGGATCAGCCGCGGCAGATGCTCGCCGACCTGGTCGGCCCCGAAACGCGCGATCAGGGTCAGCCGCCCGGGCTCGTTCTCGGGGTTGAGCTTGGCGATCAGGGTCTTGAGGTCGTCGGCGGTCAGGCTGGGCCCGCATTTCAACCCGATCGGATTGAGCACCCCGCGCGCGAACTCGACATGGGCGCCGTCGGGCTGGCGGGTGCGATCCCCGATCCAGATCATGTGCCCCGACCCGGCCACCGGCTTGCCCGAGGTCGAATCGATGCGGCACAGCGCCTCCTCGTATTCGAGCAGCAGCGCCTCGTGGCTGGTATAGAACTCGACCTGCGCGAGCGCGGCGCTGGTATCGGCATTTACCCCGGCCGCTGTCATGAAATCGAGCGCGTCGGAGATGCGCTCGGACAGGGCGCGGTAGCGCTCGGCCTTGTCGGACTCCGCAAAGCCGAGCGTCCATTGATGCACCCGGTGTATATCGGCAAAGCCGCCGGTGGAGAAGGCGCGCAGCAGGTTCAGCGACGCGGCGGCCTGGGTATAGGCCTGCAGCATGCGCTGCGGGTCCGCGATGCGCGCCTCGGGGGTGAAGCCGAAGCCGTTGACGATGTCGCCGCGATAGCTCGGCAGCTCGACGCCGCCGACCGTCTCGGCCGCCGCAGAGCGCGGCTTGGCGAACTGCCCGGCCATGCGCCCCACCTTCACCACCGGCACCTTCGCGCCGAAGGTCAGCACCACGGCCATCTGCAGGAGCACCTTGAAGGTGTCGCGGATCGCGTCGGCGTTGAACTCGGCAAAGCTCTCGGCGCAGTCGCCCCCCTGCAGCAGGAAGGACTCACCGCGCGCCGCGGCGCCGAGTTCCGCCTTGAGCCGGCGCGCCTCGCCCGCGAAGACCAGCGGCGGATACTGCGCGAGCTGCGCCTCGACGGCCTGCAGCGCCGCCGCATCGGGATAGTCCGGCATCTGGACGCGCGGCTTGCTGCGCCAGTCCGATTTGCTCCAGCCCTTGGTCATCGCGGTCTCCGGGGTAAGCGTGCTCGCGGGCGTCAGCCTATACGCGAGCTGCCGCGCGGTTGCAAACCCACAGCGATGTGAAGACATGCGCGATTCGCGCGCGGCGACGTCCGGTTGTGCTTGATCGGCGTGCGGATTCCTGCTTCCGTCGGTATGTTACCCGGTCCGACCTCGTATCAGGCACGACAATGCAAAAGCACGCGACGGCCCCGGGCCGCAGAGCCTCCGCCACGGACGGGGCCGCAGCCGCCGCGCCGGCCGCGGAGCGGCGCTTTGTCTTCGTGCTTCTCGAGAACTTCTCCCTCTTGTCATTCGCGGGCGCGATCGAGCCGTTGCGCATCGCCAACCGGATGCTCGGGCGCACCGCCTACAGCTGGAAACTCGCCGGAGAGGGAGGCGGCACGGTGCGCTGCTCGAACGGGGTCGAATTCGGGCTCGACATGGGGTTCGAGGATCTCGCGCGCGACGATATCGTCATGGTCTGCGGCGGCATGCATGCGCAGCGCGCCACGACCAAGCCGCTGCTGGCCTGGCTGCGCAAGACCGCACGGCGCGGGGCGATGATCGGCGGTCTGTGCACGGGCAGCCATGCGCTGGCCGCCGCCGGGCTTCTCGACGGCCGCCGCGCGACCATCCACTGGGAGAACCATGACGGCTTCGCCGAAGCCTTCGACGAGGTGCGGCTGACGAAATCGGTCTTCGTGATGGACGGCAACAGGGTGAGCACCGCCGGCGGCACCGCTTCCATCGACCTGATGCTGACGCTGATTTCCAACGAGCACGGCGAGGAGACGGCCAATTCCGTCGCCGATCAGCTCATCTATTCGAGCATCCGCACCGACCAGGACACCCAGCGCCTGTCGACCCCGACGCGCATCGGCGTGCGCCATCCCAAGCTTGCGCAGGTCATCCAGATCATGGAGCGCAACACCGAGGACCCGGTCTCGCCGGCGCAGCTCGCCCGGGATGTCGGCATGTCCACGCGCCAGCTCGAGCGGCTGTTTCGCCGCTATCTCAACCGCTCGCCCAAGCGCTACTACATGGAGCTGCGCCTGCAGAAGGCGCGCAACCTGCTGATGCAGACCGACATGAGCGTGATCAATGTCGCCCTGGCCTGCGGCTTCGCGAGCCCATCGCATTTCTCCAAATGCTACCGCGCCTTCTACGACACCACGCCCTACCGCGAGCGCGGCGCACATCCGAGCCGCGACGGCCCGTGATCCGCGGGTGCTGATGCCCACTTTTCTTTTGAAGTCGGTCTGCTTAGGCTGTCGCCACCCAACGAACCAACAAGGGAGCATGACATGAAGAAGCTGCTTCTCGCGAGTGCCGCGACCGCGCTGGTGACGAGCCCCGCCACGGCCGATGACGTGAAGATCGGGATCCTGCTCGGCTTTACCGGGCCGATCGAGTCGCTCACGCCGCACATGGCGGAATCGGCCGAACTCGCGATCGCCGAAGTCAATGAAAGCGGGCTGTTCCTGGACGGCCAGACCATCGCGGGCGAGCGCGCCGACTCGACCTGCATCGACAACTCCGCCGCCACCGCGGCCGCCGAGCGGCTCGTGACCTCGGACAACGTCGTGGGCATCATGGGCGCCGACTGCTCGGGCGTGACCATGGCGGTGCTGCAGAACGTCGCGGTGCCCAACGGGGTGCCGATGATCTCGCCCTCGGCCACCTCGCCGGCCTTCTCCGAGCTCGAAGGCGACGCCGCGCACTGGTTCTTCCGCACCTCGCCCTCGGATGCGCGCCAGGGCGAGATCCTCGCGCAGATCCTGCTCGATCACGGCTACGAAACCACTGCCGTGAGCTACACCAACAACGACTACGGCCAGGGCTTCGCCGACAGCTTCGTGGCCAGCTTCGAGGAACTCGGCGGCACCGTGACGCTGAGCGCGCCGCATGACGACGGCGAGGCGGATTTCTCCTCCGAAGTGGGCGCGCTCGCCTCGGCCGGCGGCGAGATCCTCACCGTGCTCGGCTATGCCGACGAAGGCGGTGCCGGCATCATCCAGACCGCCTGGGAGTCGGGGGCCTTCGATGTCTTCGCGATGGGCGACGGGATGTTCTCGCGCGGGCTGTTCGAGCTTACCGGAAACCGCCTCGAGGGCACGATCGGCACCGTGCCGGGGGCCGAGGGCGACGGCCCGGAGCTCTTCCTCGAGCTTACCGAGGCCGCGGGCGTGATGGGCGACAGCTCCTTTACCGGCGAGTCCTACGACGCCGCCGCGCTCATGATGCTCGCCATGCAGGCCGGCGGCGAGGCCACGCGTGACGCCATCGCCGACAACGTGATGAGCATCGCCAATGCCCCCGGCGAGGAAATCCTGCCCGGCGAGCTGGCCCGTGGGCTCGAGATCCTCGCCGATGGCGGCGAGATCCATTACACCGGCGCGACCAATGTGGACTTCATCGAGCCCGGCGAGGCTGCGGGGGTCTACCGCGAATACCGCGTCGAGGATGGCGAGTTCGTCACGCTGAACTTCCGCTGATCATCGGCGCACAATGATACGGCCCGGGGCGCACGCTGCCCCGGGCCTTCCAGTGGCATCATCAGACGCGAGGCCCCGCGCATGATCCGTGTCGAGGATCTTCATAAGCATTTCGGCGGCTTTCACGCCGTGGACGGCGCGACGCTCGAGATCGCGAAAGGCAGCATCACCGGCCTGATCGGCCCCAACGGCGCGGGCAAGTCGACGCTCTTCAATGTCATCATGGGCGATCTGCAGCCCAGCTCCGGGCGCGTGCTGCTCGAGGGGGAGGACATTACCGGCCTTGCCCCGCACGAGTTGTTTCACAAGGGGTTGCTGCGCACCTTTCAGATCGCGCATGAATTCCACACCATGACGGTGCGCGAGAACCTGATGATGGTGCCGCCGCGCCAGTCGGGGGAGAATCTCTGGTCGGCCTGGCTTCATCGCGGCCGTGTCGCCGAAGAGGAGCGCGAGATCGCGCACCGCGCCGATGACGTGATGCAGTTTCTCACCATCGACCACCTCGCCGACGAGAAGGCCGGCAATCTCTCCGGCGGTCAGAAGAAACTCCTCGAGCTGGGCCGCACGATGATGACCGATGCGCGCATCGTGTTCCTCGACGAGGTCGGCGCCGGGGTCAACCGGACCCTTCTCAACACCATCGCCGACGCCATCGACCGGCTCAACAAGGAGCGCGGCTACACCTTCGTCGTCATCGAGCATGACATGGATTTCATCGCCCGACTCTGCGATCCGGTGATCTGCATGGCCGAGGGGCGCGTGCTCGCCGAGGGCACGATCCAAGACATCAAGGGCGATGAGCGCGTCATCGAGGCCTATCTGGGCACCGGCCTCAAGAACAGGGTCGTCGAGGAGGGGGCCTCCGCATGAGCGCGACGGACATCGACACCGAAAGCCATATCCCCCCCGTCCCCGACGATGCCGTGCTCGTGGGCGAGCGCATGACCGGCGGCTATGGCGGCGCCGATATCCTGCATTCCTGCACCATCGCCGTGGAGCGCGGCAAGATCGCGGTCGTCGTCGGGCCGAACGGCGCGGGCAAGTCCACCGCGATGAAGGCGGTCTTCGGGATGCTGCCGCTGCGCGAGGGCTCGGTGCGGCTTGAGGGGCGCGACATCACCGGGCTGACGCCGCAGGCGCGCGTCGCTGAGGGCATGGCGTTCGTGCCCCAGAACAACAACATCTTTCCGTCAATGACGGTGCGCGAGAACCTCGAGATGGGCGCCTTCCTGCGCCGGGACGGCATCGCCGAGACGATGCAGCAGGTCTATGAGCTGTTTCCGATCCTCGGCGAAAAGCGCGAGCAGCCCACCGGAGAGCTCTCGGGCGGGCAGCGTCAGCAGGTCGCGGTGGGCCGCGCGCTGATGACGCGGCCGTCGGTGCTGATGCTCGACGAGCCCACCGCCGGGGTCTCGCCCATCGTGATGGACGAGCTTTTCGACCGCATCATCGAGGTCGCGCGAACCGGGATCTCGATCCTGATGGTCGAGCAGAACGCCCGCCAGGCGCTTGCCATCGCCGATACCGGCTATGTCATGGTTCAGGGGCGCAACCGCTTCACCGATACCGGGCAGGCGCTGCTCGCGGATCCCGAAGTGCGCAAATCCTTCCTCGGAGGCTGACCGATGGACCCGCTCAACGCGCTGCTGGCGCTGACGAATTTCGTCCTGATCCCCGGTATCGCTTACGGTAGCCAGCTCGCGCTCGGCGCGCTCGGGGTCACGCTGATCTACGGCATCCTGCGCTTTGCCAATATCGCGCATGGCGACGTGATGGCCTTCGGCACGATGTGGACGATCCTCGGCACCTGGTTGCTGAAATCCTGGGGGGTGAGCCTCGGCTTTCTGCCCACGGCGCTGCTGGTGCTGCCCTTCGGGATCGTGATGACGGTGCTCTACCTGCTCGCCGCCGACAAGCTCGTCTTCAGCTTCTACCGCAAGCAGCGCGTGCGCCCCGTCACGCTGGTGATGGCGTCGCTCGGGGTGATGTTCGTCACGAACGGGCTGGTGCGGCTGATCATCGGGCCGGGCTCGCAGTATTTCGAGGATGGCGAGCGCTTCATCATCAATGTGCGCGAATTCATGGCGACGACCGGGCTCGAGGAAGGGGTCGGGCTGCGCACGGCGCAGGCGCTGACCATCGCGGTGGCGCTGATCGTGATGGTGGCACTGTTCTGGTTCCTCAACCGCACGCGCACCGGCAAGTCGATGCGCGCCTATTCCGACAACGAGGATCTCGCGCTCCTGTCCGGCATCAACCCCGACCGCGTCGTGATGGTGACCTGGATCCTCGCCGGCGGGCTCGCGGCGATCGCGGGAGTGCTCTTCGGGCTCGACAAGGGCTTCAGGCCGTTCACCTATTTCCAGATGCTGCTGCCGATCTTCGCGGCGGCCATCGTGGGCGGGCTCGGCAATCCGATGGGCGCGATCGCGGGCGGCTACATCATCGCGCTGTCTGAGATGTCGATCACCTATGCCTGGCGCCGCGTGGTCGCGCATCTGGCGCCCGAGGGCTGGGAGCCGAACAATCTCCTGCAGGTGCTGTCGTCGGATTACAACCTCGCCGTGTCCTTCGCGATCATGGTTCTCGTGCTGATCTTCCGGCCCACAGGAATCTTCAGGGGTAAGACGATATGAGCGTGAACTGGCGCAACATTTCGCTGTTCTCTCTGATGGGCCTGCTGCTCATCATGACCGGGGTGAACCAGAGCTGGACGCTGGCACTCACGATCGTGAACATGGGGCTGATCTCGAGCATCATGGCGCTCGGGGTGAACATGCAATGGGGCTATGCCGGGCTCTTCAATGTCGGCGTCATGGGCTACACGGCGCTCGGGGGACTGGCCGTCGTCCTGATCTCGATGCCGCCCGTCGGCGAGGCCTGGTCGGCCGGGGGGTTCGGCGTGCTGCTCGGGATCCTGATCGGCGTCGGCACGATCCTGGCGGCGATCGCGCTGTGGAACCGGATGGCGCCGGGCAAGCTGAGGGTGCTGGCGCTGATCGCGGTGCTGGTGGGTGGCTTCGCGCTCAACCGGTATTTCTTCCTGCCTGCGGCGGCGGCGATCGAGGCGGTCAACCCGGCCTCGGAGGGCTATCTCGGCGGGCTCGGCCTGCCGGTGCTGCTGGCCTGGCCGGTGGGAGCGCTGTTCGCGGCGGCGGCGGCCTGGCTGATCGGGCGGGTCGCGCTGGGGCTGCGCTCGGACTATCTCGCCATCGCGACGCTGGGCATCTCCGAGATCATCATCAACTTCCTCAAGAACGAGGACTGGCTCTCGCGCGGGGTCAAGAACGTGGTCGGCCTGCCCCGCCCGATCCCCACCCCTGTGGAGATGCGGCAATACGAGTTCGTGTTCCAGCTCTCGCAGATGACGGGCCTGCCCGTGAACCGCATGGCGACGATCGCCTCGATGGCGGGGTTCGCGCTGCTGTTCCTGCTGGTGCTCGCGATCCTGATGTGGCTGGCCGAGAAGGCGCTGAACTCGCCCTGGGGCCGGATGATGCGCGCGATCCGCGACAACGAGACCGCCGCGCGCGCCATGGGCAAGGATGTCACGAAGCGCCATCTCAACATCTTCGTGCTCGGCTCGGCGGTATGCGGACTTGCCGGCGCGATGATGGTCACCCTCGACGGCCAGCTCAACCCGGGCACCTACGAGCCGCTGCGCTATACCTTCCTGATCTGGGTGATGGTGATCGTCGGCGGTCAGGGCAACAACTGGGGCGCGGTGCTCGGCGGCATGCTGATCTGGTTCCTGTGGGTGCAGGTCGAGCCGGCGGGACGGTGGCTTGCCTATGTGCTGACTTCGGGCTTCGGCGCCGACAGCGCGGTGCGCGATCACATCATGAACAATGTCGCGCATATGCGGCTCTTGACCATGGGACTCGCGATGCTGCTCGTGATGCGCTTCAGCCCGCGCGGGCTCATCCCCGAGCGCTAGCCCGGCCGGAGTCCGCGCGCACGCCTAGCCCGAGCGCGGCGCAAAATCGACGCAGAGCGCACCGAGTTCCTCGATCGCCAGCGTTGCGGCGGCGCAGCGGCAGTAGTCCCCCGCCGCGAGATGGGAGCAATCGCCGCAGGTGCCGAATTGCGGCGCCTCGCGCTGGCGGGCGACCTCCTGCGCCGCGGCGGACAGGCTGCGCCAGAGCATCCGGAGATCCCCGTCGGGCAACCGCTCCAGCGCCCGCACCAGCGCCGTCAGCGGATCGCGCTCGAGAAGCGCGCGGCCCTCGGGCGTGGGATCGTAGCGGATGCTGCGCCCGTCCGACTCGCTGCGATGGCGCTCGAGAAGGCCGAGCGCGACGAGCGATTTCACCGTCTGCGATGCGGTGCCGCGCGTGGTGGCGTGAAACTCGGAAAAGGCCGAGGGGGTGCGCGAGAATCGGTTCGCCCGCGCGAAGAACCGCAGCGCCGTCCACTGCGCCGGGGTAAGCCGGCCGTCGCCCGTCTGCGCGAGCCGGGCGAGATGGATCAAGAGCTCCGCCGTATGTTCGGCGGCGTTGTCCGGTGCGTCGCGCTCTTTCGTCATGCCCGGGAGGTAGCGAAGCGCTACCATCTTGACAAGGGCGGCCCGGCATTCTAGCGATAGTATCGAAGCGAAACTATCTGGGCCGATGGGCCGGGAGCATGCCGATGCAGGACCGCGACACCCATACCAGCAACTATATTCGCGCCGCCATGGGCCGCGAGATGCTCGATCCGCAGACCGAGCACGCGCTTGCCACGGCGTGGCGCGACCAGGGCGATGAGGCCGCGCTGCACCGGCTCATCGAGGCGTATGCCCGCCTCGCCATCTCGATGGCGGCGCGGTTCCGCCGCTACGGCGTGCCGATGGAAGACCTCGTGCAGCAGGGCAATCTCGGCCTCATGCGCGCGGCCGAGAAATACGACCCCGAAAACGGCGCGCGTTTTTCCACCTATGCGCGCTGGTGGATCAAGGCGTCGATGCAGGATTACGTGATGCGCAACTGGTCGGTGGTGCGCACCGGCACGAACGCCGCGCAAAAGAAGCTCTTCTTCAATCTGAACCGCGTTCAGGCCCGCATCGAGCGCGCGGCGGGCGCGGGCAGCAGTCTCGCGCGCGATGCCATCTGCGCCGAGATCGCGCGCGAGTTGATGGTGCCGGCCGAGCAGGTCGAGACGATGCTCGGCCGCATGGCGGGGCACGACCTGTCCCTCAACGCGCCTCAGGGCGATGCCGAGGAGTCGCGCGAATGGGTGGAGCTTCTCGAGGATGATGCGCCCGGAACGGAGGAGTCGGTCCTCGGCAGTCTCGAGGCGCGTGATCGGCGCGCGGCGCTCGACGCGGCCGTCGGCGCCCTGCCCGAGCGCGAGCGCGACATCGTGCATCGCCGGCATCTCTCGGACGAGCCGCTCACCCTGACCGAGCTCGGCGAGCGCATGGGGATCTCGAAGGAGCGCGTGCGCCAGCTCGAGGAGCGCGCCCTCGCCCGGCTGCGCCGCAACCTCGCAGCAAGCGAGCCCGCGGCGCGCGAGACCGCGCATGGCTGAACGGCACCCCGTCCGCCGCGCGGCTAGGCCTCCCCGAGGGCCGCGGGCCGCTCAGCAGAGGTCGGGCGGGACGCGTCGTGTGGCAGATCGGGCCGGGGCGCAGCGGCGGGCGTCCGGCCAGGCGCCGGTGCCGCGGTCAGGGCGGCATCCCGATCAAGGGGTGCGAGCGCCGGCCGATGTTCGAGGGTAAGCGACAGCACCGCAAGTGCCGCCGCCCCAACTGCGATCCCGCCCAGCATCCCCGCCGCGTATCCTGTCTGCATCCGCTCCCTGGCCCCTTGGTCGGTCCGCGCCGCCGGGCTTGACCCCGCCCCGCCGCGCGGCCCATGTATAACGCGGCCCCTGCCGGGGTTCACGCCCAAATCGCCGGATCAGAGGCCCGCGCAATGCTGCTGCTCATCGACAATTACGACAGCTTTACCTTCAATCTCGTCCATTACCTGGGCGAGCTCGGCGCCGAGGTCGCGGTGCGGCGCAACGATACGCTCGACGTCCAGCAGGCGATGGCGCTGCGCCCCGAGGCCATTGTCCTGTCGCCCGGCCCGTGCGACCCGGACCGCGCCGGGATCTGCCTTGCACTGACGCTGGCTGCGGCCGACGCGGGGGTGCCGCTCTTCGGGGTCTGTCTCGGGCATCAATGCATCGGGCAGGCCTTCGGCGGCCGGGTGATCCGCGCCCGCGAAATCGTGCATGGCAAGGTGGCCACGATCCACCATGACGGGCGCGGTGCCTTCGCCGGCATCGACACCCCGCTGCGCGCGACGCGCTATCACTCGCTCATCGTCGCCCGCGAGGGGCTGCCCGACTGCCTCGAGGTCTCCGCCTGGCTCGAGGACGGCACCATCATGGGCTTGCGCCACCGCGAGCGGCCCATCGAGGGCGTGCAGTTCCACCCCGAAAGCATCGCCTCGCAGCACGGCCACGCCCTGCTGCGCAACATCCTGCGCAGCCCGGAGCCCGCATGAGCGACCCGTTCAAGCCGCTGATCGCCGCCGCCTGCACCCGCCCGCTGACGCGCGACGAGGCCGAGGCCGCCTTCGACATGCTCTTCGAGGGCGAGGCGACACCCGCGCAGATGGGTGGCTTTCTCATGGCGCTGCGCACCCGTGGCGAGTCGGTCGCCGAATACGCCGCCGCGGCGAGCGTGATGCGCGCGAAATGCCACAAGGTCCGCGCACCCGCCGGCGCGATCGATATTGTCGGCACCGGCGGCGACGGCAAGGGCACGCTCAACATTTCCACGGCCGCGGCCTTCGTCGTCGCCGGCGCCGGCGTGATCGTGGCCAAGCACGGCAACCGGAATCTGAGCTCGAAATCGGGCGCGGCGGATGCGCTCGGCGCGCTCGGCATCGACGTGATGGTCCCTGTCAGGACCGTCGAACGTGCCATAAGCGAGGCCGGGATCGGCTTCATGATGGCACCCACGCATCATCCCGCGATCCGCCATGTCATGCCCGCCCGCCAGGAGCTCGGCACGCGCACGATCTTCAACATCCTCGGCCCGCTGACCAACCCCGCCGGGGTCCGGCGCCAGCTCTCCGGCGCCTTCTCCGCCGCGCTGATCCGGCCGATGGCGGAGACGCTCGGCCTGCTGGGCAGCGAGGCGGCCTGGATCGTGCACGGCTCCGACGGGACCGACGAACTCGCCATCTCCGGGCCGAGCCGCGTTGCCGCCCTCGCCGACGGCCGGGTCACCGAGTTCGATATCCATCCCGAGGCGGCTGGCCTGCCCGAGCATCCCTTCGAGGCGATCCTCGGCGGCACACCGGCCGAGAACGGCGCCGCGCTGCGCGCGCTGCTCGACGGCGCGCCGGGGGCCTATCGCGATGCGGTGATCCTCAACGCGGCGGCGGCGCTCATCGTGGCGGGCCGGGCGCAGGATCTGCGCGCGGGCGCCGAAATCGCGCGCGAGAGCATCGACTCGGGCGCCGCCCGCGACCGGGCCGCCGCCCTCGCGCGGATCACCACCGAAGGCTGACAGCGGCGCGTCGACGCTTCGCGCAATGCGCAAGGCTCAAGCCGCAATATATTGTATAAAAGAGAAAACGGCCCCCGGAGCATCCGGAGGCCGTCGCGTCACTGTCCCGTCAGGCCGCGATCAGCAACCGTAGTAGAGCTGGAACTCGATCGGGTGCGGGGTGTGCTCATAGGCGTAGACCTCGTCCCATTTCAGCGAGATGTAGCCCTCGATCTGGTCCTTGGTGAACACGTCGCCCGGCAGAAGGAACTCGTGATCGGCCTCGAGCGACTCGATCGCCTCGCGCAGGCTGCCGCAGACCGTCGGGATGCCCTCGAGCTCCTCGGGCGGCAGATCGTAGAGGTCCTTGTCGGCCGCTTCGCCGGGGTTGATCTTGTTCTTGATCCCGTCGAGCCCGGCCATCAGCAGCGCCGAGAAGGCCAGGTAGGGGTTGCATGACGGGTCCGGGAAGCGGGCCTCGACGCGCTTGGCCTTGGGGCTTTCGGTCCAGGGGATGCGGATCGAGGCCGACCGGTTGCGCGCCGAATAGGCCAGCAGAACCGGCGCCTCGAAGCCCGGTATCAGCCGCTTGTAGCTGTTGGTCGAGGGGTTGGTGAAGGCGTTGAGCGCCTTGGCGTGCTTGAGGATGCCGCCGATGAACCACAGCGCCTC
>SLQD01000207.1 GCA_007131685.1 Paracoccaceae bacterium | reverse complement strand
CCGGCCTCGAACGCGGCCACGGACCGCGCGACGGGGCGCGGCGAGCGCAGCGGGCTCGCCGCCAGCGTCGCCCTTGCGCGGATGACGAGCCCGGCGAGGTCGAAATCCTCCATGCGGCAATCCTCCTCGGTGATCAGCAGCGCCGTGGGCGCACCGGGAACCGGCGGGCACGGGGCGCGCAGCGGCGCCGTCGGCGGCAGCCCCTCGGGCTCCTCGTGCTGCAGCCCCGTCACCCTGGCGGCGAGATCCCCGGCGCGCGGGGCGAAGCGGCCATCGGTCAGCCGCGCGATGTTGTCGGCCCGCGCGAGATAGGGCTTGCCGCGCGTATGCAGCCCGGCCACCCAGCGCCAGCCCAGGGTGTTGGAGGCCGGGTCACCGTCGAGGAGATGGCGCAGGAAGAAATCCGCCCCGACCCGCCAGGGCAGGCCCAGCGTGAAGATCCAGATCGAGGCGAACCACATCCGCGCATGGTTGTGCAGGTAGCCCGTCCGGGTGAGCTCTGTCGCCCAGGCATCCATGCAGTCGAGCCCCGTGCGCCCCGACTCGGCGGCCGCGACGCGCCGGGCGCGCGCCTCGTCGCGCTCGAGCGCATCGAGATCCGCCGCGAGCCCGGCGCGGTAGCGTTCCCAGGTCACCGGCCGGTTCTCCAGCCAGCCCTTGAAATAGCCGCGCCAGAACACCTCGTCGACGAACTTGCCCGCCGCCTCCGGCCCGTGCGCCGCCAGCGCCGCGCGCAAGAGCTCGGGCTCGAGCACCAGCCGCCGGCGCAGCCAGGGTGACAGCCCCGAGACATCGCGATGCGCGCCGGGGCCGCGGTCATGGTTGCGCCGCGCCGCGTAGCGCCGCCCCGTGCGCGGGGTGAACGCGCGAAGCCGGTCTTCGCCGGCGGCGCGGGTGGGCTGCATCGAAGTCATGCGGATCGTCCGGGCCTGCCGGCCGCATCACCGCGGCCGCCTCGGGAGATGGCGCGCGCGCGCGCAAAGTCAAAGCCGCCGCGGCGCGCTCATCGGAAGAAGCACAGCCCGGCGACCGCGATATCCGCCGCGAAGGCGCGCCCGATGGCGACGATGCCGATGCGCCGCAGCCGCGCGGTATCGAGCGGGGCGGCGATCCGGTGCGCCACGAACTCGTCGAAGGGCAGGCGAAAGCTGCGCCACTCGGCGCCGGGGGTGAAGCTGCAGCGCCAGGATTGCCAGGGGCGGTCGGTATCGGCGGTGCGCAGATGCAGGTTGTAGCTTGCGCCATTGCCGATCGCGTCGAGCGCGATGCCGCGCCAGCCACGCGCATCGACCGGCCGCCCGTCCGGCGCGAGATCGAGCGCCATCTGCACGAAGCCGCCATCATTGTCGAGCCGCACATCGCCGCGCAGGCGCAGCGCCGACCGGCCGCACAGGGTCGCACGCTCCATAGTGCCGCGCGAGACGCCCCCCATGACCCGATCCTCGATGAGCCTCCAGTCGGCGCCGTTGGCGGCGCGCGGATGCGGCGCGTACAGATCGTCGATCACGGCGCGCGCCATGCCCGGCCCCGCCTAGCGGCTCAGCCCGCCCGCGAGATCGGGCCTGTCCAGGGCCGCAAAGCCGTAATGGCGCAGCCAGCGCAGATCGCTCTCGAAGAAGGCGCGCAGGTCGGGAATGCCGTATTTGAGCATCGCGATGCGGTCGATGCCCATGCCGAAGGCGAAGCCCTGCCACGCGGCGGGATCGATCCCGCCGGCCTCGAGCACCCTGGGATGCACCATTCCCGAGCCGAGGATTTCCATCCAGTCCTCCCCCTCGCCGATGCGCAGCTGCCCGTCCGCCCAGGAACAGCGGATATCGACCTCGGCCGACGGCTCCGTGAAGGGAAAATGCGAGGCGCGAAAGCGCAGCTCGACCGTCTCGACCTCGAAGAAGGCGCGGCAGAATTCCTCGAGCGTCCATTTGAGCTGCGCCATCGAGATCTCGCGATCCACCGCCAGCCCCTCGACCTGGTGGAACATCGGCGTGTGGGTCTGGTCCATGTCCATGCGATAGACCCGCCCCGGCGCGATCACCCGCAAGGGCGCGCCCTGCGCCTGCATCGCGCGGATCTGCACCGGGCTGGTATGGGTGCGCAGCACATGCGGCGGCCGGTTGTCGCCCTCGGCGCGGTGCATGAAGAAGGTGTCGTGCTCCTGGCGCGCAGGGTGCTCGGGCGGGATGTTGAGCGCGTCGAAATTGTGCCAGTCGGTCTCGATCTGCGGGCCCTCGGCCACGGCAAAGCCCATATCCGCGAAGATCGCGGTGAGTTCCTCCATCACCTGGCTGACGGGATGGACCGTGCCCCGCGGGCGCGGGCGCGCGGGCAGGGTGACATCGAGCCACTCTTCGGCGAGCCGCGCTTCGAGCGCCGCATCATCGAGCGCGGCCTTGCGCGCCTTCAGCGCCGCGTCGATCTCGTCCTTGAGCGCATTGAGCGCCGGGCCCGCACTCTGGCGCTCCTCGGGTGTCATCCGGCCGAGCTCGCGCATCCTCAGGCTGATCTCGCCCTTCTTGCCGAGCGCGGCAACCCGCACCGCCTCGAGCGCATCGGCGCCGTCGGCCTCGGCGATGCGCGCGAGCCAGCGACGGCGAAGCTGTTCGATCTCTTCCATTCCGGCCCGTTCCCCGAGAAACCCGCGGCGGAGGTATCACACCCCCTTGCGAATGCAAGCACACCGGCTCGACAGCGGCGCGCCGGCGCGCGATGGTCGCGCCATGACGCCCGCGCCCTCCTTCCTCGATCACCCCCGCCCCGTCGCCATCGCCCATCGCGGCGGCGCCGGCGAGGCCGACGAGAACACGATGCCCGCCTTCGAGAACGCGGTGCGGCTCGGCTATCGTCATGTCGAGACCGATGTGCAGGTCACCCGCGACGGCGAGGCGGTGCTGTTCCACGACCCCACCCTCCTGCGCCTGACCGGCGCGACCGGGCGGGTACGTGACCATGACTGGGCGGAGCTCGCTCAGCTGCGCACCCCGCGCGGGGCGCGGCTCCTGCGGCTCGACGCGCTGCTGCACGCCTTTCCGGATCTGCGCGTGATCCTCGAGCCCAAGACCGACGCCGCCGTGCCCGCCATCGCGCGCCATGTCAGGCGCCACAATGCGCTCGCGCGCGTCTGCGTCGGCGCCTTCCGGCCCTGGCGGATCCGGCGGCTGCGCCGGATGCTGGGCGAGCGGCTCTGCTGGTCGCCGAGCCATCTGGGCGTGGCGCGCCTGTGGGTCGCGGGGCTCGGGCTGCCGACGGGGCAGCCGGGATTTCGCGTGCTGCAGGTGCCGCCGCGCTGGCACGGCGTTCGCGTCGTCACGCGCGGCCTCGTGCGTGCCGCCCATGTGCGCGGCGTGCAGGTGCAGGTCTGGACGGTCGACACGCCCGCGGAGATGACCCGGCTGCTCGATCTCGGGGTGGACGGGCTGATGACCGACCGCCCCTCGGTGCTGCGCGATGTGCTCGTGGCGCGCGGGCAATGGACCGGCGCCTAGAAACGAAACGGCCGCGCCCCACCGGGTGCGGCCGTCGCGCTGCGGTCGGCGCGGCGCTCAGGCCATCGCGGCCTTCGCCTTGCCCACGATCTCGCCGAAGGCATCGGGCTCGCGCACCGCGAGATCGGCGAGCACCTTGCGGTCCACCTCGATCCCCGCGAGCGCGAGGCCGTGGATGAAGCGCGAATAGGTCAGCTGCGGGTCGATCTCGCGCACCGCGGCGTTGATGCGCTGGATCCACAGCGCGCGGAAATTGCGCTTGCGGTTCTTTCGGTCGCGGGTGGCGTACTGGTTGGCCTTGTCCACCGCCTGCGTGGCGGTGCGGAAATTGCGCGAGCGGGCGCCGTAATAGCCCTTCGCGGCCTTGACCACCTTGCGATGGCGGGCATGGGTAACCTTGCCGGATGTAACGCGTGCCATTGTCCAGCCTCCTTCAGCGGTCGTAGGGCATGAATTGCTTGACGATCTTCGTGTCCGCGTCCGACATAACCTTGGTGCCGCGCGCGTTGCGGATGAACTTGTTCGTCCGCTTGATCATCCCGTGCCGCTTGCCGGCGTGCTGAACGAGCACCTTGCCCGTCGCCGTCGTCTTGAAGCGCTTCTTGGCGCTCGATTTGGTCTTCATCTTGGGCATTTCCGTCTCCTTCTGGCGGTTCGCGCACGGCTCGGCATGCCACTCGGCCGGCCCTGCGGTCAGTGCGCGCCGTATAAGGGCGCCGGGGCGGGGCTGCAAGCCCTTCAGATGGCGTTCGCGCGGCTCTTCTCGATATAGATCTCGCGCAGGCGGCGCGCATGCGGTCCCGGCTGGCCGCCACCGATGCGCGCCCCGTCGATCGCCACCACGGAGGTCACGAAGGTCGAGGCCGAGGTCACGAAAGCCTCGTCGGCCGCCTGCGCCTCCTCGAGGGTGAAGGCCCGCTCCTCGACCTCCATGCCCGCCTCGCGCGCATAGCGCAGCACCGCCGCGCGGGTGATGCCGTGCAGGATCTCGCTGCCGAGATGGCGCGTGATGATGCGCCCGTCCTTGATGATATGGGCGTTGTTGGAGGTGCCCTCCGTGACATGGCCGTCCTCGACCATCCAGGCATCGTCGGCGCCGGCCTTCTTGGCCTCCATCTTGGCCATCGACGGGTAGAGAAGCTGCACCGTCTTGATGTCGCGCCGCCGCCAGCGCAGATCCGGCACCGAGATCACCGACAGCCCGCGCGTCGCCGCGGGGCTGTCCACGAGGCCCTTCGCCTGCGTGAAGAGCACGATGCCCGGCTCGGCATCCTCAGGGTACGTGAAGTCGCGGTCCGCCGCGCCGCGCGTGACCTGAAGATAGATCATTCCCTCGCGCAGATCGTTGCGCCGCACGATCTCGCGATGGATCTCAAGCAGCCCCTCGCGCGTGACGGGGCTGCGCATCTCCAGCTCGCCCAGCGACCGGTCGAGCCGCGCGGCGTGGCCATCGAAATCGACCAGCTTGCCGTCGATCACCGTGGTGACCTCGTAGACCCCGTCCGCCATCAGGAAGGCCCGGTCGAAGACGGAAATCTTCGCCTCCCCTTCGGGCAGCCACGCCCCGTTCACATAGACCGTCCGGCTCATCTCAAGCTCCTTCATCGCAATGGTGTTCCCCTCCCCGCGGGGGAGGGGACAGGGGTGGGGGCGTCGGCAAGGGCGTGCGCCGGCACGGCGCGCCGCAAGGTCACCCCCAGAGTTCGACCGCCGGCGGATGAACCCCGGCTTCGTCGTAGCGCAGCGCCGGCGTACGGTCCTCGGCCAGCAGCAGCGGCCCGTCGAGATCGGTCACCTGCACACCCTGCGCCACCAGCACCGCCGGCGCCATGGCGAGACTCGAGCCCACCATGCAGCCCACCATCACCGCATAACCCTGCGCGCGCGCCGCATCGCGCAGCGCCAGCGCCTCGGTCAGCCCGCCGGTCTTGTCGAGCTTGATGTTGACCATGTCGTATTTGCCGGCAAGGTCCGGCAGGCTCGCCCGGTCGTGGCAGCTCTCAT
>SLQD01000024.1 GCA_007131685.1 Paracoccaceae bacterium | reverse complement strand
CGCGGGCCGTCTCCGCGCCCGCCGCCGCGGCCGCCGCCGCCACCCCAGGGTCCACCACTGTTTGCCATTGACGCTACCTACTTCGCTAAGGTTGAGATGTCGGTGTCGATACGCCCCTCACCCGGCGCCTTGTCATGTCGATCTTGTCGGGGCCTTCATGGTGACCAGCTCCTCGGCCATTGTCGGATGCACGGCCATTGTGCGGTCGAAGTCCTCCTTGGTCGCGCCCATCTTGAGCGCGATCGCCGCGAGCTGGATCATCTCTCCGGCGCCATCCGCGACGATATGGCACCCGAGAACCCTCCGGTCCACGCGGCGCACCACAAGCTTCATCATGGCACGATCGTCGCGCCGGGCAAAGGATGAATGCATCGGACGAAACGCCGCGCTGTAGATCTCGACGGGGCCCTGCGCGGCGGCCTCGGCCTCGGTCAGGCCCACCGCGCCCATCTCGGGGCGGGTGAAGACCGCGCTGGCCACGAGGTCGTGATCGGCCGCACGCGGCGTGGCGCAGAACATCGTGCGCGCGAAGGCCTCGCCCTCGCGGATCGCGACCGGCGTGAGATTGATCCGGTCGGTGACGTCGCCGACGGCATGGATGGACGGCACGGCGGTCTGCGAATGCGCATCCACCGGCACCTCGCCGCGCGGCCCGAGCGCGACCCCGGCCGCCTCGAGCCCGAGCCCGCCCGTGTTGGGCGCGCGCCCTGTGGCGTAGAGAACCTGCTCGAAGACGCGCACGCGCCCCTGTGAATCCGTGACCCGAAAGCCGTCCGCGACGCGGTCGATCGCGGCGACATCCGTCTCGGTCTCGAGCCCGACACCGCGCGCGCGCATCGCCCCGGCGACATGCTCGCGCGCCTCGTCATCGAAGCCGCGCAGGATCTGCTGACCGCGGTAGAACTGCGTCACCTCGACGCCGAAACCGCTGTAAATGGAGGCGAATTCGCTCGCGATATAGCCGCCGCCCACGATCAAAAGGCTGCGCGGAAGGCTGTCGAGATCGAACAGCGCGTCCGAGCTCAACGCCCCGGCGGCAGTCGCCGCCTCGGGCAGCCAGGGCCGCCCCCCCGTGGCCACAAGGATATGGCGCGCGCGGACCCTGCGGCCATCGGCGAGCACGACGGTGTGCGCGTCCTCGATGGTGGCGCGCTGATCGAAGATGCTCACGCCGGCGCGCTGCAGATTGGCGCGGTAGATGCCCTCGAGGCGCGCGAGCTCCTCGTGCAGGGAGGTGCGAAACCGCGGCCAGTCGAAGCCGCCGGCCTCGAGCCGCCAGCCATAGGCGCGCGCATCGGCCATCGCGGTGGGGAAATCTGCGGCGAACACCATGAGCTTCTTCGGGACACAGCCGCGGATCACGCAGGTGCCGCCCATGCGGCTTTCCTCGGCAAGCGCCACCGAAGCGCCGCCCTCGCTCGCCGCGATGCGTGCCGCGCGCACCCCGCCCGAGCCGCCGCCGATCACGAAAAGATCATAGTCGAACGCCATTCAACACTCCGTCTGCCGCCCCCGGGCGGTCGTCGTCAAAGATGATCGCGAAAGATGTTGTCGCCGTCATCGGTGTCGATTCGCGCGCCCGTGACCGTTCCGCTCGCGCCGTCGCGGATCTCGACGCGGCCGTCGCCGTGCCCGATCACGACCTCGTCGCACATGTCCACGAAGAGCCCGTTCTCGACCACGCCGGGCACCTGGTTGAGCTGCAGCGCGAGGTCGCGCGGCGCGCCGATGCGGCCGAGCGCGAGATCGAGGACAAGGTTGCCCTCATCGGTGCGAAACGGCGCCGCGCCGTCCATGCGCAGCGTGATGTCGCGCCCCATCACGTCTGCCCCGGCGAGCACCTCGTCGATCAGTGCGCGCGTCGCGGGCAGCCCGAAACCGATCACCTCCACCGGCAGCGGAAACGCCCCGAGCGCGGCCACTTCCTTGGCCGCGTCGGTGATCACGATCATGCGCTCCGAGGCGGCCGCGACGATCTTCTCGTGAAGCAGCGCCCCGCCGCCGCCCTTGATCAGATCCAGCGCCGGGTCGAACTCGTCGGCGCCGTCGATCGTGAGGTCGAGCCAGCCGGCCTCGTCGAGTGTCGCCAGCGGGATGCCCTCGCCGCGCGCCTGCTCTGCGGTGCGCGTCGAGGTGGGCACACCGGTGATCCGCAGCCCCTGAGCGCGCACCCGTTCGCCGAGGCACCGGATCATCCACGCCGCTGTCGAGCCCGTGCCGAGCCCGAGACGCGTCCCGTCCTGAACGCTGTCTGCCGCGTATTTCGCGGCGGCGTACTTCGCCCGCTCAGCCGCGGACCCCCCTGCCGTCATGCCGACCCCGTCTTGCCCTGCCCGCCATATAGGGCAGCAACGCGCGCGGCGCGAGAGCAAATCGGTCGCAGGCCGCCGCGTTCACCGCTGGATCGACTCGAGATACCGATTGATCGCCACGACCTTGACCGGCACCTGCGTATGGCGCCCGTCGGGCAGATCGACCCGTGTGAGCCTCCCGTCCATGAGCAGGGCATAGCGTGGCATGTCGCTCGCCGCGATCTCGTGGAGCCCCTGGCCGTAACCCTCGAGCCGCGCCAGCAGCAGGCCGGTGGGGAATTCGCCGTCATTCCGGGCGCTCAGCCGTGTCAGATCGGGCGCATCGGGATGAGCGCCGTCCTGGCCGCCGGGGCCATGACAGGCGGCGCAGTAGTCCTCGTAGAGCGTGTGCCCCGCCTGCGCCGACGGGCGCGGCGTGCAGGCAACGATCACTGCCGCCAGCGCACAGAGCGCCGTCGCTCCGCCGAAAAATGGTGCCGCTCGCATGACTTTCTCCCCTGTTCACGATGCGGTGATCCTAACGCGCGCCGCCGCGCGATGCACCCCTTCGCGCGGTCGATCCACGGCGCGGCAGGTCGGATTCGGGCATGACAAACCCGCGCCGGCGCGCCAGACAGGCACGACGCAGGAGCAGACATGCTGACCCTTCATTACGCGCCCGACAATGCCTCGCTCGTGATCCGCCTCGCGCTCGGCGCCGCCGGGGTGCCCCACGCGACACAACTCGTGGACCGCGCCGCGGGCGCCCAGCACGGCGCGGCCTATCGCCGAATCAATCCCGCCGGGCGCATCCCCGCGCTCGCGACGCCGGACGGCCCGGTCTTCGAGACCGCCGCGATCCTGCTCTGGCTCGCCGAGCGCCATGCCGGGCTCGCCCCGGCCGCGCAGGCCCGGGGGCGCGGCGCCTGGTTGTCCTGGCTGCTGTTTACCGCCAATACCCTGCATGCCGATCTGCGCGCGCTGTTCTATCCCGCGCTCTACGCGCCCGACGGGGCACAGGCGGCGCATCACGCGCTCACCACCCGGCGCATCGCGCGCCATCTCGCGCTCCTCGACGCCCATGCCCCGCTCGCACCCGCCGCCCCCGGCGCGCTCGAATTCTATCTCGTCTGCTGCCTGCGCTGGTGCGCGCTCTATCCCGCGGGCGGTACCGGCTGGTTCGATCTCGCGGCGACGCCGCGCCTCGAAGCGCTAGCCCGCAGCCTCGACGATCACCCGGCCGCGCGCGCCGCCGCGCGCGCCGAGGGGCTCGGCCCGGCGCCCTTCTCCGCCCCCGCTCCCGCCACGCCGCCCGAAGGCAGCGCCACCTGAAAGGCCCGCCCATGTTCCTGTCCGTCTTCGAGCTGTTCAAGATCGGCATCGGCCCCTCATCGAGCCACACGATGGGGCCGATGCTGGCCGCGGCGCGGTTTCTGGAGGAGCTGCGCGCCTCACCCTTCACGGCGACGGGCCTGCGCGCCTCGCTGCACGGCTCGCTTGCATTCACGGGGGCAGGCCATGCCAGCGACCGCGCGGTGATGCTCGGGCTCGCGGGGTTCACGCCCGAGGATTACGACGCCGCCGCCGCCGAGCGCACGCTCGACGAGATGCGCCGCGACGGGCGCATTGCACCGCCCGGGCTGCCCGCGCTCGCCTTCGCGCCCGCGCACGATCTCGCCTTCGATTACGGTCCCGCCCTGCCCGGCCATGCCAACGGGCTGATCCTCACCGCCACGGATGCCCAGGGCGACGCGCTCCTGTCGCGAACCTACTACTCCATCGGCGGCGGCTTCGTTCTCTCCGCCGAGGAGCTTGCGGCCGGGCGCGCCGGAGCGGCGCAGATCACCGTCGCCTACCCCTTCGAGTCGGCTGCCGAGATGCTCGCCATGGCGCGCGACAGCGGGCTGAGCATCGCCGCAATGAAGCACGCCAACGAACTCGCGGTGCGCGATGCGGCCACTATCGAGGACGGTATCGGGCGGATCTGGGCGGTGATGGAGGACTGCATCGCGCGCGGGCTCGCCGCCGACGGGCCGCTGCCCGGGGGATTGCGCGTGCGCCGGCGCGCCGGCGCGATCGCGGCCCGGCTGCGCGCCGAGCACGGCCACAACCTCGCCGCGCCGCATATCGTGAATGACTGGATGAGCGTCTACGCGATGGCCGTCAACGAGGAGAACGCCGCCGGCGGGCAGGTCGTCACGGCGCCAACGAATGGCGCGGCGGGCGTGGTGCCGGCGGTGATGCGCTACTGGCTCGACCATGTGCCCGGGGCGTCGCGCGCGCGGCTGGGGGAGTTCCTGCTCACCGCGGCGGCGATCGGCGGGCTCGTCAAGCACAACGCATCGATCTCGGGCGCCGAATGCGGCTGCCAGGCCGAGGTTGGCGCGGCGGCGTCGATGGCGGCGGCGGGATTCGCGGCGGTGTCGGGCGGCACGCCGGAGCAAGTCGAAAATGCCGCCGAGATCGCGCTCGAGCACCATCTGGGGATGACCTGCGACCCGGTTGCGGGGCTCGTTCAGGTGCCCTGTATCGAGCGCAACGCGCTCGGCGCGATCAAGGCCGTTTCGGCGGCGAGCCTCGCGCTGCGCGGCGACGGGCAGCATTTCATGCCGCTCGACAACTGCATCAAGGCGCTGCGCGAGACGGGCGCCGACATGAACGACAAATACAAGGAGACCTCGCTCGGCGGGCTCGCCGTGAACGTGCCCAACTGCTGAGGCGTCAGTCGGGCAGCACGGCGCGATACATGTGCCAGCTCGCATGGCCGAGTACCGGCAACACCACGAGCAGGCCGAGGAAGGCCGGGATCATCGCCGCGAACAGCAGCCCCGCGATCAGCGCCGCCCAGCTCAGCATCACCCTGGGGTTCTCCACAACCGTGGTGTAGCTCGTGATCATCGCGGTGATGAAATCGACCTCGCGATCGAGCAGCAGCGGCAGGCTGATGACGGTGACGGAAAAGAGCGCCGCCGCGATCGCCGCGCCGACCGCCGTGCCCACCACGAGCATGCCGAAGCCGTTCCACGACACCAGCATGCCGAGGCTGGCCCCGCCGATCCCCGTCTGGCTGAAGAACAGCGCGAAGATCACCCGCGCAAGGATCACCCAGAAACCGAAGGCGATGATCACCACCACCGCCATGAGCGGCAACTGCCGGTGGCGCTGCGCCACGAGCACGCCGAGGATCGATCCCCATTCCAGCGCCTCGCCACGTTCCATGCGCCGGCTGACATCGTAAAGCCCCACCGCCGCGAATGGCGCGATGATGGGAAAACCGACCATGAAGGGGATGAACCAGAACGGTTGGCCGAGCGTGATGAAGCCGTAGAACAGGATGATGCCGCCCACCACGTAGAAGGCCGCGAAGAACAGCCCGAATTGCGGCGCCTTGCGGAAATCCTCCCAGCCGGCGCGCAGAATGCGGCCGAGCTCCTGCGGGCCGATCGCCCGCGGATGCGGGATGTTCGACGGCGCGCTCATGGTCTGGTCGGTCATGCGGGCCTCCCTGCGTTTGGGCGCAGGTTAGGCCAAAGCCGCGACTGCGGCAAGATGACGGATCATGCGCGGCTCAGGCCTCGCTCTGCGCCTCGGCGCGGCTCAGCCCGGAGACGTTGAGCGCCAGCGTCGCGGCCATGAAGCGGTCGAGTTCGCCGTCGAGCACCCCGTCGGTGTCGGAGGTTTCCACGCCGGTCCGCAGGTCCTTCACCATCTGGTAGGGATGCAGCACATAGGAGCGGATCTGGTTGCCCCAGCCGGCATCGCCCTTGGCGTCGTGCTGTTCCTGGAGGCTCTCGGTGCGCTTGCGCAGCTCGAGGTCGTAGAGCCGCGACTTCAGCGCCTTCATCGCGATGTCGCGGTTCTGGTGCTGCGATTTCTCCGAGCTCGTCACCACGATTCCGGTCGGGATATGGGTCATGCGCACGGCCGAGTCGGTCGTGTTGACATGCTGGCCGCCCGCACCGGAGGCGCGCATCGTGTCGACGCGGATATCGGCGGGGTTGATCTCGATCTCGATATTGTCGTCCACCACCGGGTAGACCCAGACCGAGCAGAAGGAAGTGTGCCGCCGGGCCGAGCTGTCGAAGGGCGAGATGCGCACGAGCCGGTGCACGCCCGTCTCCGATTTCAGCCAGCCATAGGCGTTGTGGCCCGAGATCCGGTAGGCGGCCGAGCGGATCCCGGCCTCGTCGCCGGGGCTCTCGCTCATCAGCTCGGTCTTGTAGCCCTTCGCCTCGGCCCAGCGCAGATACATCCGCGCCAGCATCGCCGCCCAGTCGCAGCTCTCGGTGCCGCCGGCGCCGGCATTGATCTCGAGATAGGTGTCGTTGGCGTCGGCCTCACCATCGAGCAGGGCCTCGAGCTCGCGCGCTCGCGCCTTTTCGGCAAGACCCTTGAGCGCCGCCTCGGCCTCGCGCACGACCTCGTCATCGCCCTCGGCCTCGCCCATTTCGATGAGTTCGACATTGTCGTCGAGCTCGCGCTCGATACTGCGATAGGTCGCGACGCTGTCCACCAGCGCCTGGCGCTCGCGCATGAGCTTCTGGGCGCGCGCGGGGTCGTTCCACAGCTCGGGATCCTCGGCCATCGCATCGTATTCCTCCATGCGATGATCGGCCGTCTCGATATCGATCCGCTGCGCGAGCAGATGCAGCGACTTGCGGATCGCGTCGATGGTGGACTGCGCCTCGGCACGCATGAAGGAGCCTCTCGATCGGGGATACGGCGGGGTGATAGCGCGAAACCCGGCCGGCGGGCAACACCCGCCGGCTCAGTAGAGCCCGCCCGAGCTGATGGTGCCGAAATCCGCGCGGTCATCGTCATCGCCGCCGCCGGGCTCGCCGGCCTCGAGCATGCTGTCCGGGTCGTCCTCCTGCGGATTGAACAGTGGCAGGTTGGAGCCCATCTCGAAGCCGCCATCCACCAGCGCCGCCGAGCCGAAGACGGGCTCCTCGCCGGCGCGGAAGAATTCGGCCACGATATTCTCGCCCTCGGCGTCGTCGGGCATGCGCTCGCCGCTGAAGCGATCGATGCGGATGAACTCGCCGCCCACGGGCACCTCGAAGGGGCCGCCGCCGTATTTCGCCACCGCCTCGCGCATGAAATCCTCGAAGATCGGCCCGCATGTGCCGCCGCCCGAGGCGCCCGCGCCGAGCGGGCGCGGGCTGTCATGGCCGACATAGCAGCCGGCGACGATATTGGAGGAAAAGCCCACGAACCACACGTCGCGGGTGTTGTTGGTGGTGCCGGTCTTGCCGGCGATCGGCACGGGAAGGTCGATCCGGCTCGCGGTGCCGCGCTGGACGACCCCCTCCATCATCGAGGTGAGCTGATAGGCGGTCACCTCGTCCATCACCCGCTCGCGATCGGCCGCGATGAAGGGCGCGCGCCCCGGGGCGAGATCGCGCGCGTCGCACTCGGTGCAGTCGCGCGGATCGTGCCTGTAGATGGTTTCGCCCCAGCGGTCCTGCACCCGGTCCACCAGCGTCGGCTCGACGCGCTCGCCACCGTTGGCGAACATCGCGAACGCCGCGACCATGTCGTGCAGCGTGGTCTCCTGGCTGCCCAGCGCGTTGGCGAGGTTGCCCTGCATCTGGTCATAGACGCCGAAGCGCTCCGCGTAATCGGCCACCCTGTCCATGCCGATCTCGCGCGCGAGGCGCACCGTCATCAGGTTGCGCGACATCTCGATCCCGGTGCGTACCGGGGTGGGGCCGTAGAAGCGGTCCGAGTAATTGGTGGGCCGCCAGATGTCACCGCCGGTGTCGACCTCGATCGGCGCGTCGATCACGATCGTGGCCGGGTTGTAGCCCGAATCGAGCGCCGCCGCGAAGACGAAGGGCTTGAAGGCCGAGCCGGGCTGGCGCCGCGCCTGGGTGGCGCGATTGAAGCTGGAATGCTGATAGGAGAAGCCGCCCTGCATGGCGATCACGCGGCCGGTATCGACATCCATCGCCATCAGCCCGCCCTGCACCTCGGGCACCTGGCGCAGCGACCAGCGGCGGCGCTCGGAGTCGGCCTCGTCGAGCGGGGCGACGAGCACGACATCGCCCTGCGACACGAGATCGCCGGGCACCTGCGCGCGATCGCCGAAGGTGCCGTCCGGGTTCTGCGGCCGCGCCCAGGTCACGTCATCGGCCTCGACCACGTCGCCGCCCGGTGCCGGGCCCAGCCCCTCGATCCCGAGCGTCGCGGTATCGCCCTCCGTCGCGAGCACGACGGCCGCACGCCAGCCATCGATGTCGCGCGGCACCGCGGCGGCGCGCAGGGCCGCGCGCCAGGCGTCCTCGTCGCCAAGGTCCGTTTCGAGCCGCTCGCCCGTGCCGCGCCAGATACCCTGCTGACGGTCGTAGCGTTGCAGCCCGTCGCGCAGCGACCGCGCGGCGACATCCTGCATCTCGGGATCGACCGTGGCGCGGATCGTCAGCCCGCCGCCGAAAAATTCCTGCTCGCCGAAGTCCCCGGCGAGCTGGCGGCGGATCTCGTCGGTGAAATAGTCGCGCGGCGGCAGCGAGGCGCTGAAGGCTTCGAAATCGCCGCTCTGGACGGTGCTCAGCGGCTCGGCGCGCGCGGCCTCGAGCTGCGCCGCGTCGATGTAGCCGTTGCGTTCCATCTGCCCGAGCACCCAGTTGCGCCGCTCCAGCACGCGGTCATGCGCGCGCACCGGGTGATAGCGCGAGGGCGCCTGCGGCAACGCGGCGAGGAAGGCGGCCTCGTGCAGTTCGAGCTCGTCGAGGGTCTTGTTGAAATAGGTCTGCGCGGCGGCGACGACTCCGTAGGAGTTCTGCCCGAGGAAGATCTCATTGAGATAGAGCTCGAGGATCGCGTCCTTGTCGAGCGTCTGCTCGAGCCGGGTGGCGAGGATGATCTCCTGGATCTTGCGTTCGCCGGTGCGGTCGGCGGTAAGCAGGAAGTTGCGGGTCACCTGCTGGGTTATGGTCGAGGCCCCGCGCAGCACCTCGCCGCGGCTCGCGATCGCGTCATAGGCGGCCACGAGAATGCCGCGCGGATCATAGCCGGGATGGTCGTGGAAATTGCTGTCCTCGGCGGAGATGAACGCGTTCTTGACGTGGTCGGGAATGTCCGCGACGGGCGCGAAGAGCCGGCGCTCCTGCGCGAACTCGTCGATCAGCATGCCCTCGCCGGAATAGACGCGGCTGATCGTGGGCGGGCTGTATTCGGCGAGCGCCTCGTGACCGGGCAGATCGCGCGCGTAATACCAGAACGCCCCCGCGATCACGACCGCGGCGGCGACAAGCCCCATGGTCAGCAGGCTGAAGATCGCGCCGAATATGGATAGTATCGCCCTGAGCACAGTCTGCTCTCCCGCATCTGACGGGGCGTTATACTTGCCCTGACCGCCATGGTCAAAACGAACGCGGTCGGGCGATGGCCGATCCCTGCCGATCGGCGCCGGCGCTCTCCGAACCGTGATCGCGCCGGCAGCGGGGCGGCGCGCGGGGCCGATCGCCGCGCCTTGCCTTGACGCCACGATCTGGCATGCTGCGCGCCACCCGACACGACGAACGGAGAGTTCCCGCATGTTCCGCGCCCTCGCCCCCGCCGCGCTCGCCCTCGCGACGGTCGCCCCCGCCGCGCAGGCCGGCGGCTTCGACCTCACCGAGATGACCGACACCGAGCGCGAGGCCTTCCATGCCGAGGTGCGCGCCTACATTCTCTCGAATCCCGAGATCATCATCGAGGCGGTGCAGCTGCTCGAAGAGCGGCAGGCCGCGGCCGGGGCGGTTGACGATGGCGAGCTGATCGCCGCCAATGCCGCGGAGATCTTCGACTCGGACAGCGACTGGGTCGCGGGCAATCCCGACGGGGATGTCACGCTCGTGGAATTCGCCGATTACCGCTGCGGCTTCTGCCACCGCGCCTATCCCGACCTCATGGAGCTGATCGAGCGTGACGAGGATGTGCGGCTCATCGTCAAGGAGCTGCCGATTCTCGGTCCCGACTCTGAACTCGCGGCTCGGTTTGCCATCGCGGTGCTGCAGGAGGCCGGCGACGACCCCTATGCCGGCGTGCACGACGCGCTGATGACCCATTCGGGCGCGATCAGCGAGGACATGCTGCTCGGCCTGTCCGACAATCTCGGCCTCGACACCGATGCCATTGCCGAGCGCATGCACAGCGAGGCCGTGGACGAGGTCATCGAGGAAAACCGCGCCCTCGCACAGCGTCTCGGCATCGAGGGCACGCCGAGCTTCGTGCTCGAGGACCAGATGATGCGCGGCTATGTCCCGCTCGCGGCGATGGAGGAGATGGTCGCGGGTCTGCGCGCCGACTGAACCGCCGCGACACCCCCGCCCGGCGGCGCTACTCCGCCGCCTTGTCGGCGCTCGCGGCGGTGGCCTCGATCTCGGCGGCGCGCTTCTCGACCTGTTCGACGATATGGTCGATCATCTCGTCATTGGACATCTTGTGGCTCTGCTTGCCCGCGAGATAGACCATGCCGGAACCCGCGCCGCCCCCCGTAAAGCCCACATCCGTCATCAGCGCCTCGCCGGGGCCGTTCACGACGCAGCCGATGATCGACAGGCTCATCGGCGTCTTGATATGCGCGAGCCGCTCCTCGAGGGTCTGCACCGTGGCGATCACGTCGAAACCCTGGCGCGCGCAGGACGGGCAGGAGATGATGTTGACCCCGCGGTGGCGCAGGCCGAGCGATTTCAGGATCTCGTAGCCCACGCGCACCTCTTCGACCGGGTCGGCCGAAAGCGACACCCGCAGCGTGTCGCCGATCCCCATCCACAACAGGTTGCCAAGCCCGATCGCGGACTTGATGGTGCCCGACATCAGCCCGCCCGCCTCGGTGATGCCCAGATGGATCGGCGCATCCGTCGCGTCGGCAAGACCCTGGTAGGCGGCGGCGGCGAGGAACACGTCCGAGGCCTTCACGCTGATCTTGAACTCGTGAAAATCGTTCTCCTCGAGGATGCGGATATGCTCGAGCCCCGACTCGATCATCGCCTCCGGGCAGGGCTCGGCGTATTTCTCTAGCAGGTGCCGCTCGAGAGAGCCGGCATTGACCCCGATGCGGATCGAGCAGCCGTGATCCTTTGCCGCGCAGATCACCTCGCGGATGCGCTCCCGGCTGCCGATATTGCCCGGGTTGATGCGCAGGCAGGCCGCGCCGGCCTCGGCAGCCTCGATGGCGCGCTTGTAGTGAAAATGGATGTCGGCGACGATCGGCACCGGGCTTTCGCGGCAGATTTCGCGCATCGCGCGCGTGGTGACCTCGTCGGGGGCGGAGACGCGCACGATGTCGGCGCCGGCCTCGGCGCAAGCCTCGATCTGGGCGAGCGTGGCGCGCGCATCGCTGCCATCGGTGTTGGTCATGGTCTGCACGGTGATCGGCGCATCGCCGCCAACGGGCACCGAGCCGACATGGATGCGCCGCGACTTGCGCCGCTCGATATTGCGCCACGGCCGGATCGGGTTGTGCGTCATCGCGCGGTGTCCCTTCTGGATCAGTTGCGCCGCAACCTAGCCGCCCCGCCCCGGCGCGGCAATGGGCGCGCGGATCAGTCGGCGGCGGCAGCGATGGCGACGGCCTCGCGCAGATCGGGATTGCTGTCCGGATCGGCGGCGGCAAGCTCGCTGGTCAGCGACTCGGCCGAGAGCGCCACATTGTCGACAACCTGCGCGCCGGGGGCGACGGGCCCGTAGGTCGCGTCGCCGACCACGAAATAGACCGCGCCGGAGTTGCCCACACGCAGCCGCGGCGGCTCTTCCGTCTGCGGGACGGCATAGGTTTCGCCCTCGGCGAGGACCCGCTCCATCAGGATGGTGCCGTCGGCGCCGGTGACCCGCATCCACGCCTCGCTCACCGCGAGGATTTCCACCGCCGGCGCGGCATCCTCGACGACCTGCACATCCGCCGCATCCGCGACCGCCTCATCGGCCTGCCCCATCCCCTCGCGCAGCCGCTCGGCGACCGAATCGGCGACGGCCTCGGCCACCGACAGCTCGCCGTCCGGCGCGCGCGCGCCGGAGTCTTCGCCGGCACGCTCGGGCGACACGCTCGCCATTCGGCCGCCGCGCCCGACGAGATCGCGCGCATCGGCAATGCGGGCACGGTCCGCAGTCCCGGAGGTGCCGGAATGGGGATTGATGGTCGCGATCGGACCGTCGCGCGCGGTGAGCACCGGCGCTTCGAGCGCCTGCGGGCGGTAGAGCCGGTCGAAGGCGTCGGCGCCGGGCATGTTCAGCTCGGCCTCCTGCGCCGAGGCGATATCGCCAAAGGCCGGCGCCGCGTCCAGCTGCGCGACGACATCGGGGCTACGATCCGTCGGCGCGATCTGCACGCGCTGCACCTCCTGCAGCACCGTCCAGCCGCCGTAGCCCACCGCCCCGATCAGCGCGACAAGGATGGTGACCGACCCGATGGCAGCCGGCTCGATGCGGCTGAACACCGACTCGCGCGGGGGGATGAAATTGATCGCCGGGTTGGCCAGCGGGTCCGGCGCATCGGCGCGCAGCGGCCGCGGCTCGGTGGATTTGGCCGCCGTGAGCGACAACCCGTCGCTGACCGCGAAACCGGCCTCGTCGCAGAACCGCGCGAAGGTCCATTCCGGATCGAGCCCGAGATACCGCGCATAGGAGCGCACATACCCGGCGATGAAGCCTTGCGATTCGAATTGCGCGATGTCGCAGTCCTCGATCGCGGCGATATAATTCGCGCGGATCTTCAACTCGCGCTGCACATCGAGCAGCGACTTGCCGAGCGTTGCCCGCTCGCCGCGCATGATGTCTCCGAGGCGGAGATCGTAATCGTCAAAGCTCATGGGCTTGTCCTGATCCTGCGGCGAGGGGTGCGCCTTGCGCCCGATCATCCATGCTGCCTCTTTCTTCTGCACCGCGGCATCGTCCCGCAGCGCCCGCGACTCACGCCCACCAACCGGTTACAGATTACCAGATGCGCGGTCGATTGAAAGCACTCGCGCGGCGTCAGGCGGACATCTCGGCACGGTTCAGCGCACAATGTGACCAGAGTGCGTCCAGCGCGTGCACGAGTTTGTCGACCATCGGACCCTCATGCACCGGCGACGGGGTGAAGCGCAAGCGCTCGGTCCCGCGCGGGACGGTGGGGAAGTTGATCGGCTGCACATAGATGCCGAAATCCTCGAGCAGCATGTCCGAGATCGCCTTGCAATGCACCGGATCGCCGACATGCACGGGCACGATATGGCTGCCATGGTCGATGATCGGCAGCCCGAGCCCCTTGAGCCGCGTCTTGAGGATGCGTGCCTGCTCCTGCTGGCGATCGCGCAGGCCCTGGTCGGTCTTGAGATGGCGCACCGAGGCCGCCGCCCCGGCCGCCACCGCCGGCGGCAGCGAGGTGGTGAAGATGAAACCCGGCGCGTAAGAGCGGATCGCGTCGCACAGATTGGCGCGCGCCGCGATGTAGCCGCCCATCACGCCATACGCCTTGGCGAGCGTGCCGTTGATGATGTCGATGCGGTCCATGAGCCCTTCACGCTCGGCGACGCCGCCGCCGCGCGGGCCATACATGCCCACGGCGTGGACCTCGTCCATGTAGGTCAGCGCGCCGAACTCCTCCGCCAGATCGCAGATTTCCGCGATCGGGCCGAAATCGCCATCCATCGAGTAGACCGATTCGAAGGCGATCAGCTTCGGCGCCGCCGGATCGTCCGCCGCCAGCAGCTCGCGCAGATGCCCGACATCGTTGTGACGAAAGACCCGCTTGTGCCCGCCATTGCGGCGGATCCCCTCGATCATCGAGGCGTGGTTGAGCGCATCGGAATAGATGATCAGCCCGTCGAGAAGCCGCGGCAGCGTGGAGAGCGTCGCGTCATTGGCGATATAGGCCGAGGTGAAGACGAGCGCCGCCTCCTTGCCGTGCAGATCGGCGATCTCTGCCTCGAGCCGCTTGTGATAGGCCGTGGTGCCCGAGATGTTGCGCGTGCCGCCCGAGCCGGCCCCGGTGGCGTCGAGCGCTTCGTGCATCGCCGCCAGCACGTCGGGGTGCTGCCCCATGCCCAGATAGTCGTTGCCGCACCAGACGGTGATCTCGCGCTCGCTGCCGTCGGGATGGCGCCAGATCGCGCGCGGGAAGGCGCCGCATCGGCGCTCGACGTCGATGAAGGTTCGGTAGCGGCCCTCCTCGTGGAGCCGGCTCAGGGCGGTTTCGATGGCGGCATCGTAATTCACGGCGGGTCTCCCCTGGCTCCTGGCTCGGCCGGCCTCGTTCTTCTCCCTTGATATGCAATTCGGCGCCGCTATGGAACCGTTACAAAACGCCGCTGCCCGGGCCGGGCTGGACACCGGGCGCGCGGGTGATACGCTTCGCGCGACCCACATCCACAGGAGCCCCGCCATGTCCGATCCCTCGGCGCTCGATCCGGTCCTCGTGCGCATCGACGAGACGCTGCCCGACGCGCTCGAGCGGCTGAACGCGCTCCTGCGCATCCCGTCGATCTCGACGGACCCGGCCTACAAGGCCGAGTGCGACCGCGCCGCGGACTGGCTCGCGGCGGATCTTTCGAGCCTCGGGCTCGCCGCCGACAAGCGCGCGACGGCGGGCCATCCGATGGTGATGGCGCATGGCGCCGGGCCGGGGCCGCATGTGCTGTTCTACGGCCACTACGACGTGCAGCCGGTCGACCCGCTCGAGCTGTGGGACCGCGACCCGTTCGACCCGGCCGTCGAGGACACGCCGGCGGGCAAGGTGATCCGCGGGCGCGGCGCGGCCGACGACAAGGGCCAGCTGATGACCTTCATCGAGGCCTGCCGCGCCTGGGTGGCGGTGCACGGGGCGCTGCCGGTCAAGGTTTCGGTGATGCTCGAGGGCGAGGAGGAATCGGGCTCGCCGTCGCTGGTGCCGTTCATGCGCGAGAATGCGGACGAACTCACCGCCGATCTTGCGCTGATCTGCGACACCGGCATGTTCGACCGTGAGACCCCCGCAATCACCACGATGCTGCGCGGCCTGCTGGGCGAGGAGCTCGTGGTCACGGGGCCGTCGAAGGACCTGCATTCGGGGATGTTCGGCGGCCCGGCCATGAACCCGATCCGAGCGCTGTCGAGGGTGCTCGCAGGGCTGCACGACGCCGAGGGGCGCGTGACGCTGCCGGGCTTCTACGAGGGCGTGCCCGAGATTTCGGACGAGGTGCGCGCGCAATGGGAGGCGCTCGGCTTCGATGCGCGGGCCTTCCTCGGCTCGGTGGGGCTGTCGCAGCTCGCCGGCGAGGCCGGGCGCAGCGCGCTCGAGATGCTGTGGTCGCGCCCGACCTGCGAGTTCAACGGCATCGGCGGCGGCTACCAGGGCGACGGCTTCAAGACCGTGCTGCCGGCGCAGGCGCGCGCCAAGGTCAGCTTCCGCCTCGTCGGCGATCAGGACCCGCTCGCGATCCGCGAGACCTTCCGGCAATACGTCCGCGACACCCTGCCGCCCGATTGCAGCGTCGAATTTTCCGACCACGGCGCCTCCCCGGCGAGCCGGATGTCCATCGACCACCCCGCCTTCGAGCAGGCGCGCCAGGCGCTGTCGGATGAATGGCCGCGCCCGGCTGCCTTCGTGGGCTCGGGCGGCTCGATCCCCATCGCGGGGCATTTCAAGCGCGAGCTCGGCATGGACGCGATGCTGATCGGTTTCGGCCGCGACGACGACCAGATCCACTCCCCCAACGAAAAATACGACCTCGACGCCTTTCACAAGGGCATGCGCAGCTGGGCACGGGTGCTCGCGGCGATGGCGCAGTAGGGGGGCCGGGCGCAAGTCGTGGCCCCGCGCTGCGCCGGGGCGCGGCGAGTGCAGTCCTGCCGTCGCGCGCCGGCGGCGCATGGCTCGCGCGGCACGGATCAGCCGGGCATGACCATCCCTCCCGAGGCGGTCGCGGCACGCGGCTCTCCGGTCCCGCCGCGTTACGCGGCCGTCATTCCCGCGGCCGGGCTTACGGCGCGCTGGCGCTCTCCTGACCCTGCTGGCGCCACATCCGCGCATAGGCCCCGCCGGCGGCGAGCAGTTCGCCATGCGTGCCCTGCTCGCGCACCACGCCGCCATCGAGCACGACGATGCGGTCGGCGTCGATCACCGTCGAGAGACGATGCGCGATGGTGATGACGCTGCGCCCCTGCCCCAGCCGGCGCAGCGCCTCGAGGATGTCCTGCTCGGTGCCGGTATCCAGCGCGCTCGTCGCCTCGTCGAGCAGCAGGATCGGCGGATCCTTCAGAAGGGTCCGGGCGATGCCGACGCGCTGTTTCTCGCCCCCCGACAGCTTGAGCCCGCGCTCTCCGACCCTCGTTTCATAACCTTCCGGCAACGAGGTTATGAAATCGTGAATCCGCGCGGCCGTCGCGGCGGCCTCGACTTCGGCGCGCGTGGCCTCGGCGTTGCCATAGGCGATGTTGTAGAAGATCGTGTCGTTGAAAAGCACGGTGTCCTGCGGCACCACCCCGATGGCGGCGTGCAGGCTCTCCTGGGTGACCTCGCGCAGATCCTGCCCGTCGATGCGGATCGCGCCCTCGGTGACATCGTAGAAGCGAAACAGCAGCCGCCCGATCGTGGACTTGCCCGACCCCGACGGCCCCACCAGCGCCACCGTCTCCCCCGGCGCGACACGCAGATCGACGCCGCGCAGGATCGGGCGCGCGGGCTCGTAGCCAAAGCTCACCCGCTCGAACACCACCTCGCCGCGCGGCACCCGCAAGGGGCGCGCATCGGGCGCGTCCTCGACATCGGCGGGGGTCTCGAGCAGGTCGAACATCTGCCCCATATCGACAAGCGCCTGCCGGATCTCGCGATACACCGTGCCCAGGAACCCCAGCGGCGTGGTGATCTGGATCATGTAGGCATTGACCATCACGAAATCGCCCACCGTCAGGTCCCCGCGCTCCACCCCGATCGCGGCCATCACCATCACGGTGACGAGTCCCGTCGTGATGATCAGCGCCTGGCCGAAATTGAGAAAGGCGAGCGAGACCCCCGTCTTGACGGCGGCGGTCTCGTAGCCTGCCATCGCGCCGTCATAGCGCTCCGCCTCGCGCCCCTCGGCGCCGAAATACTTCACCGTCTCGAAATTGAGCAGGCTGTCGATCGCCTTCTGGTTGGCGTCGGTGTCCTGGGCGTTCATCTCGCGGCGGATGCGCACCCGCCACTCGGTGACCTTGAAGGTGAACCAGACGTAGAGCCCGATCGTGGCCATAACCACGAAGAGATAGGAGACATCGAACAGCACGAAGAGCACGCCGCCGATCAGCATCAGCTCGAGCGCGAGCGGCACGATCGAGAACAGCAGGAAGCGCAGCAGGAAATCGACGCCCTTCACCCCGCGCTCGATGATGCGCGACAGCCCGCCCGTCTGGCGGCCGATGTGAAAGCGCAGGCTCAGGCGGTGAATGTGCCGGAAGGTCTCGAGCGCGATGCGGCGCAGCGCGCGCTGGCCGACGCGGGCGAAAAGCGCGTCGCGCAGCTGCTGAAAGCCCGAATTCAGCAGCCGCGCCATGCCGTACGCCACAGTCAGCCCCACCGCCCCGATGGCCAGCATCCAGGCCGAGCCCTCCGCATCGCCGCCGAGGACATCGACGGCCGCCTTGTAGAAGAACGGCGTGGCCACAGCGATCAGCTTGGCGAGCACCAGCGCCGCGAGCGACACCACGACACGCTTGCGCACCCAGGGCGCATCGCTGGGCCAAAGATAGGGCGCCACGCGGCGCACGGTGCGGATATTGCCACGCCGCTCGGCGGCGTCGGTGATGGCGGCCTGCGCCTCGGCGTCATTGCTCTGGTCGGTGTCGGCGCGCGCGGACATGCTGGCTCCCTGGCTGGCAGTCACGACATAGCCGCCGCGACCGGCGCGCGCCAGCGCGGGCTCAGGGCAGCGTCTCGATCTGCTCGCGCGGGATCTCGGGGATGTCGAAGACCTGGCCGGGGAAGATGAGGTCGGGGTCGCGGATCCGGTCGCGATTCTCCTCGAAGACCTGGACGTAGAGGATCCCGCGCCCGTAATGGCTGCGCGAGATGCCCCACAGCGTGTAGCCCGGCTGAACCGTGACCACACCGCTGCGGTCGTGGCCGCCTGCATCGGGGGCGAGCCGGGCGATCTGTTCGGGCGATTCGCGCCGGAACGGCGTCTCGAAGCGCGATTCCACCTTCCCCGCCGCATCGAGCTGATCGACGCGCAGCGTATAGTCGCCGGGGGCGATATCGGGCAGCTCGGCCTCCCAGCCGCCATCGGGCGTCATCGGGGCCATGGCGATCTCGCGGTCATCGATCGAGATGCGCACCCGCCCCTGCTGTGCGCCGGCGCCGCGCCCGGTCAGCGAAACCTGTCCCGCCTCGCCATAGGCGATCGCATCCACCACGATTTCGTCCATCACCTGCGGCGCGGCGCCGACTTCGGCGTATTGCAGCACCCGCACGCCGTCGTCGGAGACCGCGAAGAGCCCCGGCGCGGCGGCGCGCGCCGTGTCCGGGTCCGCGGCGGCGGCATCGCCCGGCAACGCGGCGCGGCGATCCGCATGATCGGACGCGGCGCCGGACCCGG
>SLQD01000087.1 GCA_007131685.1 Paracoccaceae bacterium | reverse complement strand
GCGGCGGCGCACAGCCCGCAGCCGGTGCAGGCCGCCGCCGAGATCCCGACGCGGCGTGGGCCGATGCCGATCGCCTGCGCGGGGCAGGCGCGCGCGCAGGCGGTGCAGGCGGTCTCGCCCGCGAGCACCGGCCGCTGGACCGACAGGCAGGCCGCCGCGTGCGGCGTCGCGCGCGGTACGCGGCCCTCGTCCTCGGCGGCAGTCTCCAAACGGTCCTCCCTGGCGCGGGTGCATGGCGCCCCTGGCTCGGTCTCAAGCTCAGCATACCACGCGCCCGGACCGTCCGGGGTGCGAGCAAGCGCTGCCACTGCGGCGGTAACCCCTTGCCACAGAATGGATTTCAGGGTCGTTCGGAAAACCGGACAGTCCCGCGGGCGCGGTTGTTCGGATTTCCGGACAGCCTCAGCCCGACAGGCCGAGCTTGTGCATCTTCTCCCAAAGCGTCGTGCGCGCAACGCGCAGGAGCCGCGCCGCATCCGAGACATTGCCGCCCGTCGCCTCGAGTGCGCGGCGGATATGGGCGCGCTCGGCCGCGGCGCGGGCCTCGGCGAGCGGTTCGATCGGGGATTCGGGTTCGGCGGGTTGCGCCTGCTCGAAAAGGTCCGACACCCGCAGATGCGTGCCCTGCGCCAGCGCCATGGCCCGCGCGAGCCGCGCGCGCAGCTCGCGGCCATTGCCCGGCCAGTCATGCGCACGAATCGCCATCTCGGCATGGGCGCCGAGCCCGGCGAGCTTCGTCTCGCGGCGGGCATTCATCCCCGCGAAGAGCCGCGCGGCGAGCCATACCGCATCCTCCGGGCGCGCGCGCAGCGGCGGCACGGTCAGGCCGAAGGCGCAGACATGGTAGTAGAGATCCGCGCGCAGCGCTCCGGCATCGCCTTGCGCGGCGATTTCGGGGGTGTTGCCGAGCAGGATGCGCGGCCCCTCGCGCGCCCAGATCGCCTCGAGCAGCCGTGCCTGCAACGCATCGGGCGCCGCCGCGATCTGCGCGAGAAAGAGCACCCCGTCCTCCGCCTCGGACAACAGCCCCGCCGCGCCGCCGCCGCCGAAGAGCGCGGCCTCCGCGTCGCGCTGGCGCGTCAGGTCGAGTGCGTGGAACGGCGCCGCGCGGCGCTCGGAGAGGGCGTGGATCTGCCGCGCGACGCGATACTTGCCGGTGCCGCCCTCGCCGAGGATGAGCACCGGATCGTCGCGCCCGGCAAGCCGCGCCGCATCGGCCTCGACGGCCTGCGCCGCCGCCGAGACACCGAGCCACGGCCCCTCGGCAGGGGCCTCGGCGGCGGCGAGGATCTGTGTGAGCCGCTCGAGAAAGGCGTTCATGTCGAACGGCTTGAGCATGTAGTCGGCGGCCCCCGAGCGCATCAGCCGCACCGCCTGCCCGGTGTCGCCATGCCCGGTCAGGAACAGGAAGGGCGGCGGCGCGCCATGCGCGCTCAGCGTGGCAAAGAGTTCCTCGCCGTCGCCATCGGGCAGGCGGATATCGCAGATCACGGCGTCGATGGGCTGGGCGGGGGTGCGCAGGGCGCCGACGGCGCGGTGCAGCGTCTTGTGCCAGATCACCCGCGCCCCCTCGAGTTGCAGGCGCTGATGCAGCGAGCCGCCCATGATCTCGTCATCCTCGATGAGTGCCATCGTGTAGCCCGATAGCATCATGCCGCGTCCTCCCCGCGCCGCGCCAGCGGCAGGTGGATGCGCACACGGTTCCACCCCGCTGCCGTGCTGTCGAGCGCGACCTCGCCGCCGAGCTCGCGGGTGAGTTCCCCGACGAGGCGCAGGCCGACCCCGCCGCCCTCGGCCACCGGCGCCGCATCGAGCAGCCGCGGGCGCAGCGCCTCGTCAAGCCCCGGCCCCGTATCGCTCACGCACAGGCACAGCGCGTCGTCATCGGCGCTCACCTCGAGGCCCACCGCGCCGCCTTCGCCGGCGACCGCGCTGGCATTGAGCAGCAGGTTGAGCCCGATCTGGCGCAGCGGCCCGCCCGGCAGCGCGGCGAGGTCGCCATCGCGCGCCGTCACCCGCCAGTCGAGCGACTGGCCCCGCTGCGCGAGCTCCGGCTCGACGAGTAGGCGCAGATCGTCGAGATCGGCCGTGCTCAGCGGGCTGCGGGCGCGCCCGCCGCGATGGGCATCCAGCGTGGCGCGAACGACATCGCGCAGATGCCGCAGCCCGCGATCGAGCAGTTCCGCCGAGCTGTGCACGACCTCGGGGCGGTCCGGGTAGCGGCGTATCGTGTCGGTGGCGTTGAGCAGCCCGCCGAGCGGGTTGTTGATCTCGTGGGCGAGGCTGCCGGCGAGCCGGCCGAGCCCGGCCAGGCGCTCGCGCTCGGCGAGGCGAAGCTGCGCGTCCACGCGCTCCTGCTCGGCGTGCAGCATCTGGTTGTAGCTGTGATAGAGGCGGGCGAGTTCGGGATCGCGCTCGGGGATGCGTTCGGGCGCGAACGGCTCCGGCGGCCCGGCCTGCGGCTGCATCTGCGCGGCGAGCTTCGCGACCGGGCGCAGCAACCGGCGCACGACCACGAACCCCGCCCCCGCCAGCGTGAGCGTCGCCGCCGCATTGCCCAGCACCAGCCAGCGCCACGCGGCGCGGCGCTCGGCGGCCAGCCCGCGCGCGTCGAAATCGATCACCAGGGCGCCGAGCGCGCGGCCGCGATGCTCGAGCGGGCTTCGCAGGGTGATCCGCTCCGCATCACCGTCGTAATCGAAGCCGTCGAGCGGCTGTGCGCCGGCGCGCAGTTCGGTGCCGCCGCTGCCGATAGGCGCGGCGCGCGGATCGCTCGACACCGCCACCCGGCCATCCGCGCCCACCAGGGTGAGGCGCGCGGCGCTGAGCCCCGCGCCGCGCGCCACGCTGCGGTCGAGCAGATCGAACATCCCCCACACATCCTCGCGCACCGCCATGGGCGCCAGCGCATGCGACAGGGTCGTGAACTGCGTGCGTGCGAGTTCGCGCAGCTGGCGCTCGTGCGAGGTCGCCAGCGCCGCCATCACGAGCTGCGAGGCCATCACGCCCACGGCGACCATCAGCACCGCAACGATCAGCGGCACCCGCAGGGTCAGCGGAATCGCAGGCGCCCGGATCATTCCTCCCGCTCCCCGAGCATGCGCATCCGTGCCGCAATACCCGAAAAATCGGCTCCCTGCGCCGGCGCGAAACCGTCGAGATGCAGCAGCTTCAGCGTCCGCCGCCCGAGCGGGTCGCGCGGCATGGCCCGAAGCGCTGCGGCAAGGGTCTCGGTCGCGCCATGCGCGGGGCGCTGGCGCCGGGTGACGATGGGCGGAAAGCCGAACCAGTCCGAGCGCCAGAGGATTCTCGTGCGCGCCGTGAGCTCCGGCCGGCGCGCCGCCAGCACCTCCCAGACATAGCCGTCGACGCTACCCGAATCTGCCAGCCCCCGCGCGACGGCCTGCACCACATTGCTGTGGCCGAAGGTGAAGAAGCTGCGCGCGAAGAACTCCTCCGGGCGCTCGCCCCGATCGACCAGCTCGGAAACCGTCACGAGGTAGCCGGAGTTCGAGTCCGGATCGGAATAGGCGTGGATGTCGCCGCGCAGCGCATCCAGCCCGCCGATGTCGCGCCCGGCCGCCCCGATGACATAGGCGCGATACCGCGAGGCGCCCCGCCAGAGCGGCAGCGCCAGCACCTCGAGTGCCGCCGCGTATTGCAGGAACGGATAGCCGCACAACCATGCCGCATCGAGATCCCCGAGCATCAGCAGCGCGGTGATCTCCTTGTAGGTGCGCCGCTGCACGAATTCGACCTCGCTGTCGATCGCGCCGGCAATGTACTCCTCAAGATGGTCGAGTAGCTCGCGCTCGTCATCGGGAAAGACCGGCGTCAGCCCGAAGCGGAACGGCCGGTTCGCGGTGCGTGCCGGAGCGGCGACGAGAGCCGTCGCGGCACCGACAAAGGCACGCCGGGTGAGGCGGCCGTCACGCGATGGGGTCAGATGCGTCATGGCCCGATGGTAGCCTCGACAACCGGGTCATGCGCAACGCCAAATCGTGTGATCGACGTGCCCGAGTGGCGGGCAGGGGGATGGTGCAAGCCGCGCAGTCCGTCCGCGACGGTCGGACAGGGCTTGCGGATCCCTGATGCCGCAGGCGGCCCCCCGGCGTTTCGCTCGGGGCCGGCATCCCGATCGAACGCGAAGGACGCAGGACGAAGCGGCGTCTCGGCGCCGCCCGGGGCCGGCCGCGCAGCCGAAGCAGCTCCCTGCCGCTGCGCGGGCCATCGCCTTGCCGAGAGATTACACAGGGCGTGCGCATCGAGTGTTGCGAGGGCTGCGGCACTCATGCTTCGCGCGCGCATGCGCCCTGTGGCGATCATACTGGCGGTGCTCGCCGCACTCGTCAGCCTCGCGGTGCTCGGTCTGGTCACTGGTGCGTTTCTCGCGCCGACGAGCAGCCTGTACGCCGTCATCGGCGCGATGGTCTGGGCGCCGTTCGGACCGTTCCTGCTCATCGCCGTGCTGGTGGCCTTCGCGGTCGGCGTGGCCGCGCGGCGGAGCGGTCCGCATCGTCTCGCAGGCGCGGTGCTTGCGCTCTCCGGGCTCGGCACCATCGGCGCGGGGTTCATCCTCGCCCGGATCGGCGTTGCGGCGGTGGCCGCCGGCGGGGCGGTCGATCTGCCGGCCACCCTGAGGCTCGCCGCCATGGACGAGCCTGCGCCCGATATCGTCGAGACGGTCCGGACCGTCGAGGGACCGGAGCTGCGCGCGGCGATCTATCTTTCACCCGCGACGGCCGAGCCCGCCCCCGTGATCGCCTACATCCACGGCGGTGGCTTCATGGCGGGCACGAACACGGAAACCGCGGCGGATCTTCGATGGTTCGCCGACCGGGGTTGGCTCGTCGTCAGCGTGGACCAGCGCCTGTTCGGGGCGGGAAATTCGACCTGGGACAGGGCACCTGACGATGTGGCCTGCGCGCTCGTCTGGACCGGCCGCAATTCCGCGCGGTTCGGGGGCGACCCGGCGCGGCTTGCCGTCCTCGGCGACTCGGCCGGTGGCAATCTCGCGATCAACATCGGCTTCGCCGCGGCGGTGGGCCGGGCGATGTCGAGCTGCGGGCGGACATACCGGTGCCGACGGCGATTGCCGTGCAGTACCGGGCCCTCGATACCCTCAGCATCTACGAGGAGGGTTTCCCGATCCCCGGGTTCGAGCCGCTGATGCTGATCGAGGGCTATATCGGCGGCAGCCCGGAGGCGTATCCGGAGCGCGTGGCGGCAGTCGCGTCCTCGACCCATCTGACGCGGGATGCGCCGCCGACGCTGATCGCCCTTCCCGAAAGGGACAGCCTCGTGGTCGCGTCCGGAACCCTGGACTTCGTGCGCGACGCCGAGGCAGCGGGGGGCGGCCTCGAGCTTGTGCGCATTCCCTTCGCCAACCACGTCTTCAACCAGATCGCCTTGAATTCGCTCGGAGATCAGACCGGCCGCGCTGTTCGCTTGCGTTTTCTCGAGCAGCATCTCCGCTGATGCCGCCCGGGCAGCGGGACAGGCGGCCCGGTGCGAGCTTCTCCT
>SLQD01000209.1 GCA_007131685.1 Paracoccaceae bacterium | reverse complement strand
TCAAGCGCGGCTACACCATCACGGTGACCGCCGAGGAACTCGACGCCAAGGTCGACGAGAAGATCGCCGAGGCCAAGCCCGAAGTCGAGATGAAGGGCTTTCGCAAGGGCAAGGTGCCGCACGCGCTGCTCAAGAAGCAGTTCGGCAAGAAGGTGCTCGGCGACGCGATGCAGGAGAGCGTCGATGCCGCGATGCGCGAGCATTTCGAGAAGACCGGCGACCGCCCCGCGCAGCAGCCCAGCGTTCAGATGACCAACGAGAACTGGCAGGAGGGCGAGGATGTCGTCGTCTCGCTCAACTACGAGGCGCTGCCCGACATCCCCGAGCTCGATGTCAGCGGCGTTGCCCTCGAGCGGCTCAAGGTCACGCCCGACGAGGCGGCGGTGGACGAGGCGCTCGGCAAGCTCGCCGAGGGCACGCAGAATTTCGAGGATCGCGACGAGGGCGCGGCCGCCGAGGACGGCGACCAGGTCACGATCGACTTCGTCGGCAAGCTCGAAGGCGAGCCCTTCGAGGGCGGCGCGGCGGAGGATTTCGCGTTGACGCTCGGCTCGGGGCAATTCATCCCCGGCTTCGAGGAGCAGCTCGTCGGCGCGAAGGTCGGCGAGGAGAAGGAACTCACCGTCACCTTCCCGGAGGAATACGGCGCCGAGCATCTCGCCGGCAAGGAGACGACGTTCGACGTCACCGTGAAGGCCGTGAAGGCGCCCAAGCCCGCCGAGATCGATGACGAACTCGCCAAGAAATACGGCGCCGACGATCTCGAGGCGCTCAAGGAGCAGGTGCGTGAGCGGCTGCAGTCGGAATACGATCAGGCCGCGCGCGCGGTGCTCAAGCGCAAGCTGCTCGACAAGCTCGACGAGATGGTCGATTTCGACCTGCCGCCGAGCCTCGTCGAGGCCGAGGCCAAGCAGATCGCACATCAACTCTGGCACGAGGAGAACCCCGAGGTCCAGGGGCACGATCATCCCGAAATCGAGCCGTCGGAGGAGCACACCAAGCTCGCCGAGCGGCGCGTGCGGCTCGGGCTACTGCTCGCCGAGCTCGGCCAGAAGAGCGGTGTCGAGGTCACCGATCAGGAGATGACGCAGGCCGTGATGCAGCAGGCGCGCCAGTATCCGGGCAACGAGCGCCAGTTCCTCGAATTCGTGCAGCAGAACCAGCAGATGCAGCAGCAGATCCGCGCGCCCATCTTCGAGGACAAGGTCGTCGATCACGTTCTCGAGCAGGCCGAGGTGACCGAACGGGAGGTCACCAAGGACGAGCTCGAAGCCGCCGTCGAGGCCCTCGACGAGACCTGACGGCCCCGGGGTGCCGGGCGGACCGGTATCCGCGCGAAACGAAGGGCCGCCCGGCGGGGCGGCCCTTTCACGTTTGAGACTGAATGATTAGGACCCGGATCAGCCGGTGACGCGCGAGAGGAGCCGGCGGTTGCTGCAATACTCCGGCGCGCTCCTGGCCCCGCTCTCGGCATGGGCGCCCAGCCACGGCACGCATTTTTCGACGTGGTCACAGCGCGTGCAGCGCAGCACCGCGCTGCGCAGCTCCTGCGCGCGCACCCGCCCGTCGAGCAGCGCGTCACCCATATCGGCGCCGACCGTGTCGGCCATGCGGTTGACCAGATTGGCGTGCCGGTCGATGCGGTCGATGAATCCCATTTGCGTCGCTCCCCTCGAAAGTGATTACCAATGACAACCACATGCGCGCAGGCGGCGCCTTGATCTGGATCAACCCGCGCTCAGGATCCGCGCATCTGCGCGGTAACGCGGCGGATCAGCGCGATGCGTTCGGCCGCCGGCGGGTGCGTCGAGAGAAGATGGTGATGGCCCTCGGGCATGCGCTGGAGAAAGCCGGTGCCGCGAATCGGATCGAAGCCCGCCATATAGGCGAGCCGGGCGCCGAGCGCGTCGGCCTCGAGCTCGAACTCCTGTGAGTAGACCCGCGCGCCGAGATCGGCGCCCATGTCGCGTGCGCGCCGCACCGAGGCTGCATCCGCCCCGCCGAGCGCGACCAGCTCGCCCATCACGAGCGCCCCGGCCATCGCCGAGCGCTGCCGCCGCGCGAGGTGCTGCTCGACGTGATGCGCGGCCTCATGCGAAAGGATCAGTGCGAGCTCGTCGGAATTGCGCACCTCCTCGAGCAGGCTCGCCGTGACGCCGAGGACGGGGCGCCCGGTGTCGCGGTCGACGGTCTGGAAGGCATTGGGCGGCCTGCCGGAGCCGTCATCGACCACGTAAGCGAAATTGCAGTTCACCCCGCGCGTGCGGTTGCGGCATTCGCGCTCGAGCACCGGGTCCATGCGCTCGACCACGGCGGCGAGGGTCGTGACCTCGCGCGAAACCTGCTCGGACGGCGCGCGTTGCGGGGCCTCGATGCGGGGCGGCATCACCGGGTCGCAGGCCGCGATCAGCATCACCGCGAGGAGTGCGATCCAGCGCATCATCCGCTTCCTTCCCTCAGGCCCCACCGCCGGCTTTCCTCGACCGGTCCAGGCCCTAGATTAGCGGCGATGGCCGATGACGCAAACATCACCGTGCTCTACAATGGCGCCTGCCCGATCTGCGCGCGCGAGATCGCGGCCTATCGCCGCAGCGCCGAGGCAGCCGGGCTCGATATCGGCTTCGAGGATCTCAACACCGCCGACCTCGCCGCCTGGGGCATCGATCGCGAGGCGGCGCGGCGGCGGCTGCATCTGCGCGAGGGCGGTCGCGTGCGCGTCGGGCTGGACGCCTTCGTGGTGCTCTGGCGCAGGTTGCCGCGGCTGGGCTGGCTGGCGCGTCTGGTGAGCCTGCCGGGCCTTCGCCCGGTCGCGGGCGGGGTCTACGAATGGGTGCTGGCCCCCCTGCTCTACCGCTTCGACCGGCTTCGCCGCGGCGATTGAGTGCTGCGCGCGCGCGGCGTAGACTGCCGGCCATGTTCAGCATCGAGCACGATTTCGACTCCACGGTGATCACCCTCGTCGACGAGGGCTCGGCGCATCTGCAGGAGGACGTGATCATCAACGCCTTCGAGGATTGCGTCACCGTCGAGCAATATGACGCTCGCGCCGATGCGGTGCGCAGCGTGACCCTGTCGCGCGCGCAACTGCGCGATCTCGGCGCCGCACTCGATCTGCCTGAAGGGGTCTACCGGCTGCGCGCGAACCGCTGATCAGCGCAGTCGAAACACCTTGTCACGCGTCGTCGCGCCGCGCACCTGCTCGAGCCGGGTCGGCGCCACACCGAGCGCCTTCGCGAGAAGCCGCCGCGCGGCGCGATTGGCGGCGCCCTTTTCGGGCGCGGCGGTGACGCGCAGGCGCAGCGTGCCGTCCGCCCCGGCCTCGACCGCCTCGCGCGACGCCTTCGGGGTGACGCGCACGGCGATATCGGCGCCCTCGACGGCGAGATGGGCGAGCTCGGCGGCCACGGTCATCCTTTACCTGCACATGCGCATGGGGTAGCGGTAAGGCGCGGGCGCGGCAAGCCGGGAGGGGGCGATGGTCGAGGAAACGGCGGCTGAGTTTCTGCTGCGCCGGCGCTCCACCCCGTTGCGGATGATGCGCGCCCCGGCCCCGGACCGCGCCGAGCTGCGCGCTATCCTGACTGCGGGCGCACGGGTGCCCGATCACGGCAAGCTCGAACCCTGGCGGCTCGTGGTGCTGGAGCGTCCGGTGCTGTCGCGGCTGGCCGGGCAGGTCGAGGCGCGGGGCGCCGAGCTCGGGCTCGACCCCGAAGCGATTGCCAAGGCGGCGCGCGATTTCGCCGATTCGCCGCTCGCAGTCGCCGTCATCGCGGCGCCGCGCCCCTCCGGCAAGATCCCCGCGATCGAGCAGGTGCTATCGGCCGGGGCGGTCTGCCTGTCGGTGCTCAACGCGGCACTGGCGCGGGGCTGGGCCGGAAGCTGGCTGACGGGTTGGCCGGTGCATGACCGGCCCTTCGCGGAAGGGGCGCTGGGGGTGGTCCCCGGCGAGTTCGTGGCCGGGCTGATCCATCTTGGCAGCGCCGACACGGCGCCGCCCGAACGCCCCCGCCCCGATCTCGATTCGATCATCCGCTGGGACGGCCCCTGAGACCGCTTACCGGTCGTGAAAACCCGGCTCCATGACCCCGAACAGGTCGATCATCTCGACCGTGACGACTCCGGAGACGATCACGCCCGCGATCAGCACCCAAAGCCCTGCCGAGATCAGCGTGACCAGCTTGAACTTGCGCACGAGGTGCGCCTCGTCCGGGGCCGAGGCCGGCGTGCCCGGCTCGACCTCGCCCGCCTCGCCCTGCGTGCGCAGCCGCTGCGGCAGCACGATGAAGAGCGTGAGAAACCAGATCACCGCGAACAGCACAGTTCCCGAGACGATCCCCATCAGACCTCCTCCAGCTCGACGAGCGCGCCGTTGAAATCCTTGGGATGCAGGAACAGCACCGGCTTGCCATGGGCGCCGATCTTCGGCTCTCCCGAGCCGAGCACGCGCGCGCCCTGCGCGCTCAGCCGGTCGCGCGCGGCGGCGATATCCGCGACCTCGTAGCAGATATGGTGAATGCCGCCGGCCGGGTTCTTGGCGAGAAACCCGGCAATCGGGCTGTCATCGCCGAGCGGGTGCAAAAGCTCGATCTTGGTGTTGGGCAGGGTGATGAAGACCACGCGCACACCGTGATCGGGTTCTTCCTGCACCGGGCCGACCTCGGCGCCGAGCGTGTCGCGGTATTGCGCCGCCGCGGCCTCGAGATCGGGCACGGCGATGGCGACATGGTTGAGACGGCCGATCATGGGCGGCTCCGTGTTGGGATCCGCGCCGTTATGTGGCCCGCAAGCGCCGGGATCAAGGGACGATTCAGCACAGCCCCGCCGCCTGCGCCGCCGGGCGGTAGGCGCGCGAGACAGGCACCTCGGCACCGTCGGCCATCTTCAGGAACACCCGGCCGTCGGCGCGCCGCCGCCCCGTCACCCCCGAAAGCGCCACCCAGTGCGAGCGATGCACCCGCAGCCCGCGCGCGCCGTCGAGCTCGGCCTCGGCATCGCGCATCCGCATCAGGAGAAGCTCGCTTCCCACCGTGGTGACGACCTCGAGGTAATGATCCTGCGCCTCGATCCGGATCAGCGCCGCGCGCTTCTCGATGGGCAGGTTGCGCAGGAATCGCGCCTCGGCCGTCCGCGCCGGATCGGGCGCCTGCGTTGCCTGCCCCGCCCCCAGCAGCCAGCGCAGTGCCGTCAGGATCAGCGCAATCGCAAGCACGATCCCCACGAGATAGAGATAATCCGCGACCCCGTCCCAGCCGGGAAACAGCGCGTTGTTCACCCCCCAGACAAACGCCCCCATCACCAGCGCATAGAGCAGCGACAGCGCCGCCTCCCAGGCCGGACCCTCGCGGCCGAGCGCGCACTCCAGCCGGCGTACCGCGGCATCGAGCAGGACCGCCACCCCCGCGATCCCCGTCCAGTAAAGCGCGCGCGCCGGGGTATCGAGCGCCGCGAAGGTGCCGAACGGCCCCGCCAGCGTGCCCGCGAGACTCGCGATGAGCCACACCGCGATCGGCACCTGCATCTGGCGAAGCGTGAGTGACACGGGCGGTGCGGGTCCGGTTG
>SLQD01000242.1 GCA_007131685.1 Paracoccaceae bacterium | reverse complement strand
TCATCTTCAAGGCGGGCGACGACACGCTGACGATCACGGATTTCACCATCGGCGAGGACATGCTGCATCTCGACCCGGCGATCTGGGGCGGCGACCTGTCCGAGGAGGAAATCATCTCGGAATTCGCGCAGATCCGGGACGGCGATCTCATCCTCGCCTTCGACGACCACACCATCACCCTGTCCGGCGTGGACGACATGGGGGGGCTGTCGGATGATATCGTGCTGATCTGAGCGCGGGCGACGCCCTGTCGCGCTGATGCGCCCGGCGCATGCCTGTGTCGGCGGCAGGAACACCCTGGCGCGTGGCGCCAGCGTTGTGAGATACCGCGACGCCGGCGCAGCGCGGCCTATTGCGCCGCCGCGCGCGCCGCCACGAGTTCGCGAAGATAGCGCGAGAATTCGGGGCCGAGATCCTCGCGCGAGAGTCCGAAGGCCACGGTCGCTTGCAGGAAGCCGGCTTTGGAGCCGCAGTCGAAGCGTGTGCCGCGGAACCGGAAGCCATGAACATCGCCGCTCGCGGCGATCTCGGCGGCGATGGCATCGGTGAGCTGGATCTCGCCGCCCCTGCCCGGCTGCACGCGGCTGAGCTGGCGCATCGTCGCCGGTGTCAGGATATAGCGCCCGATCGCCGCGAGGGTGGAGGGTGCCTCGCTCGGGTCCGGCTTCTCGACCATGCCGCGCACCTTGACGACGGCGCCGTCCTGCGCAGCGACATCGAGGATGCCGTAGGATTTCGTCTGTTCGGGCGCGACCTCCATCGCCGCGACCATGTTGCCGCCGGTCTCGGCATGGGCCTCGACCATCTGCTTGAGGCAGGGTGTCTCCGCCTCGATAACGTCGTCGGGCAGCATCACCGCGAAGGGTTCCTCGCCGATCAGCCGACGCGCGCACCAGACGGCATGCCCCAGCCCCATCGCCTTCTGCTGACGGATATAGGCGATGGTGCCGCTGTCCATTGTCGTGGCGCGCACCGCCTCGAGGAGCTCGGTTTTGCCGCTGCGTTCGAGTTCGCGCTCGAGTTGCGGCGCATGGTCGAAATAGTCCTCGAGGGCGGATTTTCCGCGCGCGGTCACGAAGATGAAATCCTCGATCCCGGCGGCGCGCGCCTCGTCGATCGCGTATTGAACCAGCGGCCGGTCGACGAGCGTCATGATTTCCTTGGGAACGGACTTGGTGGCCGGAAGAAATCGCGTACCCATACCAGCGACCGGAAAAATTGCCTTCGTGACGCGATTCTTCATGCAAACCCCTGACCTGTCGGAATACTTCACCTGGGCGTGCTCCAGCGCCCGCCACCCGACCTCCGGCATAGCAAACCCGCTCCCGGCTGTCACGTCTCGCCGCAGCGCGGCAAGGGCGGCCGGGCGATGCGGCGACGGGCCGGCACGGTCAAGGACGGACCCGGCACCGCGCATCGCCGGACATGTATCGGACACGCTGCAAGATCGCGCACCGGCCCGAGCGACCCGGTAACGTAGCGGCCTTGCCCGCCGGATTCCGAAGCCGATGGCGCAACGCTGCCCACGCTGCAGCGCTACGCGGCGCAAGAGCCGTCCCGACCTGCCACCCCGGCGGCAGCCCGTGTCAGCCGGTGCGCGCCGGGCGGATCGTATCGCCGGGCTGCAGGACAGGCGCAAGCTCGACCCGCTCGCCCCCGATCAGCCCCGACGGGCTGCGCCCGGCGACGATCCGCGCCGCGCGTTCGCCGATCTCGCGCCGGCAGGCATCCATCGTCGCCAGCCGGCGCGGCATCCCCTCGAGGATCTCGAGCCCGTTGAACCCTGCAAGTCCTATCCCGCCGGGCACGTCATGACCCGCCTCGAGGCAGTGCAGCAGCCCGCCCGCGCCTATCATGTCATTGGAGAAGTAAAGAAAATCGAGATCGGGATCGCGCGCGAGGATGGCCTCGGTCATCTGCCGGCCCTTGGCGAGCGCCGAGCCGCCCGAGTAGAATTCCGTCGCGGCGATCTCGATCCCGACCCGCGCGAGCCCCTCGCGAAACCCCTCGAGCCGCTTTCGCGCCCGGTGGTCGTGCGGCATCTTGCTGCCCAGAAAGCCGATCCGGCGATACCCGGCCGCGACGATCGCGTCGGCCATCTCGCGCCCGGCACGCTGATGCGAGATCCCCACGACAGAGTCGATCGCCTCGCCATCAACATCCATGATCTCGACAACGGGAATACCCGCATTCTCCAGCATCCGCCGCGACGCCTGGGTGTGTTCGAGCCCGGCGAGGATCACCCCGGAAGGACGCCATGAGAGCATCTCGTAGAGCACCGCCTCCTCGCGCTCGGCGGCGTAGTGGCTCACCCCCACCACCGGCTGCAGCCCGGTATCCTCGAGCGCGGCGGAAATCCCGCCGAGCACCTCGGGAAAGACCATGTTCGACAGCGACGGGATGATCACCGTGACGAGATTGACCCGCTGCGAGGCGAGCGCCCCGGCGATCTTGTTGGGCACATAGCCGAGCCGCTTGGCCGCCTCGAGCACCCGCGCGCGCGTCGCCGGACTGACATCGCCGCGATCGCGCAGCACGCGGCTGACGGTCATCTCGCTGACGCCGCAGGCCTCGGAGACGTCGCGCAACGTCAGGCCACGCGGCGGGACTGGGGAGTCATCCGTCACCTTGGCTCCTCGCTCGGTTCCACGCCTCCAGTGTTAGCGCGCCGCGCCACCGCAGCCAAGGGCGCAAAACCCGACCGCACTGAACTGCCCAAGCACGGCGGCGCCCCTTGCGCGCGGCGCCGCGAGCAGCGACAAGAGGACGGGGCCCCGTAGCTCAGCCGGATAGAGCAACCGCCTCCTAAGCGGTAGGTCGCAGGTTCGAGTCCTGCCGGGGTCGCCAGCGCGTCAGGCGCGGCGTGCGGCCGCCAGGGCGGCGCCTCGCAGATCCGCCATCAGCTCTGCCAGCGCATCGGTGTAGCGTTCGCTGACAAGGCGCCCCGAGGCATCGAACTGCTCGGACGCATGCGCCACCATCACCTCGGGCCCCGGCAGAAGATGCGGCCGGAACGGGTTGAGCGCCAGCCGCATCGCGTATTGTGCCCGCGCGCCTCCGGCGCGCCCGGCCGTCGCCGACATGATCGCCACCGGCTTGTCGCGCCAGACCGGCCCCTTCACCCGGCTCACCCAGTCGAGCGCATTCTTGAGCACGCCCGAGAGCGACTGGTTGTATTCCGGCGAGGCGATCACCACCGCATCCGCCGCGCGGATGCGCTCGGCGAGTCCGGTGACCGCATCGGGCAGGCCCTGCGCCTCCAGATCGCCGTCATAGAGCGGCAGGCGCAGATCACCCTCGAGATGGTGCGCGGGGGCGAATTGGCGCACCGCCTCGTGCATGAGCTTGCGGTTGAAGGAGTCGGCGCGCAGTGCGCCGCACATAGTCGCAAGGGTCAGATCGGTCATGTCGCTTCCGTTGATTGCCGCGCCGCCACATAATCCCCCCTGCCGCGCCGGCAAGCGCCGGCTTGCCCTCGCCGCGCCGCTGACGCAAGGTCGCCTCGCAGCAGAACGGGAGGCGGCATGGCGCGGCACGGCGGACGGGTGCTCACGGATCAACTGGCGCGGCAGGGTGTGCGGCGCGTCTTCTCGGTGCCCGGGGAGAGCTTCCTCGCGGTGCTCGACGGGCTGCATGACGGCGGCATCGAGAATGTCGTCTGCCGCCACGAGGGCGGCGCGGCAATGATGGCCGACGCCCACGGCAAGCTCACGGGCACGCCCGGAATCGCCTTCGTCACGCGCGGCCCCGGTGCGAGCAACGCCGCCGCGGGGGTGCACATCGCGCGTCAGGATTCGACCCCGATGATCCTCTTCGTCGGGCAGATCGAACACGGCCATCGCGACCGCGACGCCTTCCAGGAGCTCGATTACCGCGCCGTCTTCGGCTCGATGGCGAAATGGGCCGCCGAGATCGATACGCCCGAGCGGCTGCCCGAATATGTCAGCCGCGCCTTCCATGTCGCGCAATCCGGGCGGCCCGGCCCGGTAGTGCTGGCGCTGCCCGAGGATGTGCTCTCGGCGCAGGTCGAGGTGGCGGATCTGCCCGCGCGCGCGGCACCGGCCGCGGGCATGGACCCGGCGGCGGCGGAGGCGATCTGTGCGCGGCTCGAGCGCGCGCAGCGGCCGCTCGTCGTGCTCGGAGGATCGGACTGGTCGCGCGCCGCGGCCGCCGATGCGGCGCGATTTGCCGAGCGCTGGGATCTGCCGGTGACGGTGAGCTTTCGCCGCCAGGACCGGATGGACAACCGCCACCCCAACTATGCCGGCGATCTCGGGGTCGGGATGAACCCGGCGCTCGGGGCGCGGCTGCGCGAGGCGGACTGCCTGCTGGTGATCGGCTCGCGGCTCGGCGATGTGCCGACGGGCGGCTACACGCTGCTCGATCCGGCGCGGCCCGGAGCGACCCTGATTCATGTCCATCCTGACCCGGACACGCCCGGCCAGGTCTACCGCCCCGATCTCGCCGTCACCGCAGCCGCACCCGCGGCGATCGCCGCGCTGGCCGGGTGCCCGCCCGCCGGGCCGCGCGCATGGTCGGACTGGACCCGTGCCGCGCGGGCCGATTACGAGCGCTGGACCACCCCGCTGCCAACCCCGGGCGATGTCAAGCTCGAGGAGGTCGTGACATGGCTCTCCGACGCACTGCCCGACGACGCCATCCTCACCAACGGCGCCGGCAATTACGCCGCCTGGGTTCATCGCTACTTCCGCGCCCGCACTTACCCCGGCCAGCTCGCGCCGACCTCGGGGAGCATGGGCTACGGCCTGCCCGCCGCCATCGCCGCCAAGCTCGAGCACCCGGAGCGCCCGGTGGTCTGCTTTGCCGGCGATGGCTGCTTTCAGATGACCCTTAACGAGTTCTCGACCGCGCGCCAGCACGGCGCGCCGGTGATCGTGGTGCTGTGCAACAACGGCCAATACGGCACGATCCGGATGCATCAGGAGCGCCACTACCCGGGCCGCGTCTCCGGCACGGCGCTGTTCAACCCCGATTATGCCGCCCTCGCCGCCGCCTATGGCGGCCATGGTGAACGCGTCACCCGCAGCGCCGATTTCCCCGAAGCCTTCCGCCGCGCCGAAGCCGCCGGGCGACCCGCGATCATCGAGCTCGCGCTCGACCCGTCGGCGCTGTCGCCGGCCTTGACGCTGGACGCCGGGGGATGACGCGGCCGCCTGAGGCGGTGGTCGCGTGCCTGCGCGCGGCCGGGCTGGTGGCGGATGCGCCCTGGCAGCCGCTTCAGGGCGGGCGCTGCAACCGGCTCTGGCGGGTGGGCGGCCGTGTCGTCAAGCTCTACAGGCCGGGCGGGGGCGTCAGCCCGCTCTTCGCGAACGCCCCTGACGCCGAGGCCGCCGCGCTCGACTATCTCGCCGGCAGCGGCCTCGCCCCGCCGCTGCGCGGCCGCATCGAGACGCCCTCGGGCAGTTGCCTCGTCTATGATCATCAGCCCGGCCGAGCCTGGCGGGCGGCGCCGGGCGCGGTCGGGCGGGTGCTGGCACGGCTGCACGCGCTGCGCGGCCCGCAGCTTGCGACCGATCCCGGCGGCGCGGCGCGGCTGATCCGGCAGACGCGCGCGATCCTCGCGGG
>SLQD01000016.1 GCA_007131685.1 Paracoccaceae bacterium | reverse complement strand
GGCTGGCCGTGCCGGTCGGTGACCTGCCAGCCGCAGGGCAGCCCGCCCGCGCTCTCGAAATCCTTCGCGGTGAAGACGCGGATCACGCCGGGCATCGCCTCGGCGGCGGCGGTGTCGATCCCCTTGAGCCGCCCATGCGCGACCTGGCTGCGCAGGAAGACCACATGCGCCTGCCCGCGCAGATTGATGTCGTCGGTGTAATTGCCGTCCCCGGTCAGGAACCGGATATCCTCGCGGCGCTTGGTGCTGGCGCCGATTCCCTGCTCGTCCTTGGGCATGTTTCGTCCTCCCTGCGCGCTGGCGCGCCTCCTCTTGATCGGCGGTGTCACTCGGCGGCGACGGCGCTCTCCTGCCCGCTCGCGACGATGATCGCGCGTACGATGTTGTGGTAGCCCGTGCAGCGGCACAGGTTGCCTTCGAGGTAGTCGCGCACCTCCTGCTCGCTCGGCTTGGGGTTCTCCTTGAGGAGCGCAGCCGCGCTCATCACCATGCCGGGCGTGCAGAAGCCGCATTGCAGGCCGTGGCAGTCCTGAAAGGCCTGCTGGATGGTCGAGAGCGTGCCGTCGGGGGCGGCCATCCCCTCGATGGTCGTGATCTCGGCGCCCTCGGCCTCGAGAGCGAAGACGCTGCAAGCCTTCACCGCTTCGCCATCCATGTGCACGACACAGGCGCCGCATTGCGAGGTGTCGCAGCCCACATGCGTGCCGGTCAGCCCGAGACCCTCACGCAGATACTCCACGAGCAGCGTGTTGCCTTTCGCCTCGGCGGTGGCGGGCTTGCCGTTCACCGTCATCGACACCTTGGTCATGCCTGTCCTCCCTTGGATTCCCGCGTCATTCAAGCACGGCGGCGCGGGGCTGGGAACCCCGCAATTGCGGCTTCAGAGCCGCTCCTCGAGAAAGCCCTGCAGCGCGTCCCAGGCGCGCCGCTCGGCCTCCATGTCGTAATCGTCGGAGCCGTGCACCGTGAAGGCGTGCCGCGCCCCGCCATAGACCTCGGCGCGGTGCGCCACGCCCGCACCTTCGAGTTCGTCGAGCAGCGCGGCGAGATCATCCATACCCGAGACCGGATCGGCCGTTCCGTGCAGCAGCAGCACCGGCGCGCCCGCCTGCGCGTAATCCTGCCCCTCGGGTGTTTCGAGCCCGCCATGAAAGCTGACATAGCCGTCCATGCCCGCCCCCGCGCGCGCGGCCTCGAGCACCGCGGCGCCGCCAAAACAGTAGCCGATCATCACCACGCCGCCGCCCGAGCCGGGGATCTCTGCGGCGGCCTCGATGGCGCCCATGAGCCGCGCGCGCAGAAGCTCGCGGTCGCCGTAGAGCGCGCCGGTGAGCGCGCGGTAATCCTCGACGCCCTGCGGATCGGCCTCGGCGCCGAACAGGTCGATGGCGAAGGCGGTGTAGCCCTTCGCGGCGAGCCGGTCGGCGGTGCGTTCCTCGTGGTCGTTGACCCCGTCCCAGTCATGCACGATCAGCACCGTCCCGCCCGGCGCCTCGAGCGCGGTATTATGGGCGACGTAGCCTTCGAATTCGGTGTCACCCACGCTGTAGGCGTGGGGCGCGCCGACGATCTCGGCGCGGGCGGGGATGGCGAGACAGGCGGCGGTCAGGCCGGTGGCAAGCAGGCGGTGCATGGCGACTCCTCCGTTACGATCCCGGTGAGGTAGCGCCCCCGCCGCCCGCGTCACCCGCCGCGGCCCTCGCGCGGGCGCGGGCGCGACGGGATTTCCTTGAGCAGCCCGCCGACGCCCATCGCGGCGATGTCGTCATCGCCGACCTCGACCCCGCAGGCGATGCGTTCGAGCACCCAGTCCGCCCCGTTGAGCGCCGGCGCGCGCGCGCAGCCCGGCAGCCCGATCACCGGCCGCGCGCCGAGCCGGCCCAGAAACAGCAGGTTGCCCGGATCGACGGGCATCCCGAAACGGCTTACCCACCCGCCGGCGGCGCGCAGCGCATTCGGGGCCACGTCCTGCGCGTCCGCGGTGGCAGAGCCCGTCAGGATCATCAGCATCTCGCCGCCGAGCCCCTCGAGCGCAGCCGCCATCGCCTCCGACTCATGCGGCACCTCGACCGCATCGGCGAGCTCCATGCCCAGCGCGGCGAGCCGGTCGGCCATCACCCGGCGCGCCTTCATGTTGAGCTTCTCGGGCTGGCCCGGCACCGTGCTCATCAACAACCCCGCCGAGCGCCGCGCCACGGGGCGCACCCGCAGCGCCCCGGCGGCGTGGTTGCAGGCCGACTCCAGCGCGCCGCGCTCGACGGCGTAGGGGATGATCTTGACCGTGGCGACCATGAGCCCCGCCGTCACCCGCGTCAGCGGCGCCAGCGTGGCGAGCGTGATCCCCGGATCGACCCGGTTGAGCGCATGGATCGCCGCCACATCCATCTCGACGATGCCGGGCCCCTCAGCATACAGATTGACCCGCCCCGTCGCCGCCGCGTTTCGGGTCAGCCCGCCGCCCTCGGGCAACAGCGCCAGCGCAAGCCGGTCCGCGGCGCGGTCCTCGCCGACATCGCCGGGGCCGAGCCGCGCCACCGTCACCTGCACATGCCCCGCCGCGGCGAGCGCCTCGAGATCCGCCGCCGACAGCACCCGCCCCTTGCCGAGCTTGCCGCCCGCCACCTGGCAGGAATGGGCGAGCACCGCGCCCTCGGCCTCGTCCACCGCTACGACCCCGAACCACATCAGCGCCCCCGCAGCCGCGCGGTGATCTCGGCGAGGATCGACACCGCGATCTCGGCCGGCGAGCGCGCGCCGATATCGAGCCCAACCGGCGCATGAATCCGCCCGATCGCCGCCTCCGAGAGCCCCGCCTCGCGCAGCCGCGCCAGACGCTTGGCATGGGTGCGCGTCGAACCCAGGCAGCCCAGATAGAAGGCCGGGCTCGCCAGCGCGGCGATGATCGCCGGATCGTCGAGCTTGGGGTCGTGCGTGAGCGTGACGATGGCGGTGCGCGCATCCGGGGCCTCGGCCTCGAGCGCCGCGTCGGGCCAGTCATCGAGGATCCTCTCGCCGGGAAAGCGCGGCGCGGCCCCGAATGCGGGGCGCGGATCGATCAGCACCGGGTCATAGCCCGCCAGCCGTGCCATCGGCAGGAGCGCCTGTGCGATATGAACCGCCCCCACCACGATCATGCGCAAAGGCGGGTTGTGAACCGCCACGAAGACACCGCCCTCGACCCCGCTGCGATCGCCGCGCAGCCGCTCGACCAGCGCCTCTGCCGGAACCGGGCCCGCCGCCGCGCCGGGCTCGGCGAGCCAGCGCTGCCAGCTCTCGAGATCGGTGCACATCGCCACGGCCCGGCGCGCCGCCCGAGCCGCGACGAGATCGGCCAGGAGCCCGGGCGACAGCGCCTTCTCGCCCTCGCCCACCGGCTCCACCAGCACCCGGATCGTGCCGCCGCAGGCGAGGCCGACCGCGAAGGCATCCTCGTCGCTGACGCCGAAGCTGAGCAGCCGCGGCACACCGTCCTCGAGCGATTCGAGCGCCTCCACCACCACCGCGCCTTCCACGCAGCCGCCCGAGACCGAGCCGGCCATCTCGCCTTCGCCACTGACGGCGAGTTGGCTGCCCGCCGGGCGCGGAGCGCTGCCCCATGTCTCGACGACGGTGGCGAGCGCCGCGCCCGCCCCGGCGCGATGCCAGTCCAGCGCGGTTCGCGCAGTGTCGTCATGCCGGCTCGTCATGCGCGTCTCCTGGCGTCGCTGCCCGCCCTTTCTGCCACGGATTCGCGCCGCCGCGCCAGTGCCGCGCGGCTACTGCGCCGACGCGACCGCCCAGTTCAGCAGCGGCGTGACCCGGCGCACCGCGACACGGCGATTGGCCTCCTGGGCGGCCTGGGTGTCGATCTTCAGATGCGCCTTGCCATAGCCCTGCACCACCATGTTCTCCGGCGGCACCTCGAAATACTCCGTCAGCGCGAGCGCCACCGACTCCGCGCGGCGATCCGACAGTGCGAGGTTGTAGGCCCAGCCGCCCACCGCGTCGGTATGGCCCTCGACGAGGAACACCTCGCGCGGGTTCTCGGCGACCATCTCGCGCATCAGGAGCCCGACCTCGCGAAGACGCGCCGCCATTTCCGGGCGCACCACCGACGAGGCGGTCTCGAAGGTGATCGCGTCGAGCGTGATCTCGGGGGCGAGTTCGCGCACATCGACGATATCGCGCACCTGCTGCAGGCTGAAGCTGCGGCCCAGATCCTGCTGCTCGGCCAGCGCGAGCGCGAGACGCAGGCTCTCTCGGTCGCCGCTGCCCACGAGATCCATGCGCGATTCGCGCCGCGGCAGGGTGGTGACATCGACGGGGGCATAGGTCCGCGTGTCGTCGAAGAGCTGCGTTTCGTTGCCGAACGGGTCGATCACCGAGCGGCGCAGCACCCGGCCGGAGGCGTCGCGCACCGTGACGACCTCGCTGCCGTCGTCGCGCAGCACGAAGGTGCGGGTGGAGCCGTCCGAGAAGGTCTCGGTGCGCAGCGTGCTGCCGGGGCGGCGCAGGAGCACGTCGTCATCCTTGAGCACGCGGTAGCTTCCGTCCGGGCGCTCGATCACGACCCGGTCGCCGGTATTGGATGCCACGCGCGACCCGCCCGCGAGCACCGCGCCCACGGCGAGCCCGGCAAGCCCGGCCAGCACTGCGGTTTCGGTGCGCGACAGGCCGCTGCGCGAGATCGGCAGACCCTCGCCGACCGCGGCGTTGGGGATGACCTCGAATTCCTCGTCGGAGCTGCGCACATCCTCATCGGTCAAGACCGTCGTGGTCACGACGGGCGGCGCATCGGGATCGGGGGCCTCGTCCGCGGCGGCGGGCGGCGGCGTGTCGGCATCGGGCTCGATCAGGCCGACAATCGCGGATTCGGGCAGAAGATCCGCCGAGGCCGGGTCCTGCGGCGGCGCGGCAGTTTCGGTCTCGCCGGGGGCAGGCGCGGCAGGTGCAGGCTCTGCGGCTTCCTCGTCCTCGGGGCGCAGTTCGTTATCGCGCTCTGTCTCGGCGGGCGCAGGCTCGGCGGGCGCAGGCTCGGCGATGTCGGCATCGGCCGGTGCCGGGTCGGAGGCGGGTGCCGGGTCCGCAGGCTCCGGCGCTTCGGCAGCGTCAGTTTCCGTGTCCGGGGCCGCATCAGCGGACGGCTCGGTTTCCGGCACCGGGGTTTCGGCGGTTTCGGGGGGCGCGTCGGGAAGCGGGGTTTCGGCCTCTTCGGACTCCGGCGCGGGCGTATCGGCCTCAGGCGCGGGCGTATCGGACTCCGGCGCGGGCGTATCGGCCTCAGGCGCCGGGGTTTGCGCCGCCTCGGTTTCCGGTTCGGGCGTTTGCGTCACCTCGGGCTCAGGTGCCGCTTCGGGGGCGGGGTCTTCGGTCGGGGCGGGGACTGGGTCGGGCTCGGGTTGCGGTTCGACCTGCTCCTCGGGCGGCGGCATGACGGCCTGCGACTCGACCTCGGCCGCGTTCGCAGCGGCTTCGGCTGCGGCGGCAGCACGGGCGGCATCCTCGGCGGCAGCCGCGGCGCGGTCGGCCTCCTCTTCGGCGGCGGGGCGCATTTCCTCGCTGGCCGCGCGCGCGGCCTCCTCGGCGGCTGCCTCGGCCGCGGCGGCGGC
>SLQD01000216.1 GCA_007131685.1 Paracoccaceae bacterium | reverse complement strand
GCCCGCCGGCCCGGCGCCGCCGCGCCGCCGCCGGGGCGCAACCGCCGCGCCACCGCTTACGCACGGGCGAGTGCAGGGGCGTTAACCGGACGGGGGCAGGATGCGCGGCGCCCGAGACCGGAGTCCGCCATGCCCCGCCGCACCAAGGCCGAGGCCGCCGAGCGCGCGCATTACCACTACCTCGCCGAGACGCTGCGCGGGCTCGAGCCGAAGCTGCGCGACGGGCTGGCGGGGAGCGGCTTCGTGCCCGAGGACTGGCGCGAGATCGCTGCGCGGCGGCCGCGCGCGCGCAAGGTGAAGCTGTCGCTGCGGGTGGAGGAGGACGTGGTGAAGTTCTTCCGGCTGATGGGGCCGGGATACCTGCAATGCATGAATGACGTGCTGCGGGTGTTCATGCATGCGCGGCTGGCGGGGGTGATCGAGGGGGCCGACGCGGTCGCGTATCACCGGACGCCGCAGGAGGAGTATGCGGCGCTGGCGCTCGACGCGCTGGAGCGGCTGAAGGCGCGGGCCGAAAAGGCCGGGCGCGGCCAGCCGGTGCGCGAGGACGAGGCCGCGCTGCGCCCGATCATCCTGCGGCTGTGCGCGCTTCAGGACGAGATGGAACTGCCGGAGGAGCACTGGGTGCTGTCACGGGAGGCGATTGCGGCGTTCTTTGCGGGGTAGGGTGATTAGCTCCCGGTTTGCGAGGCGAATGGCCCGCCGCTTCGACAGCAACTTTGAGGCCAGGGAGCGGAGTTTTGCTGCGTTGGACACGAACGGCAGCAACGCGCAGGAAGCTGCCGCTGCTAAGTCACGGCGCGCCACCACACACGCTGAGCGCGACCGGCCCAGAGCAACCGTTCTGGCAAGCTCTCATGCCGCATTGCGGCGTCACCGAACCGGTTGTTCGCGCTACGCTCGGGCATTCTTGATCTCGGAGTTCAGCGATCGCGGACAGAGCGTAGGCCGTCCGGTATGAGAGAATTCAGAACTCGGGCTCGGGAGGCAGCACCATGGAGTTCGAGGGGCGCGAAGTCTGGCAAGCGACGAACGCGGCCCCGTGCGTTCGAAGTCAGGGACCACGTCCTCTGCCTCACGGATCGTCGGGACAATTGGGATGGTCACATCTGGCGGGAGAACCTGTCCCCGGATAGCGCGCAGGGTCGCTCACCTGTTGAAGCGGATGTTTCCCAGATCGGCGAGGTCGTAGCCGCCGAGGTGGCCCGCGCGGCGCTGGAAGAGTTCGCCCCGGCAGAAGGCGAGCAGGGCTTGTACCGGAGGTTCGAAATAGTCGCGCCGCCGCATGACGAGATCGAACTGCTCCCTCACCAGCGGCAGGAAATCGAGCCCGCCGGCGGTCGCGGCGATCCCGAGGCCGCAATCCGCCTCGCCCATCGCGACCATGCCGGCGAGGTCCTCCTGGGTCTCTGCGATCGGCATGTCCGCCGCGGTTTCCAATGCGAGGCCATCGGTCGCCAGCAGGTGATCGAGCAGCACCCGGCTCCCGGCGCCCTCGGGACGCCGCGCGATCCGCAGGCCGCGCGCCACCGCATCGCCAAGGCCGCTCACCCCGAGCGGATTGCCGGCCGCAAGCAGCAACCCCTGGCTGCGCCGCGCCCAGCCGATCACCACGATATCGCCCTGCGGCACGAGGGCGCGCACCTGCGGGAGGTTATATGCGCCCGTCTCCGGATCGATCATGTGGATCCCGGCGAGCGCCGCTTCGCCGCGCGCGACCGCTTCGAGTCCGGCGCGCGAGCCGCCGATCAGCTTGGCGAGCCCCGCGCCCGATTGGCGCAGCGCCCATTCCAGGAGCGGCTCGCTGGAGCCGGCATAGATCGCCGGCGGGTTCTGCACGACCCCGTCCGGCATCCGGGTATGGGCCTCGATCCAGGCATCGATCAGCCGGCGCGAGAAGAGCAGCTTGCCGGTGGCCCGGCTGCATGGAATCTGGTTGCGCGCGGCCATGTCATAGACCGTTCGCTCCTTGAGCCGCAGGTATTCGGCGACTTCGCTCGTGGTCATCAGGGGCACTGCATGCGCTCCGATATTCCTGCGGAATTTCCATTCTTGCGTGCAATTGCGGGGAATTCAACATGGGTCGGTAATTCGCCGGTGCTCGCATGTCCCTCATTGCCACAGCCCTCGACCTGATCCTGAGCGGAGATGCGATCCTGCTCGACATCATCGCGCTGTCGCTGCGCGTGACGCTTTCGGCGGTGGCGATCGGCTGCATGATCGGGCTGCCAATCGGCGCCGGCCTCGCGATGGCGCGGTTCGCGGGGCGCGGCGTGGTCATCGTGCTCGTCAACGCGCTGATGGGGCTGCCACCCGTCGTGGCCGGGCTCCTGATCTATCTTCTGCTGTCGCGGTCGGGGCCGCTCGGGCCGCTCGACCTTCTGTTCAGCCCCACGGCGATGATCCTTGCGCAGACCGTGCTGATCCTGCCCATCGTGATCGCGCTGACGCGCTCGGTGGTCGAGGATCTCTGGGGCGAGTATGAGGAGCAGCTACGCTCGCTCAATACCTCGAAGCTGCGCGCAATACCGACGCTGTTGTGGGACGGGCGCTTCAGCCTGCTGACCGGCGTTCTGGCCGGCTTCGGACGCGCCAGCGCCGAGGTGGGCGCGGTGCTGATCGTGGGCGGCAACATCGCCGGGCATACGCGCACCATGACGACCGCGATCACGCTGGAGACGAGCCGCGGCAATCTCGCGCTCGCGGTCGCGCTTGGCATGGTGCTCATGACCGTGACGCTCGCGCTGAACGCGGCGGCCTACGGCGCGGGGCAATGGGGACGGAGGATCGCGGGATGAGGGAAACCGCAAGCATACTGCCGTTGCAGCTCGATGGGCTGGGCTTCGCGGCAAGCGGCGAGCGGCTCCTGCGCGACGTGACGCTGACGGTGCGCCCGCGGCGCAGGCTCGTCATCCTCGGACCCAACGGTGCGGGCAAGAGCCTGCTCCTGCGCCTGTGTCACGGGCTCTTGCGGCCAAGCGCCGGGCGCATCACCTGGGCCGCACCGGAACGGGCGGCGCGCGCGCAGGCGATGGTGTTTCAGCGCCCGGTCCTGCTGCGCCGATCCGCGATGGGCAACATCCTGCATGCGCTCGCAGTCCAGGGCCATGCGCGCCAAGCGCGGCGGGCGCGGGCGGCGCGGGCGCTTGAGCCGTTCAACCTCGCCGCGCTCGCCGACCGGCCCGCCCGGCTCCTGTCAGGGGGCGAGCAACAGCGCCTCGCCATGGCGCGGGCCTGGGCGCTGGTGCCGGAGATCCTGTTTCTCGATGAGCCCTGCGCGCAGCTCGACCCGGCGAGCACGCGCCTGATCGAGGAGATGATCGCCAGGTTCAGCGCCGATGGCATGACGATCGTGATGACGACGCATGATCTCGGCCAGGCGCGGCGCCTCGCCGAGGATGTGGCCTTCCTGCATCGCGGCCGGCTGGTCGAGGCAAGCGATGCCGCGCGTTTTTTCGCCCACCCCGCAAGCGCCGAGGCCCGAGGCTTCCTCGCCGGCGAGCTGATCCTCTGACGCCGACCCCCGAAAGGAGACCCCATGCAGATCCTGCAGATCCTCGCCACCGCATCGACCCTCGCCCTGATGCCGGCCTTCGCGGCCGCGCCGGGGCACATCACCGTCGCCTCGACCACCTCGACCGAGCAGTCCGGGCTTTTCGATTATGTCCTGCCGATCTTCGAGGCCGAGAGCGGCATCGAGGTCCGCGTTGTCGCGCAGGGCACCGGACAGGCGCTGGAGACCGGGCGGCGCGGCGACGCAGATGTGGTCTTCGTGCATGCCCGCGCGCTGGAGGAGGATTTCGTGGCCGAGGGCTACGGCGTCGAGCGCCTTGATGTGATGTATAACGATTTCGTGCTCGTCGGGCCGGGCGACGACCCCGCCGATCTGGCCGGGGCGGACTTCGCCGCCGATGCCATGGCCGCCATCGCGCAGGCGCAGCTTGCCTTCACCTCGCGCGGCGACGACTCGGGCACGCATGTCAAGGAGCGCACGCTCTGGGAGGCGGCGGGCCTCATCCCCGAAGGCGCGTGGTATCGCGAAACCGGCAGCGGCATGGGTCCGACCCTCAACACCGCGTCGCAGATGAACGCCCACACGCTCACCGACCGGAGCACATGGCTGAGCTTCGAGAACCGGGGAGATCTGGAGATCGTCTTCGAGGGTGATCCAGAGCTGTTCAACCCCTACGGCGTCATCCTCGTGAGTCCCGACAGGCACGCGCATGTAGAGGCCGAGGGCGGGCAGGCCTTCATCGACTGGCTGATCTCGCAGGAGGGCCAGGCGGCCATCGCGGATTACGAGATCGACGGTGAGCAGCTGTTTTTCCCAAACGCTGACGACGGATCATGACACGCGCGGTCGGGCGGGTTCCCTGAACTCTGCAGCGGCGGCAGACTTCACCCGAACCCGCGTGAGGAAAGCAGCTCTGTTTGGTTGCAGCCACATAGTGTTGGAGCTCGGAACTGGTGCTCCCGGTTGCGGCGCCATCGAGCTCACTCCGGCCGTCGCTGCGGGTTCCCATGGTATGGTGGAAACGTCGGCATGAGGTCGGCGTCGTGGAGGAGGGGGTGGACGGGAGGAACAACCACCATGTCCACTGCACATCTCCCCGCCATCCGCGCGTGCCGGCCGGCCTGGAACAAGGGCCGCCTCGTTGGCCAGAAACGCCCGCTGCTGCCGAAACACGTTTGGGCCATAAGGGTACGCCTCGAGATCGCCAACCGGATCAGGGATCCTTGCGCTGTTCAGCCTGGCAATCGACAGCAAGCTGCGCGGCTGCGACCTCGTGAGGCTGAAGGTCGCGGATGTGTTCTCGGCTGGCCAGGTCAAGGAGCGCGCCTCGATCACCCAGAGCAAGACACGTCACCCTGTGCGTTTCGAAATCACCGATGGGACCCGCAAGTCCATCGCGGCCTGGCTTGAGGACCCAGCCATGATCGGGTCGGAACATCTATGGCCCGGACGGTTTCACGACAGGCTGCATATCTCGACGCGCCAGTATGCCCGCCTCGTGCGCGAGTGGGTGATCTCGATCGGCCTCGAACCGAGCTCCTACGGCACCCATTCCATGCGACGGACCAAGGTCGCGCAGATCTACCGCAAGACGGGGAACCTGCGAGCGGTCCAGCTTCTGCTCGGCCATACCAAAATGGACAGCACCGTCCGCTACCTCGGGGTCGAGCTTGAGGACGCCCTGGCGATCTCCGAAGCGGTGGAGATCTGACCAGCAGGGCCGTCCGGCAAGGGCGGCCCTCTACTGCCGATGGGCGTCGGTGGTGCGCTTCCGTGCAGTGCAGCTTCTCCAGTCCGGTCGTTCGTGGTCGGTGCAGCATTTTTGGCGGGACAATGTCGCCGATGCGGGACCTTTCGGTCGTTTGCCGAGGGTGCAAAGTTTCCGTTCGCAGTCGCAAAGGCACCGATGCGGAGGGCGTAAACCTGTGACGCCGGACCAAGACATGACGGGATACCGCCGCAGCATGGTCGCGCCCGCCGCTCGCATGCGGCCATCGGCGTGATCCGGTGTCCACTCTCGCGATGCTCCGGCGACGGTTTCTCTGCGGTCTGCGGCGAATCCGCTGATAACATGTGGC
>SLQD01000128.1 GCA_007131685.1 Paracoccaceae bacterium | reverse complement strand
CTCGCCGGCGGGCAGCGTTTCGAGTCGGAATTCGGCACCTTCGTGGCGCCGAACATCTCGCCCGATCCGGAGCATGGCATCGGAGGCTGGAGCACCGATGAATTCGCCAATGCGATGCTCAGGGGTATTTCCCCCGACGGTGCGCACTACTTCCCCGCCTTCCCTTATACCAGCTATGCCAGGGCCGACCCGGCGGATGCCGTGCATCTGAAGGCCTTCATGGACGAACTTCCCGAGTCCGATCGCGCCAACCAGCCCAACGAGGTCGCCTTCCCGTTCAATATCCGCCGCAATCTCGGGATCTGGAAACGGCTTCATCTCGACACCGATTGGGTGATCGCCGGGGATCTGACCGAGGAAGAGGAACGCGGGCGCTACCTGTCGGAGGCGCTCGGCCATTGCGCGGAATGTCACACGCCGCGCGGCGCGCTCGGCGGTCTCGATACCGGGCGCTGGATGGCCGGGGCGCCGGATCCGTCGGGTGACGGCACGATACCCGGCCTCACCCCGGCCCAGCTCGACTGGACGCAGAGCGAGATCGCGAATTATCTCGAACTCGGCTTTACCCCGGATTTCGACACCGCCGGCGGCACGATGCGTGCCGTTGTCGCGGGCCTCGCCGAGCTTGACGATGCCGACCGCGAGGCCATCGCCGCCTATGTCAAGGCGCTGCCCGAGGCGGAGTGATCAGCGCCGGCCGAGGCGGCGCTCGCGCTCGGCACGCAGCTTCTCGAAATCCTCGCCGGCATGGTAGCTTGACCGCGTCAGCGGCGTGGCCGACACCATCAGGAAACCCTTGCCCCAGGCCGACTGCTCGTAGGCGCGGAATTCCTCGGGCGGCACGAAGCGGTCCACGCGGTGGTGCTTGGCGGTGGGCTGAAGATACTGACCGATGGTCAGGAAATCGACATCGGCCGCGCGCATGTCATCCATCACCTGCAGCACCGCCTGCCGGTCCTCGCCGAGCCCGACCATGATGCCCGATTTCGTGAACATCCCCGGATCGAGCTGCTTGACGCGCTGCAGGAGCCGCAGCGAGTGGAAATACCGCGCGCCGGGGCGCACCTCGGGATAGAGGCCAGGCACCGTCTCGAGGTTATGGTTGAACACGTCGGGGCGCGACTCGACGACCGTCTCGAGCGCCGAATCGGGGCATTTCAGGAAATCCGGGGTGAGGATCTCGATGGTGGTGCCGGGGCTGCGGTGGCGGATCGCGCGGATCGTCTGCGCGAAGTGCTCGGCGCCGCCGTCCTCGAGATCGTCGCGATCCACCGAGGTGATCACGACATGATTCAGCCCGAGCTTCTCCACGGCATGGGCGACGCGCCCCGGCTCGAAGGCGTCGAGCGCCTCGGGCCGGCCGGTCGCGATGTTGCAGAAGGTGCAGCCGCGGGTACAGATCTCGCCCATGATCATCATGGTGGCGTGGCCCTTCGACCAGCACTCGCCGACATTGGGGCAGCCCGCCTCCTCGCAGACCGTCACCAGCCGATTCTCGCGGATGATCTCGCGGGTGTCCTTGTAGCCCTGCGAGACCGGCGCCTTGACGCGGATCCAGTCGGGCTTGCGCGGGATCTCGGTGTCGGGACGGTGCGCCTTTTCCGGGTGGCGCTCGGCGGGAATGGTCAGATCGCGGGGTGCCATGTGAGCGGGCCTCTCGTTGCGTCCGCTCCTACATAATCCGGATCCGCACCGGTGTCCAAGGCAAGGCTGTCGCGGGCGGCGCCGGCGGCCGCGCCACCCGCGCCGCGCTCAGCCGATCATCGGCGCGCGGCCGCCATCGCGCGCGTCGTAATGCAGCCGCAGCCGCTGCAACGCTATGCGCAGCACGATCTTGCCCGAGCGCGCGGACCAGCCCATGCTCTTCTCGGTGGTCTCCAACCCCTCGAGATAGCAGCAGCACCGAAGGGCTATGTCGCCGAGCCCCGGCCCGAGATCCGCCAGCGCCGCCTGCACCCGCTCGCGCGCCGCGCGCGGCCCCTCGGCCGGGCCGCGGCCGGAGCCGAAGCCGCCGCGGTCGCCCGAGGTGAGGAACCGGTCCCAGTTCTGCGCAACGCGCGGCCCCATCTGCGCGATCTCGAAATCCTCGCGCAGCCGCTCGGCCGCGGCGACGAGTTCGGGCTTGAGGAAGGGCGTGCCGTCCCGGTCCTTGCGCCGCGACAACGCCGCCACGGGCGATTCGGCGAGATTGTAGCGCTCGCGCGCGCCGCCGGCGGTATCGTCGTGGAGCCGGTGCTGTTCGGCGAAGGGGTCGGTCTCGGCATCGCTCGAGCGGCTCTCGGTGGCGATCAGACGCTTGAGCGCGGCGCGGCCGGCGCTGGTGATGGCATAGGTGGAGATGCGCCCCTGCCGCTCGCAGGCGATCCAGTCCTTGAGCGCGAAGGCCCGCGCCACGCGCCGCTCGAGCACGGCGATGCGCACGGGCTGGGGGCCCTCCCCCTGCTTGAGCACGGCGGCCTGGTCCATGTCGGCGCTGATGACCAGGATGGTGCCGGCCTCGCACAGGCGGCGCAGGACGCGGCGCGCCTCGCGCGCGACCATGGTTTCGTCGGTGGCGATATCGTCGGATCTGGCGGAAACCGTCATTCGCAGCTCGTCCTCGCGCTTGGGAAATGAAAGCCCGCCGACCTGGCGCCGGCCCAGTGCGGCCAGCGCCTCGTCCACGAGCGGATCGTCCCGGCGATTCTCGAACCGGCGCACATGCCGCAGCACGGTCGAGGCGTGGCAGCCCTCCCGGCGCGCGAGCGCGCGCAGCGAAAGCCCCTCCTCGGTGTGAGACAGGTAGAGCCGGGCCCCGGCGGGTACCCATTTCGGCCAGCGTCGCGTCGTGCCGGTGTCTGCCGCCATTGCCGCTCCCGTGTCCTGCGCATCCCAGCCTTGCGCTGCCGTCAATCGTCTCAACCTAGGATTGTATTGGTTACCAGTTCGTTAAAATCGCGGGTTTTCCGATAATTATTGCAAACTTCTAAACCATGGTGAAACCAGCGCGCGCACTATCGAGCGAATGCGCAACACCCGCTCAGGTTGAGTCACCGTCGCTGAGTGCATAACGGAGGATTCGCATGAGTGATCTCGATTCCACGCTCGACGCCCTGTCGCGCCCCCGCCTGATCATCTCCGCCGCGCGCTTCGGGCTGGCCGAGTACAATCGCGAACGCAGCCTCACGCGGCTGCTGCGTGAAACCGCCACGCCGGGCCCGCGCGCGGCGCTCGAGCGATTGTTGCAGATCGAGGCGCGAATCGAACAATCGCGTTGCGCGGGCGCCGCCGATTACAGTGCGGTGCGCCATGTCGAGGTAATGATCGCGCTCATGGGCGAAGCGCGGCTGCACAGGCGCGCGGCGCGCCCCGGCCCCGCGGCCATCGCGGCGGAATGACTCAGGCGAAGGCGTCTGGCGCGGCCCCCTTGCGCGCGGCGACGAACTCCGTCAGCGCCTCGTGCACGCCGGGATCGAGCGCGGGCTGGCGGTAGTCGGCAAGCTGGCGGGCCACCCGCTCGGCCGCGAGCGCTTGGGTATCGCGCCCGCCGGCCTCGTCCCAGCTCTCGAAGGGCTTGTAGTCGAGCAGGTCGCTGCGCCAGTAGGCCTGCTTGAAATTGGCCTGGGTATGGGCGCAACCGAGGTAATGTCCGCCGGGCCCGACCTCGCGCAGCGCATCCAGCGCCTGGCCGTTCGCGCTCATGTCGACGCCGCGCGCGAGATGGTGCAGCGGGCCGAGCTGATCGGCGTCCATGACGAATTTCTCCAGGCTCGCGACCAGCCCGCCCTCCAGCCAGCCGCAGGAATGGAGCATGAAATTGACCCCGGCGAGCAGCCCGACATTCAGGCTGTTGGCGCTCTCATAGCCGGCCTGCGCATCGGGCAGCTTGGAGCCGTTGAACGCCCCGCCCGAGCGATAGGGCAGCCCCAGCCGCCGCGCGAGCTGGCCGGCGCCATAGGTGATCTGCGCCGCCTCGGGCGTGCCGAAGGTGGGCGCGCCGGAATTCATGTCGATCGAGGTGACGAAGGCACCGAAGATCACCGGCGCGCCCGGACGGATGAGCTGGGCATAAGCCACCCCGGCCATCACCTCGGCGAGCACCTGCGCCAGCGTGCCCGCCACAGTGACCGGCGCCATCGCGCCCCCCACGATGAAGGGCGATATGATGCAGGCTTGCCCCGCCGCGGCATAGACCTCGAGCGCCCCCATCATCGTCGCGTCGAAGGTCAGCGGCGAGTTCACGTTCACCAGCGATGTCAGCACCGTGTTCGCCGCCACGAAGTCGTGCCCGAACAGGATCTCGCACATCGCCACGGAATCGCGCGCGCGCTCGGGTTCGGTGACCGACCCCATGAAAGGCTTGTCCGAAAGTGTCATGTGCGCGAGCAGCATGTCGAGATGGCGCTTGTTGACGGGCACGTCGGTGGGCTCGCAGACGGTGCCGCCGGAATGGTGCAGCCATTTCGACATGTAGCCGAGCTTCACCAGCTTGTGGAAATCCGCCAGCGTCGCGTAGCGGCGGCCATGCTCGAGATCGCGGATGAAGGGCGGGCCGTAAACCGGTGCACACACCATGTTCCTTCCGCCGATCTCGACGCTTCGCGCCGGGTTGCGCGCATGCTGGGTGAATTGCGCGGGCGCCGTGGCGGCGAGCTGGCGCGCAAGGCCGCGGGGCAGGCGTACCCGCTCGCCCTGCACATCTGCGCCCGCTGCGCGCCAGCGCTCGAGCGCGGCGGGGTTCTCGACGAAGGCAACACCGATCTCCTCGAGGATCGTCTCGGCGTTGTGCTCGATGATCTCGAGCGCCTCGGCATCGAGGATCTCGAAATTCGGGATATTGCGCTCGATGAAACGCGCCGTCTCCAGGCTCACGGCGGTCCGCTCGGCGCGCCGCGCCGCCCCGCCGCCCCCGCGCGTGCGCCGCCCCGTGCTCGCCGCCTCGTTCATGCTGCCGCCCTCCGTAAGCGTCGCCTCGCAGCCGTAATAGCGCCTGCGCGCGTCGCACAGTGCCCGATTTGCGCCATCTGTGGTCTCAAACCGACATCGGCGACTGCGGTCTCGGCGCGGCCCTTGCGCGCGTGCCCGGCGCGGCCTAAAGCCCAGACATGACCCAAGCCCATGATTGCCTGCTCATCATCGATTTCGGCAGCCAGGTGACGCAGCTCATCGCGCGGCGGCTGCGCGAGCTCAGCGTCTATTGCGAGATCCACCCCTATGCGAAGGTCGATGACGCCCTGCTCGACGCCCTCGCGCCCAGGGCCGTGATCCTGTCGGGCGGCCCCGCCAGCGTCACGGACAAGGACAGCCCCCGCGCGCCGCAGCGTGTCTTCGAACTCGGCGTGCCGGTGCTGGGCATCTGCTACGGTCAGCAGGTCATGGTCGAGCAGCTCGGCGGCGCCGTCGAGTCGGGCCATCACCGCGAATTCGGCCGCGCCTTCGTCGAACCGGTGCACGGGCGCGAGGATGCGCATATCTTCACCGGCCTCTTCGCCGCCGGGCGCGAGGAAGTCTGGATGAGCCACGGCGACCGGGTGACCGCCCTGCCCGCCGGCTTCGAGGTCTATGGCCGCTCGTCGGGCGCGCCCTGCGCGATCATCGCCGACCCGTCGCGCAACTTCTTCGCGGTGCAGTTTCACCCGGAGGTTCACCATACGCCGAACGGCCGCGCGCTGCTCGCGAACTTCACCCGCCTGGCGGGATTTCGCGGCGACTGGACGATGGGCGCGTATCGCGAGGAAGCGATCGCGAAGATCCGCGCGCAGGTCGGCGACGGCAAGGTGATCTGCGGGCTGTCGGGGGGCGTGGACAGCTCGGTCGCGGCGGTGCTCCTGCACGAGGCGATCGGCGATCAGCTCACCTGCGTCTTCGTCGATCACGGGCTGTTGCGCGCGGGCGAGGCCGAGGAAGTCGTGGGGATGTTTCGCGATCACTACAACATCCCGCTGATCCATGCCGACGAGTCCGAGCGTTTCCTCGGCGCTCTCGAGGGGGTCTCCGACCCGGAGGAGAAGCGCAAGACGATCGGCCGGCTCTTCATCGAGGTGTTCGACCACCACGCCCGCGAGGTGGGCGACGCGCAATTCCTTGCCCAGGGCACGCTATACCCCGACGTGATCGAGAGCGTGAGCTTTGCCGGCGGGCCGTCCGTCACCATCAAGAGCCACCACAATGTCGGCGGGCTGCCCGAGAAGATGGGGCTCGACCTCGTCGAGCCGCTGCGCGAGCTCTTCAAGGACGAGGTGCGCGCCCTGGGGCGCGAACTCGGGCTGCCCGCGCATTTCATCGGCCGCCATCCCTTTCCGGGGCCGGGCCTCGCGATCCGATGCCCCGGCGAGATCACGCGCGACAAGCTCGCGATCCTGCGCAAGGCCGACGCGATCTTCATCGACCAGATCCGCCGCCACGGCCTTTATGAGGAGATCTGGCAGGCCTTCGTCGCGATCCTGCCGGTGCGCACCGTGGGCGTGATGGGGGACGGGCGCAGCTACGACTACGCCTGCGCGCTGCGCGCCGTGACCTCGGTGGACGGGATGACGGCAGATTACTACCCGTTCAGGCACGAGTTCCTCAGCGAGACGGCCAATCGCATCGTCGGCGAGGTCGAGGGCATCAACCGCGTCACCTACGACATCACCTCCAAGCCCCCCGGGACGATCGAATGGGAATGAATGAAGAAGTCCGCATAACCGGCCGGCTGATCTGCCCGCGCGACGAGCTCGACGCGGTGCGCGCCGGGCTTGCCGAGCATGTCCGGCTGAGCCGCGCCGAGCCCGGCTGCCTCGCCTTCGAGATCGCCGAGGACCCGAACGAGCCCGGCGTCTTCCATGTCGCGGAAACCTTCCGCGACGCCGCCGCCTTCGAGGCGCATCGCGCCCGCGCCGCGGCCTCGGACTGGGCGGCGATCTCGCGCAACGTCACACGTGACCTCAAGGGGCTGCCCTAAGGCGCGGCGTCGGCTGGACTTTTCCGGCTTCGCACGGCAAGGGGCGCGGGGAGGCGCGCGATGGCGGGGCAGGATCAACCGATCAGGGCAGGTCTGTGGATGCTGGGCGCGATCGCGTCCTTCAGCCTGATGGCCGTGGCCGGGCGCGCCGTGCAGGTCGAGCTCAACACCTTTCAGCTCATGGCCTGGCGCTCGGCGATCGGGCTGGTGATCGTGCTGGTGCTGTTGGCGCGCTCGCCGCTCGGCGCGGCGCAGATCCGCAGCCGCAAGCCCTGGCTGCATGTGCAGCGCAACATCTTCCACTTCGCGGGGCAGAACTTCTGGTTCTTCGCGCTCACGATGATCCCGCTGTCGCAACTCGTGGCGCTGGAATTCACGAACCCGATCTGGGTGGCGCTGCTGGCGCCGATCCTGCTCGGGGAGCAACTCACCCGCCGGCGCGCCGCCGCGATCGCGCTCGGGTTTGCCGGGGTGCTGATCGTGGCGCAGCCGGGCGCGGCGCCGCTCAATATCGGCCATGCCGCGGGGTTGCTCGCAGCACTCGGATTCGCGCTCAACACGCTCTACACCAAGAACATCATGGGCCATGACACGGTTCTGTGCGTGCTCTTCTGGATGACGCTGAGCCAGACGGTGATGGGGCTGCTGCTGGGCCTGCCGGGCGGTTTTCCCTGGCCCTCGCCGGGGCTGTGGCCGTGGCTGCTCGCGGTGGGGGTGACGGGGCTGACGGCGCATCTGTCACTGACCACCGCGCTGAGCTACGCGCCCGCCGCGGTCGTCGCGCCGATGGAGTTCCTGCGCCTGCCGGTGCTCACCGTGCTCGGCGCGCTCGTTTACGGCGAGCCGGTGATGGTGGCGGTGTTCCTCGGCGGTGCGGTGATCTTCGCGGGCAACCTGCTCAACGTGATCGGGCCGCGGCGCTGAACCTGTTGCAACCTTGCGACACCGCCGCGGCGCGGCACAGCCGATGGTTGCGGGGAGCGGAGCCGTTCGGGCCCTTTCGGGTGGTTACCCGGAGGAGACCCCATGCACCGAATCCCCCTTGCCGCCGCCACGCTCGGCCTGTCCGCGAGCGCCGCTTTCGCCGCCGGGGTCGAGCGTTCGCCGCAATCCGTCGGCATCCTGTTCGAGGACGGCAATTACGGCGAGGTCACCTTCGGCCTGCTGCGCCCGGATGTTACCGGGGAGGACCCGGCCGGCAACCGCTCGGGCGACATGGCGTCGAGCTTCACCACTGCGCGGGCGGGCTTCAAGCTCGATATCGACGACCGCTTCGATGTCGCGCTGATCGTCGACGAGCCCATCGGCGCCGACACCGCCTACCCGCTCGGCACAGGCTATCCGCTGCAGGGCACGCGCGCCGAGCTCGACAGCGTCGGGGTCACCGGCATCGTGCAGTACCGCTTCGACGAGCGCATCAGCGTCCATGGCGGGCTGCGCGGCGTGCGCACCGAGGGCGGGGTGCAGAACCTGCTCGGCATCTACGATCTGCAGACCAGCCGCGAGGCGGATCTGGGCTTCCTGCTCGGCGCCGCCTACGAGATCCCCGGGATCGCGCTGCGCGTGTCGCTGACCTACAATTCCGAGATCACGCACGACTTCACCGCCACGGAAACCGTCGACGGCACGCAGCCGCCGCAGAGCGACTTCTCCACCACGATCCCCCAATCGGTGAATCTCGAGTTTCAGTCCGGCATCGCCGAGGACACGCTGGTGTTCGGCTCTGTGCGCTGGGTGGACTGGTCCGCCTTCGACATCACGCCTGACGCCTACACGACCACCGTTGATCCGGGCAACGCGCTGGTCGATTACGCCGGCAGCGCCACGACCGTCAATCTCGGCATCGGCCGCCAGCTCGACGAGAACTGGGCCCTCGCCGGTGCGCTGCACTACGACACCGGCACCGGCGGCGAGGCCGGCAATCTGCAGCCGGTGGACGGCAGCCGCGGCGCCTCGGTCTCGGCGCAGTTCAGCGAGGGCGGCGTGCAGATCGGCGGCACGCTGCGCTACGATCGCTTCGACACCGTCACCACCCGCCAGATCAACGCCGAATTCGCCGACAACTCCGCATGGCGCGGCGGCGTGAGCATCGGTTACAGCTTCTGAGGCTGTTGCCGCGCGGCAGGCTTGACCGGCCCGGGGCCGGGCGGTAACGGGCTTCTGCGAAGGGAGCCGCGGATGCATTACCCCACCCCCGAGGACTGGCAGAGGGCGGACGAAAAGCGCGTCGCGCTGTTCGGGATGTCGGGGCTGGGCAAGACCCATCTGTCGAGCCTGCTGCGCAACAAGGGGGGATGGTTTCACTACTCCGTCGATTACCGGATCGGCACGCGCTACATGGGCGAGCATATCGCCGACAACTTCAAGAGCGAGGCGATGAAGATCCCGCTGCTGCGCGATCTGCTCCTGACCGACTCGGTCAAGATCGAGTCCAACATCACCTTCGGGAATCTCGCGCCGTTGTCGGCCTATCTCGGCAAGCCGGGCGACCCGGAAAAGGGCGGGCTGCCCTTCGACGAATACATCCGCCGGCAGGAACAGCACCGCGATGCCGAGGTCGCCGCGCTGATGGACACCCCGGCCTTCATCGAGCGCGCGCGCCGGCTCTACGGCTACCCGAATTTCGTCTGCGACACGGGCGGGTCGATCTGCGAGGTGGTCGAACCCGGGGATGACGCGGATCCGGTGCTCGCGCGGCTCTCCGAGTCGCTGCTGCTGGTCTGGATCGAGGGCTCGCAGGCGCATACCGACGATCTCATCCGCCGCTTCGACCGCGCGCCCAAGCCGATGTATTACCGCCCCGAGTTCATCCGCGAGGTCTGGCAGGGCTACCTCGCCGAGCACGACCTGCGCGAGGACGAGGTCGATCCCGACGCCTTCGTGCGCCAGGCCTATCGCAAGGCGCTCGAGGACCGGGTGCCGCGCTACGCGGCGATGGCGCGGCGCTGGGGCGTGACGGTGCGTGCCGAGGATGTCGGCGCGGTGCGCAACGCCGAGGACTTCACCGCCCTCATCGCCGATGCCATTGAGGCCGCGCGCGCCGCGCCCTAGAAGGGGGCGACCCGACGGAGAGTGCCCCGATGCCGATCACCATACCGGCCGATCTACCCGCGCATGACGTGCTCGCGCGCGAGGGCGTGATGGTCCTGTCGGACATGCAGGCCGCGCGGCAGGATATCCGCCCGCTGCGCATCGGCCTGCTCAACCTGATGCCCAAGAAGATCCAGACCGAGACGCAGTTCGCCCGGCTGATCGGCTCCACGCCGCTGCAGATCGATTTCCATCTCATCCGCATGAGCGAGCACCGCGCGCGCAACACCTCCGCCGCGCATATGGAGGCCTTCTACCGCCCCTTCGAGGAGGTGCGCGGCGAGCGCTTCGACGGGCTCATCATCACCGGCGCCCCGATCGAGCACCTGCCCTTCGAGGAGGTCACCTATATCGACGAGCTGCGCGAGATCTTCGAATGGACCCAGACCCATGTCCACGCCACCTTCGGCGTGTGCTGGGGCGGCATGGCGATGATCAACCATTTTCACGGCGTGGAAAAGCACATGCTCGGCGAGAAGGCCTTCGGCTGCTTCCGGCACCGCAATCTCGATCCGACCTCGCCCTATCTGCGCGGCTTCTCCGATGACTGCATCATCCCCGTCAGCCGCTGGACCGAGATGCGCCAGGCCGAGATCGACGCGGTGCCGGCGCTGCGCACGCTGCTGGGCAGTCCGCAGGTCGGCCCCTGCCTGATCGAGGATGCCGGGCATGGCGCGCTCTACCTGTTCAATCATCTCGAATACGACAGCGACACGCTGCGCGACGAATACGAGCGCGACCTCGCCGCCGGGATCCCGGCGCGGATGCCGGTGAACTACTTTCCCGACGACGATCCGACGCGGCCGCCGCTCAATCGGTGGCGAAGCCACGCGCATCTTCTATATGGCAACTGGCTCAACCAGATATACCAGACCACGCCATATGACATCTCCCAGATCGGGCGCTAATCTCGGCCTCGCCGCCGCCGCGGCCGCTCTCGCCACGCTCGCGGGCTGCGCCGCGCTGCTTGACGGGCGCATCGACGCGCGCGAGGCCCGCGCGGAGGCCGAGTGGCCGCCGGTGGGCGAGATCGTCGTGCTCGGGGACGGCCGGCGCGTGCATGCGAAGGTCGCCGGGTCGGGCCCCGACCTCGTGCTGATCCACGGCGCCAATGGCAATCTGCGCGATTTCAGCTTCGACCTGATCGACCGGCTCACCGAAGACTACCGCGTCATCGCGCTCGACCGGCCCGGTTTCGGCCACAGCGATCCGATCGGCCCGGCCGATGAAAGCCCCGTCGCGCAGGCCGAGACGCTGGCCGCGGCAGCGCGAAAGCTCGGCGCCGAGCGGCCCATCGTGCTCGGGCACAGCTATGGCGGGGCGGTGGCGCTCGGCTGGGGGCTCGCGGCCGAAACCCCGCCGGCCGCGCTCGTGATCGTCTCGGGGGCGTCGAATCCCTGGCCCGGCGGGCTCGGCTGGCGCTACCGGCTCACGACGGGGCCGCTCGCGCAGCATGTGCTCAACCCGCTCGCCGCCGCCTTCCTCAGCCATACCCCGCCCGACAGCTTCGTCGAATCGATTTTCGAACCGCAGGCCGTGCCCGAGGGTTACATGGCGCATATCGGGGCGGGGCTGACCCTGCGCCGCGCCACGCTGCGCGCCAACAGCCGCCAGATCCAGGCCCTGTCCGACCAGCTCGCCGCGATGGTGCCCGAATATGGCCGGCTCGACATGCCCGCGGAGATCCTGCACGGCACCGCCGACGAGATCGTTCCCGCGCGGATCCATGCCGAGCAACTCGTCCGCCAGCTTCCCGATGCGCGCTACACGCCGCTCGAGGACGTCGGCCACATGCCGCACCACGCCGCACCCGAAAACGTCGTCGCCGCGATCGACCGTGCGGCAGAACGCGCCGGGCTGCGCTAGAAATCCATGTGCAGCGTCTTGGGCTCCTGGAATTCCTCGAGCCCGAGGCTGCCGCCCTCGCGGCCGATCCCCGACAGCTTCATACCGCCGAAGGGGGCGCCGTAATCCATGCCCTTGCCGTTGACATGCACCGCCCCGGCGCGCAGCCGCCGCGCCACCCTCTCGGCGCGGTCGCGGTCGCCGGTCTGGATATAGGCGGCGAGGCCGTAAGGGGTATCATTGGCCTTGGCGATCGCGTCTTCCTCGTCCTCGAAGGGCAGGATGACGAGCACCGGGCCGAAGATCTCCTCGCGGGCGATTGTCATATCGGGGGTGACATCGGCAAATACCGTGGGGCGCGCCCAGAAACCCTGCGTCAGGCCCTCGGGCCTGCCCGGACCGCCGGCGACAAGCCGCGCGCCCTCCTCAATGCCGAGCTCGATCAGGCGCTGCACGCGGTCATACTGCAACGCGCTGACCAGCGGGCCAAGATGATCGCCCTCGCGCGCCGGATCCGCGACGCGCGTGGCCGCGGCCGCCTCCGCCGCGATCGCCACGACCCGGTCATGCACCGAGCGCTCGACGAGCAGCCGGGTGGGTGCGTCGCAGGACTGGCCCGAATTGAGGAAGCACTCCGCGACCGCATCGCGCACTCGCGCCTCGAGCACATCGCCGCAATCGGCGAAGACAAGATTGGGCGACTTGCCGCCGAGCTCGAGCGTGACGCGCTTGATATCGGCGATCGCGGTCTGTGCGACTTCGCGGCCCGCGCGCGTCGAGCCGGTAAAGGAGACCATGTCGATGCCCGAATGCGCCGCCAGCGGCGCGCCGGTCCCCGGACCGTCCCCGTGGATCATGTTGAAGACGCCCGCGGGCACCCCGGCCTCGTGCAGGATATCGGCGAAGATCATGGCCGAGAGCGGTGTCTGCTCGGCGGGCTTGAGCACGCAGGTCGCGCCGGCGGCGATCGCCGGAAGGACCTTGAGCGTGATCTGATTGATCGGCCAGTTCCACGGCGTGATGAGCGCGCAGACCCCGACGGGCTCGCGCAGCATGACATCCGTGCCCCCCGGCAGCGGCGCGCGCTCGCTCTGGCATTCGAGCGCCTCGACGAAGCCGCGCAGATGCTCGAGCGCGACGGCCGCCTGCATCTCGCGCGCCATGGTGATCGGCGCACCCATCTCGCAGGAGATTGCGAGCGCCAGGTCGTCCAGCCGCCGCTCCGTCACGGTTCCGATCGCGCGCAGCAGCTCGAGCCGCTCCGCCTTCGGTGTGTGGGCGAAGCTGGCGAAGGCGGCCTGCGCGGCGGCAACCGCGCGGTCGATATCGTCGCCTCCCGCGAGCACGATGCGGCCGAGTTCGCTCTCGTTGGCCGGGTTGATGACGGGGTGCAGCGTCGCCGAATACGGCGCGCGCCAGGCCCCGTCGACGTAATGCGTCAGCAGTTTTTCGGAGGCGTCGTCGAACATGGGCGGAATCTAGCATCGTGCCGGGTTTCACGCCACGAAAATGCCGCCCCGGCGCGCGGGGCGGCCCGATGCGGCGCGGCCCGGATCAGCGTTTCGAGAACTGGAAGCTGCGACGGGCCTTGGCGCGGCCGTATTTCTTGCGCTCCACGACACGGGCGTCGCGGGTGAGGAAACCGGCGGCCTTGAGCGGCGCGCGCAGCGCCGGGTCGTAAAGCTGCAGCGCCTTGGAGATGCCATGCTTGACGGCCCCCGCCTGCCCCGACAGCCCGCCGCCCTTCACGGTGGCCATCACGTCGAACTGATCGCTCACCCCGGCGACCTGGAAAGGCTGGCGCAGGATCATCTGCAGCACCGGACGGCCGAAATACTTCTGGATTTCCTTGCCGTTCACCGTCACGCGGCCCGAGCCGGGCTTGATCCAGACGCGGGCGACGGCGTCCTTGCGCTTGCCGGTGGCGTAGGAGCGGCCGAGGCTGTCGCGCACCGGCTCGCGCCGGGGCGCGGCTTCGGGCGCATCCGCGTCGGAGACGACCGATTTGAGATCATCGAGGGTCTTGACGTCGTCGGACATGGTCATGCGCTCCGGGTGTTCTTCGTGTTCATGGACTTCACGTCCAGCGGTTCGGGCTGCTGCGCCTCGTGGGGATGTTCGGCGCCGGCATAGACGCGCAGATTGGTCATCAGCTCGCGCGACAGCTTGTTGCCCGGCAGCATGCGCTGAACGGCCTTGGTGATCACGCGCTCGGGATGGTTGCCCTCGAGGATCTGGCGCGCGGTGCGGTTCTTGATACCGCCGGGATAGCCCGTGTGCCAGTAATAGACCTTCTCGTCGCGCTTGCGGCCGGTCATCTGGATCTTGTCGGCATTGATCACGATGACGTTGTCGCCCATGTCCATGTGCGGGGTGAAGCCCGGCTTGTGCTTGCCGCGCAGGCGCATCGCGATGATCGAGGCGAGCCGGCCCAGGACCACGCCCTCGGCGTCGATCAGGATCCACTTCTTGTCGATATCCGCGGGTTTCGCGCTGTAGGTTTTCATGTCTCGCCCTATCGGATGGGTTGCGGCGGGCGCCGCGCGCCCGTTCGGGATGGCCGTGTTTCTACCCGTCTGCGCCGTGACGTCAAGGGAGCGGGGAAGGATTTAATGCCGCATGATCAGTGTCCTGCAAATTCGGTATCAATATACCCCAGCCCAACGCAGACGCGGTGGCCGCTGTGGATCGCTGCCCGGCGCGCCTTGCACCGGCGCATCCGCCGCCGGCGCGACGAGATCGAGCCGCAGCGCAACCCGCTCCAGCCGCGCCGCCAGCGCATCGTCCGAGGCCGCGAAGCCGACATCGAGCGCGAGTCCCTCCTGCCCCGAGAAGGTGAGAGCCCGGCCCACCGCGCGCGCCAGCGCATCGCCCGCGCCGTCCGCAACGTCGATGAACACCAGCAGATGCCCGTCGCCGCAGCCCGAATGCACGACCCGCGCGAGATACGCCGCCGCCGCCAGCCCCTGCGCGCGCGCGAGCGCAGGGTCAAGCGCGGACAGAAGCGGCGCCGGCAGATCCGCGGGCGGGTGCAGCGCCTCGGGTCGCGCGCGCGCCTCGGCCGGCCGGTGCGCGAGCGTCGCGGCGAGCCAGTCCACGGCGTCCGGCGCCAGGAGCTGCGCCGCCTCGGCCTGCGGATTGACGGCGAGGCCGATCCCCTGGCCCGCCAGCATCGCGGCGAGGACATGCCCCGGCAGGGCCGCATAGGGCGCGGCGCCGACCTGGGCTGCAAGCGCGGCCTCGCTGTCGAAGACGGCGACAAAACGGCCCTCGGCGAGGTCGAACACGCGCGGCGCGATGGTCTCCCCTTCCGGCTCGGCATCGAGCAGCACGACGAGTTCGGATTCGGCGAGCTGGCCGTAGAAGCGCAGCCGCGCCGCGTCATCCTCGGGATCGAGCGCGCGCTGCGCGGCCATCAGCGGTGTCTCAGTCATCGCGCAATACCTCCGCAAGCCGGATGCGCAGCGCCGGCAGAAGCTCGCCCTCCACCCGGGGGTTGCGCCGCAGCCATGCCGTATTGCGCCAGGACGGATGCGGCAAGGGAAAGGCGCGCGGCGCATGGGCCTGCCACCCGGCCACCGTGTCGCGCACGCGGCCCCGCGCGCCGAGATGCCAGCGCTGCGCATGGGCGCCGATGGCGATGGTCAGCTCGACGCGCGGCAGAGCGGCCATCACCCGCGCATGCCATGTCCCCGCGCAGACCGGCGGCGGCGGCAGGTCCGCCCCGCGCGAATCGTAACCGGGAAAGCAGAATGCCATCGGCACGATCGCGATGCGCGCGTGATCGTAGAAAGTCGCCTCATCGAGCCCGAGCCAGCGGCGCAGCCTTGCACCGGAGGCATCCGCGAAGGGGCGGCCCCTGGCATGGACCTGCGCCCCCGGCGCCTGCCCCGCGATCAGCACCCGCGCATGCGCGTCGAACCAGGGCACCGGGCGCGGGGCATGGCGCGTCGCGGTGGCGGCGAAGCGATCGGCGCAGATCCGGCAAGCGGCGATCTCGCGGGCGAGCGCCTCAGCCATGCGCGCCCCGCCCGGCGAGGCAATCGACCGCGCCGCGGATGGCTGGCGCAGGCCGCCGTGACGCGCTATGCGCGCACAGGCAAGGACGGAGAGGCGCCATGGTCCCGCGCATGATCGCGATCGTCATTCTGGTAATGTTCCTGGGCTTCATCGGCACGCTCCTGAGCGTGGGCGTGTTCATCCGCGACCCGCTGCCCATCGTCGGCGCCAACAACGCCATCATGATAAGCGACGCCGAGACCGATCCGGTTTCCGCGCGGGTCGATCTCGACGGGGGCATGTTTGCAACGATCCGGCTCGGCGGCGCGATCGAGCCCGGGGCCGAGCTCGCGCTCTTTCCCGTCGAGGCCGGCATGACCGGGGCGATCCCGCTCGAGATCGCACATGACGACGACACGCTGCGCGCCGAGGGGCAGATCACCACGGCGGGGCGCTGGCAGCTCGACGTGGAGACCGGCGCCGAGGCGCACAGCTTCCAGTTCATCATCCGCGAATAGCGCCCTCAGCTCCCGCTCGCGGCCGCGTCGATGGCGGGCTGGATCCGGTCCTCGAGGATGCCCCGCGTGATCGGCCCGGCAAAGCGCAGCACGATGGTGCCGTCCCCATCCACCACGAAGGTCTCCGGCACCCCGGCGATGCCCCAGTCGAGCGCGAGGCGCCCGGTATCGTCGGCGCCGATGCCCGCGAAGGGGTTGCCGAGCTCGTCGAGGAAGGCGAGCGCGTTGTCCGGGTCGTCCTTGTAGTTGATGCCGTAGACCGGCACGCCGCTGTCGGCGATCTCCTCGAGCATCGGATGCTCGGCGCGGCAGGGGCCGCACCAGCTCGCCCAGTAATTGACGAGCGACACCTCACCATTGCGCAGCATCTCGTCGTCGAAGCCGTCGAGCTCGCCGAGCTGCGACAGCTGCAGCGGCGGCGCCGGATTACCCTGGCGCGCGGAGGGCAGATCATCGGGATCGTCGCGCATCAGCCCGAAATAGAACATGCCCGCAAAGGCCGCGAAGGCGGCCGGTGGCAGCAGCATCAATGCCGAGATCTTCATTCTACTTGCCCCGTCTGTGTTCCATTTCATCGAGCTGGCGCCGCACCCGGCGCGCGCGCAGGAGCACCCCGCCGACGAGGGCTCCGAGAAGTCCGAGCGCAGCGGCATAGGCCCCGAGCACCTCCGCGGTATATGGTGCCAGATCCGGCATCATGCCATCCTCTCGCGCATCACGAGCGCGCGCATGCGCCGCGCGCGGATCTCGGTGCGCACCCCGATCAGCACCAGCGCCACGAAGATCAGCCCGAACCCCGTCATGCTCACATAGAGCGGCATCCGGAAGACGATATCCATCCGCTCGCCCGGCTGCACCGACAGCGACGCGCCCTGATGCAGCCCCTGGCTCCAGAAATTGACCGCATAGCGCGACATCAGCGCGAAGACCGACCCCACGAGACACAGCACCCCGGTCAGATCCGCGGCCGTGTCGGGATCGTCGAGCGCGGCCCACAGCGCCATGTAGCCGAGATAGAACAGGAACAGGATCAGGAACGCCGTCAGCCGCGGGTCCCAGGCCCACCACGTCCCCCACATCGGCTGGCCCCAGATGCCGCCGCTGATGAGCGCGATCGCCGTCATCGTCACGCCCACCGGCGCCGCCGCCTTGGCCGCGAGCGCCGAGACATGGTGCCGGCGCACGATCCAGATCAGCGACGCCACCAGCATCATCACCCAGGCATTGATCGCCATCATCGCCGCGGGCACATGCACGAAGACGATCTTGACCGTCGCACCCTGCCGGAAATCGTCGGGCGTGAAGAAAAAGCCCCAGATCAGGCCCGCCGCGGTCACGACGAGCGCCGCGCCTGCCACCCAGGGCAGCAGCCGGCCGGAGACCTGCATGAACCGCGTCGGGTTCGCGTATTCCCACATTGACGACGCCATCCACCAACCTCCTAGCCCGTGCCGCGCATAGCCTCAACGCACGCGCGCGTGAATGACTCAGCGCAAATTGACGCGCAACGCCGCCGCCGCCGCAAACGGCAGGAGCCCCGCCGCGCCCGCCGTGATGCCGCCGAGCAGCAACAGCGGCGTTGCCGTCGCGAGGCCCTCGGCGCCGCGGCGCACCACCTCGGTGCCGTAGATCAGCGTCGGCACGTAAAGCGGCAGCACGAGCAGCGACAGCAGGAGCCCGCCCCGGCGCAGCCCCACCGTCAGCGCCGCGCCGAACGCCCCGATCATCGACAGCGCCGGCGTGCCCACCGCAAGCGATAGCACCAGCCAGGCATAACCCTCGCGCGGCAGATGCATCAGCACCCCGAGCACCGGCGCCGCGAGCGTCAGCGGCAGGCCCGTGGTGATCCAGTGCGCCAGCGCCTTGAGCGCGACGACCGCCTCGAGCGGCACCGGCGCGGTGGCGAGGATGTCGAGCGAGCCGTCCTCGTAATCGAGCGCGAAGATCCGGTCGAGCGACAGAAGGCAGGCCAGGAGCGCCCCGACCCAGAGGATCCCCGGCGCGATCGGGGCCAGCCGGTCGGCCTCGGGCCCCACGCCGAGCGGCACCAGCACCACCAGGATCAGGAAAAATGCCAGCCCGAGCCCGAAGCCGCCCCCCGCCCGCGTCGCGATGCGCAGATCCCGCACCAGCAGCGCAATCAAGAGAAGGCCTCGTCGAAGGCATCGGCCCCGCCCATCGCGGGCAGCACCGCGCGATAGGGCGCCAGGTCGAGCGCCCGCGCCCCGGCGAGGCCGAGATCGATATGCGTCGCGATCAGCGCCGCGCCGCCGCCCGCCAGATGCGCCTCGATGACGCCCTTGAAAAGCCGCACCGATGCCGCGTCGAGCGACACGGTCGGCTCGTCGAGCATCCAGATCGGCCGCGCCGTGACCAGCAGCCGCGCCAGGCCGAGCCGGCGCTTCTGCCCGGCGGAGAGGTTCTGCGCCGGGCGATCCCGCAGCCCGGCGAGGTCGAGCCGTTCGAGCGCCGGGGCGATATCGCGCGCGCCATGCACCTGCGCCCAGAAGCGCAGGTTCTCCGCCGCCGTCAGGGTCGGCTTGAGCCCGTCTGCATGGGCGGCATAGGCGATCGCGTCGGGCGGTGCGGAGATGTCGCCGGCAAGGGGCGCCTGCAATCCGGCCAGCGTGCGCAGCAGGGTCGTCTTGCCGATGCCGTTGGGCCCGCGCAGCACGAGCACCTCGCCCGCGCCCAGATCGAGATCGAGCCGCTCGATCAGCGGCACGCCGCCG
>SLQD01000189.1 GCA_007131685.1 Paracoccaceae bacterium | reverse complement strand
GGCCTCGGCGGTGGCGGCGGCGCGCGCGGCCTCTTCGAGCGCGGCCCCGGCGGTGGCGCGCTGTGCCTGCGCCTCCTGCCAGCGCCGCAACAGGAGCGCCCCCTCGGCGCGGCGCAGCGCCTCGGCGAGCGCGCGATAACGCGCCGCCTGCCTGGCCTGCCGCGCGAGCTGGGAGAGCTGGCTCGCGATATTGCCGAGCACGTCATCGACGCGTGAGAGATTGGCCTCCGTCGCCTTGAGCCGCAGCTCGGCCTCGTGGCGGCGCTGGTAGAGCCCGGAAATGCCCGCCGCCTCCTCGAGGATGCGCCGGCGCGCGCGCGGGCGCGCATTGATCAGCTCCGCGATCTGGCCCTGGCGCACCAGCGCGGGCGAATGCGCCCCCGTCGACGCATCGGCGAAGAGCATCTGCACGTCGCGCGCGCGGACCTCCTTGCCGCCGGCCTTGTAGGTCGATCCGGCATCGCGGGTGATGCGGCGGACGATCTCGATCGTGTCGGCGTCGTTGAAGCCCGCGGGCGCAAGCCGCTCGGAATTGTCGATCTGCAGCATCACCTCGGCAAAGCCGCGCGCCGGGCGCGCGCCGCTGCCCTGAAAGATCACGTCCTCCATCCCGTCGCCGCGCATCGCCTTGGGCCGGGTCTCGCCCATAACCCAGCGCAGCGCCTCGAGAAGGTTCGACTTGCCGCAGCCATTGGGCCCGACCACTCCGGTCAGCCCGGTATGGATGACGAGATCCGTGGGATCCACGAAGCTCTTGAAACCGTTGAGACGAAGCCGGGTGAGATGCACTTGCGGGTCCGCGGGCCTGAGACGCGATCACCACCAGCATCGCCACGCGGCGCATGCAAGTCAAGCACACACACCCGATATCGCGCGATGCGCGGCCTTTTACACAATATATGCCGTCACGGCCCGGTAGGGCCGGCGGACCGGCGGGCTTCCCTTTCGCCGCCGGCGCGCGCAGGCTGGCGGGCAGATCCATCGGAGGCCGCGCCATGCATCACGCCCTGACCCTTATACTGCTCGCCCAGCTCGCGGGCGAGAGCCTGAGCCGTCTGCTCGACCTGCCGGTGCCCGGCCCGGTGGTCGGGATGGCGCTCATGCTCGCGGCGATGCTGGCGTCGCCGCGCATTGCCGCGGTGGTGCGCCCGGTCGCCGAGGGTATCCTGCGCCACATCTCGCTTCTGTTCGTTCCCGCCGCGGTCGGGGTGGTCGGCCATCTCGACCGTCTGGGCGAGGACGGGGCGGCCGTGCTCGCGGCGCTGATCGTCTCCACGGTGCTCGCCATCGCCGTGGGCGCGCTGGTCTTCGTGTGGGTCCAGCGGTTCGTGGGAGGCTCCGATGGGTGATTTCGCCGAGATCTGGAGCTATCTCGCCGAGGGGCCGCTCCTGTGGCTGACGGCGACGCTGGTGGCCTATGTCATCGGCGATGCGGCGGCGAAGGCGGCGGGGGGCGCGCCGCTGGTCAATCCGGTGCTGGTGGCGGTGATCCTGCTGGCCGGGATGCTCTGGGCGAGCGGGACGCCCTACCCCGTCTATCTGGAAGGGGCGCAGTTCGTGCATTTCATGCTCGGGCCGGTGACGGTGGCGCTCGCGGTGCCGCTCTATGCCAATCTGGGGTCGCTGCGCGCGGTGGTGCTGCCGGCGCTGGCGGCGCTGGTCGCGGGGTCGCTCACGGCGGTGATCTCCGCGCTCGGGATCGCGATGGCCCTGGGGGTGGATTTCGCCACCCTCGCCTCGCTCGCACCCAAGAGCGCGACGGCGCCGGTGGCGATCGGGGTGGCGCAGGCGCTGGGCGGCTCGCCGACGCTCACGGCGGTCCTCGTGATCATCACCGGGCTGATCGGCGCGGTGGTGGCGACGCCGCTGCTCGATGCGCTCGGCATCCGCGACTGGCGCGCGCGCGGCTTTTCCGTGGGGGTGGCGGCGCATGGCATGGGCACTGCGCGGGCGCTGCAGGTCAATGAGCGCGCGGGGGCCTTCGCGGGGATCGGCATGGCGCTCAACGCGGTGCTCACGGCGCTGCTCGCGCCCTGGGCGCTTGCGCTGATGACGGGTCAGTAGAAGAACTGCACCAGCCGCCCGACCACCCGGATCACCGCATCCGGAACATCGGCGAGGGCGTAGCCCCCCGGCTCGAGCAGCTGCGCCGCCCCGACGAGCCCCGCGGCCATGACGAGCAGCAGCACCCCGCGCGGCGCGATGCGCGCCTCGACGAAGCCGGCCATCAGCGCCGTCAGCGACAGCGCGCCGCAGAGCATCCCGGCCAGAAGCAGCAGATCCGGATCCGCCGCCACCGCCGCTTCACTCGGGCTCGGAGCTGTAGATCAGCCGCACGTCACAGGGCGCGACGCGCAGGATATTCGTCGTGCCGGGCACGTTGAAGGGCACGCCCGCGGTGACCACGATCTGGTCGCTCTGCGTGGCGAAGCCGTAATCGCAGACGGCGCGCACCGCGCTGACCACGGCATCCTTGAAGCGGCCGACCTGGCTGACGAGGACGCAATGGGTCCCCCAGGTCAGGCAGAGCCGCCGCGCCGTGCGCTCGATCGAGGTGAGCGCGACGATGGGCACCTGAGGGCGCTCGCGCGCGACGAGCGCGGCGGTAGTGCCCGATTCGGTGAAACAGCAGATCGCGGCGATATCGGTGGTCTCGGCGATCTCGCGCGCGGCGGCGACGATGCCGTCGGCCACCGTGCTGTGCTTGATGCGCCGCGACGCCTCGATGACATCGCGATAGGTCGGATCGGACTCGACCTCGCGGGCGACGTTGTCCATCGTCGTGACCGCCTCGACGGGATAGCTGCCCGCCGCCGACTCGGCCGACAGCATCACCGCATCCGCCCCCTCGTAGATCGCTGTGGCGACATCGGAGACCTCGGCCCGGGTGGGCATCGGGCTGTCGATCATCGATTCGAGCATCTGCGTGGCGACGATCACGGGCTTGGCCGCCGCGCGCGCCTTGCGCACCAGCTGCTTCTGGATCGGCGGGACATTCTGCACCGGAAGCTCGACACCGAGATCACCGCGCGCGACCATGATGCCGTCGGAGGCGGCGAGGATCTCGGCATAGGCTTTCACGGCGGCGGGCTTCTCGATCTTGGACAGGATCGCGGCGCGCCCGGCGGCGAGCTCGCGCGCCTCCTCGACATCGGCGCCGCGCTGCACGAAGGACAGCGCCAGCCAGTCCACACCGAGCCCGCAGGCGAAGTCGAGATCGGCGCGGTCCTTGTCCGACAGCGCCGCGAGCGGCAGCAACACATCGGGCACGTTCACGCCCTTGCGATCCGAGATCACACCCCCCGCGATCACGGTGCATTCGGCGAAATCGGGGCCGCAATCCTCGACGCGCAGGCGTATCTTGCCGTCATTAACCAGCAGCGACACCCCCGGCTCGAGCGCAGCGAAGATCTCCGGATGCGGCAGGCAGACCCGCGCCGCGTCGCCCGCCGTCTCGTCGAGATCGAGGCGAAAGCGCGCGCCCTCCGCGAGCGTCTCCGCGCCGCGATCGAACACCCCGCAGCGCAGCTTCGGCCCCTGCAGATCGGCGAGGATGGCGATGGGGCGGCCCGTCTCGGCCTCGATGCGCCGGATCAGGGCATGGCGCGCGGCCTGGTCCTCCTGCGTGCCGTGGCTCATGTTGAGCCGGAACACATCCGCCCCGGCGTCGAACAGCGCGCGGATCGTGTCGTAATCGCTCGACGCTGGGCCGAGCGTGGCGACGATCTTGACGTTACGGTGGCGTCTCATGGGGGCTCCGGCGCGCTGGTGTCGCTAACGGGGCGGTTATCGCGCAATTTTCGCGGCCTCGCAACGGCGGCGCTTGACGCCGGCGCGCGGCGTGAACAGCTATCGGTGCAAACGGAGGATGCCATGGATGATCAGACCCGCACCGAGATCGAAGCCGCCGCGTTTCGCGCGCTGCGCGACCATCTGCGCGAACGCACCGATGTGCAGAACATCGACATGATGAACCTGGCGGGCTTCTGCCGCAACTGCCTGAGCCGCTGGTATCAGGAGGCGGCCGAGGCGCGCGGGGTGGATATCGACAAGGAGGCCGCGCGCGAGGCCGTCTACGGCATGCCCTACGGCGAATGGCGCGACCGCTACCAGACCGAGGCCAGCGCCGAGCAGCAGGCCGCTTTCGAGGCCGCGCCCAAGGCGCACTGACCGGCGCCGCCCGCGCGCCCGGATCGCACCCTTGCATCCGGACACGCGCGGGCGTATATGCAGTCCGACAGCGGCGCTTCGGCTTCCACCCCGAAGACCACCGGAAGCTTTGAACGGGCCGCTGGCCCGTTTTTTTGTGCCTGGAGACACCAGTGAGCGAGCTCATCGCCAAGACCGGCATCGACCGGCGCCTCGCCGAGATCGTCACCCCGACCATCGAGGGGATGGGCTACGAGCTGGTGCGGCTGCGGCTCATGGGCTCGGGCAAGGGGCGCACGCTGCAGGTGATGGTGGACCGGCCCGAGGGCGGCATCGTCGTCGATGAATGCGCGCGCATCTCCACGGCGGTCTCGGCGGTGCTCGATGTCGAGGATCCGCTCGAGGACACCTACACGCTCGAGGTCTCGAGCCCGGGCATCGACCGGCCGCTCACCCGGCTGAAGGATTTCGAGGACTGGGCCGGCTACACGGCGCGCATCGAGACGACCGAACTGATCGACGGGCGCCGCCGCTTCAAGGGCGAGCTTGCGGGCACCGAGGACGGCGAGGTGCTGATCGCCGTCGCCGAGGGCACGATCGGGCTGCGTTTCGACTGGCTGTCGGATGCCAAGCTCGTGCTCACCGACGATCTGATCGCCGATGTGCTCAAGGCGCGCAAGGAGGCCGGCATCATCGACGAGGGCGCCTTCGACGCCATCGAGGACGAAGAGGACACCGACAGCGGCGCCACGAACGGCGCGGCCTTCCCGAAGGAGTGAGACCGATGGCTATCACCAGCGCCAACCAGCTCGAACTGCTGCAGACCGCCGAAGCGGTCGCGCGCGAGAAGATGATCGACCCCGATCTCGTCGTCGAGGCGATGGAGGACAGCCTCGCCCGCGCCGCCAAGTCGCGCTACGGCTCCGAGCTCGACATCCGCGTGAGCATCGACCGCAAGACAGGCCGCGCCACCTTCGAGCGCGTGCGCACCGTCGTCGAGGAGGTCGAGACCCCGCAGGCCGAGCTCACCGTCGAGCAGGCGAAGGAGTTTCTCGCCGAGCCGAAGATCGGCGACGAGATCCGCGACGAGGTCCCGCCCGTCGAGCTCGGCCGCGTCGCGGCGCAGTCGGCCAAGCAGGTGATCCTGCAGAAGGTCCGCGAGGCCGAGCGCGACCGCCAGTACGAGGAATTCAAGGACCGCGTCGGCACCATCATCAACGGCATCGTCCGGCGGGAGGAATACGGCAACATCATCGTCGATGTGGGCCGCGGCGAGGCGGTGCTGCGGCGCAACGAGAAGATCGGCCGCGAGAGCTACCGCCCGAACGACCGCATCCGCGCCTTCGTCAAGGATGTGCGCCGCGAGACCCGCGGCCCGCAGATCTTCCTGTCGCGCACGGCGCCGGAATTCATGGCCAAGCTGTTCGAGATGGAGGTGCCGGAGATCTATGACGGCATCATCGAGATCAAGGCCGTCGCCCGCGATCCGGGCTCGCGCGCCAAGATCGGCGTGATCAGCAACGACCCCTCCATCGACCCGGTCGGGGCCTGTGTCGGCATGCGCGGCAGCCGCGTGCAGGCCGTCGTCAACGAGCTGCAGGGCGAGAAGATCGACATCATCCCCTGGAACGAGGATCAGCCGACCTTCCTCGTCAATGCGCTCCAGCCCGCCGAGGTCTCGAAGGTGGTGCTCGACGAGGACGCCGAGCGCATCGAGGTCGTCGTTCCCGACGAGCAGCTCTCGCTGGCGATCGGGCGGCGCGGGCAGAATGTTCGCCTCGCCAGCCAGCTCACCGGGCTCGACATCGACATCATGACCGAGTCCGACGAGAGCGAGCGCCGGCAGGCCGAATTCACCGAGCGCACGCAGCTCTTCATCGACAATCTCGATGTGGACGAGGTGCTCGCACAGCTTCTGGTGGCGGAAGGCTTCTCGTCGCTCGAGGAGGTCGCCTATGTCGAGCAGGACGAGCTTCTGGGCATCGACGGCTTCGACGAATCGACCGCCGACGAGCTTCAGGCGCGCGCGCGCGACAAGCTCGAGGAAGCAAACGCGAAGGCGCTCGAGAATGCCCGAGCGATGGGCGCGGAGGACAGCCTGATCGCGTTCGAGGGGCTGACGCCGCAGATGGTCGAGGTGCTCGCGAAGGACGGCATCAAGACGCTCGAGGATTTCGCCACCTGCGCCGACTGGGAACTCGCCGGCGGCTGGACGACGGTCAATGGCGAGCGCGTCAAGGATGACGGGCTGCTCGAACCCTTCGACCTGTCGCTCGAGGAGGCGCAGACGCTCGTGATGACGGCGCGGGTGCTGCTCGGCTGGGTCGATCCGGAGGAGCTGCACGGCCAGCCGGAGGACGAGGACACCGAAGCCGCGGACGACCCGGAGGCGGAAACCGACGCCGAGGCGCGCGGCTGACCCGGGCGGAGGAGGCCATGACCCGCGCCGGCCGCCGCCGCGAGCGCGACACCCCCGAGCGCCGCTGCATCGCCACCGGGCGCACGCGGCCCCGCTCGGAGCTGGTGCGCTTCGTGATCGGGCCCGACGACTCGGTCGTGCCCGACATCCCCGGCAAGCTTCCGGGGCGCGGCATCTGGGTATCGGCCGAGCGCGCCGCGCTCGAGAAGGCGGCGCGCAAGGGGCTGTTCGCGCGCGCCGCGCGTCGCCCGGTCGCCGTGCCCGAGGATCTTGCCGGAACCGTCGAGACGCTGGTTGCGCAGCGGGTCATCGAGCTTATATCCCTCGCACGCAAGGGGGGCCGAGCGGTCGCGGGCTTCGAGAAGGTGCGCGGATGGCTCGAAGACGCGACGGCGACCGTGCTGATCCAGGCCCGCGACGGGTCCGCGCGCGGCAAGACCAAGCTGCGCCCCCCCGATCCGGCGCCGGGATGCGCGACGAGCTTCGTCGGATGTCTTAACGCCTCGGAAATCGGTTTGGCATTCGGGCGCGAACATGTGATACATGCGGCGCTCGCCGCTGGCGGATTGACGCCGCGTGTTATAGAAGACGCGACAAGACTCGCGGCGTTGCGCGGGCACTGCGGCGGGGCATTCGCCGGGAAGGATCTGAAGGACGCATGAGCGATACAGACGGCAAGAAGACCCTCGGAACGCGCGGCGGGCGCCCCGGCCAGGTGAAGCAGAGCTTCAGCCACGGGCGCACGAAGAACGTGGTTGTGGAAACCAAGCGCAAGCGCGTCGTGGTGCCGAAATCCGGCAGCGGCCAGGGGCAGGGCGGCGATCAGTCCAAGGCGCCCAAGACCGATCCGGCCAAGCGTCCCGCGGGGATCACCGACGCCGAGATGGAACGGCGCATGAAGGCGCTTCAGGCGGCGAAGGCGCGCGAGGTCGAGGATGCCGAGCGCCGCGCCGAGGAAGAGCGCAAGCGCGACGAGGAGCGCCAGCGCCGCCGCGACGAGATCGAGGCCAAGGAGCGCGAGGAGCGCGAGCGCGAGGAAGCGCTCAAGGCCAAGGCCGAGGAAGAGGCCCGCGAGAAACGCGCCGCCGAGGAGGCCGAGCGCGCCAGCAAGCAGGCCGCCGCCGAGCCCGCGCAGCCGCAGCAGCCCACCGCTCCGACGCCCGACAAGCCGCAGGGCAAGGCGCCCTCCGGCCCGCGCAAGACCGAGCGCGACAAGACCGAGCGCAAGAAACCCGCCGGCAAGACCGAGGGCGGCGGCCGCCGCGCCGGCAAGCTGACCCTCAACGAGGCGCTCTCGGGCGAGGGCGGGCGCCAGCGGTCGATGGCGGCGATGAAGCGCAAGCAGGAAAAGGCCCGCCAGAAGGCGATGGGCCAGGCCGGCGCGCGCGAGAAGGTCGTGCGCGAGGTGCAGGTGCCCGAGACGATCGTCGTCTCCGAACTCGCCAACCGCATGGCCGAGCGCGTGGCCGATGTCGTCAAGGCGCTGATGAAGAGCGGCATGATGGTCACGCAGAACCAGTCCATCGATGCCGACACTGCAGAGCTCATCGTCGAGGAATTCGGCCACAGGGTGCAGCGTGTCTCCGACGCCGATGTCGAGGAGGTCATCGACAGCGTCGAGGATCGCCCCGAGGACATGAAGCCGCGCGCGCCGGTGATCACGGTGATGGGCCATGTCGATCACGGCAAGACCTCGGTGCTCGACGCGATCCGCAAGGCCAATGTCGTCTCCGGCGAGGCCGGCGGCATCACCCAGCATATCGGCGCCTACCAGGTCGAGGCCGAATCGGGCGCGACGCTCACCTTCCTCGACACGCCGGGCCATGCCGCCTTCACCTCGATGCGCGCGCGCGGCGCGCAGGTGACCGACATCGTGGTGCTCGTGGTCGCCGCCGATGACGCGGTGATGCCGCAGACCGTCGAGGCGATCAGCCACGCCAAGGAAGCCGGCGTGCCGATGATCGTTGCGATCAACAAGATCGACAAGCCCGAGGCCGACCCGACCAAGGTCCGCACCGACCTGCTCCAGCACGAGGTGATGGTCGAGAAGATGTCGGGCGAGGTGCAGGATGTCGAGGTCTCGGCGATAAGCGGCGAGGGGCTCGACGAGCTGCTCGAGGCGATCGCGCTGCAAGCCGAGCTGCTCGAGCTCAAGGCCAACCCGGACCGCCCCGCCATGGGCGCGGTGATCGAGGCCAAGCTCGATGTCGGGCGCGGCCCCGTTGCGACGGTGCTGGTGCAGAGCGGCACGCTGCGCCGCGGCGACATCTTCGTGGTCGGCGAGCAATACGGCAAGGTGCGCGCGCTCATCAACGACAAGGGCGAGCGCGTCGAGGAGGCGGGGCCGTCGGTGCCCGTCGAGGTGCTCGGCCTCAACGGCACGCCGGAGGCCGGCGACGTCCTCAACGTCGTCGAGAATGAGGCGCAGGCGCGCGAGATCGCCGAATACCGCCAGCAGCAGACCAAGGAGAAGCGCGCGGCCGCCGGGGCGGCGACGTCGCTCGAACAGCTCATGGCCAAGGCCAAGGAGGACGAGAGCGTCGCCGAGCTGCCCGTCGTCATCAAGGCCGACGTGCAGGGCTCCACCGAGGCGATCGTTCAGGCGCTCGAGAAGATCGGCAACGACGAAGTGCGCGTGCGCGTCATCCATTCCGGCGTCGGCGCCATCACCGAGACGGATATCGGCCTCGCCGAAGCGTCCGGCACCCCGGTGATCGGCTTCAATGTCCGCGCCAATGCCGCCGCGCGCAAGGCCGCCAACCAGAAGGGTGTGGAGATCCGCTACTACTCGGTGATCTACGACCTCGTGGACGACATCAAGGCTGCGGCCTCGGGGCTCCTGTCCAACGAGGTGCGCGAGAAATACGTCGGCTATGCCGAGATCCGACAGGTCTTCAAGGTCTCGGGCGTCGGCAAGGTCGCGGGCTGCCTCGTCACCGAGGGGGTCGCGCGCCGCTCCGCCGGGGTGCGGCTGCTGCGCGAGGATGTCGTCATCCACGAAGGCACGCTCAAGACGCTCAAGCGCTTCAAGGACGAGGTCAAGGAAGTCCAGTCCGGGCAGGAATGCGGCATGGCCTTCGAGAAATACGAGGACATCCGCGAAGGCGACGTGATCGAGATCTTCGAGCGCGAAGAGGTCGAGCGGACGCTGAAGTAATACGGCGGCGGCGCCCCGGACCGGGGCGGCGCGCGCGCCGGGATCCCCGGGGCCATGCGGCCCTGACGCTAGAGCCAGTCGCGCAGGATCGGGATCAGCGGCTTGTCGGCCTCGGGCATCGGGTAGTCGCGCAGCCGATTCGGTCGCACCCATTCCAGGGCTGCCGCCGCGAGCGGGCGCGGTGTGCCCTCCCATTTGCGGCAGGCGAAGAGCGGCATGAGAAGGTGAAAATCCGGGTAGGCATGGCTCGCGAAGGTCAACGGCGCGAGGCAGCTCGCCCAGGTGTCGATCCCGAGTTCCTCATGCAGCTCGCGGATGAGCGCGGCCTCCGGCGTCTCGCCGGCTTCGACCTTGCCGCCCGGAAACTCCCACAGCCCCGCCATCGCCTTGCCCTCCGGCCGCCGCGCGAGCAGGACGCGGCCGTCGCGGTCGATCAGCGCCACCGCGGAGACGAGCACCATCCTCACGAGCGGTAATCGGCGTTGATGTCGATGTAGCCATGGGTGAGGTCGCAGGTCCACATTGTCGCCGCCCCCGCCCCGAGCCCGAGATCGACCCCGATCACGAGCTCGGCGCGGCGCATGTAGGCCGCGGCATCGGCCTCGCGGTACTCCGGCGCGACCCAGCCCGCCTCGGCCACGCGGATATCGCCGAGCCGGATCGCGAGGCGGTCGCGCTCGGCGCGCGCGCCGGATTTGCCCACCGCCATCACGATGCGGCCCCAGTTCGGATCCTCCCCGGCGATCGCCGTCTTGACGAGCGGCGAGTTCGCAACCGCCCCGGCAACACGGCGCGCATCGGCATCGTCGGCCGCGCCCGTGACCTGCACCTCGACGAATTTCGTCGCCCCCTCGCCGTCGCGCACGACCTGATGCGCGAGATCGCGCATCACCGCTTCGAGCACCGCTTCGAACCGCGCCGCGGTCTCGGTGCCGGGCACGATGGCCGGCGCGGGACTGCGGCCCGTGGCGGCGAGCAGCACCGTGTCCGAGGTCGAGGTGTCGCTGTCGACGGTGATGCAGTTGAAGCTGCGCGCATTGAGCCGGGTGAGCATCTCCTGAAGCACCGGCTGGGAGATGGTCGCGTCGGTGAAGATATAGACGAGCATCGTCGCCATGTCGGGCGCGATCATGCCCGAGCCCTTGGCGAAGCCCGCGATCCGCACCGGCGCGCCGTCGATATCGAAGCCGCCGCCGGCCCCCTTGGCGAAGGTGTCGGTGGTCGTGATGGCGCGGGCGGCGCCCTCGAGACCGTCCGGCGCGAGACCCGCGGCGAGGGTGTCGAGCGCGGCGGTGATGCGCCCGGGCTCGAGCGGCTCGCCGATCACCCCGGTCGAGGAGGTGAAGACCCGCTCGGGCGGGATCGCGAGCCGCCGTGCCACGGCGCGGGCGATTTCCGCGACGGCGCGGTCGCCACGCGCCCCGGTGAAGGCGTTCGCGTTGCCCGAATTGACGAGGATCGCCGCGCCGTCCTCGCTCGGGCCGCCGATCTTGGCCTGGGCATCGATCACCGCGGCAGAGCGCGTCGCGGAGCGGGTGAACACCCCCGCGATGGCGGTGCCGGGGGCGAGCCGGGCGAGCATCACGTCATCGCGCCCGCCGTAGCGCACCCCGGCGGCCGCGCTGGCGAATTCCACCCCCGCGACGGGCGCGAGCGCGGGAAAGCGCGCCGGGGCGAGCGGCGAGACGGCCGCTCCGGTCCCGGCGCCGGAGCGCAGCTTGCGCCGCAACCGCGCAAGCCGCGAGCGCAGCAGCGCCTGAGCCCGGCGCGCCCGGCGCGTGGGATGGGCGCGCGTCACTGGTCGAGCAGCGAGCTGTCGCGCATCAGCGACGGATCGATGCCGTCGCCGCGCATCTCGACATCGGCGGCCTGCGTGACCTCGTTGATGCGCGCCTCGAGCGTCTCGCGCTGCAGCTCGGCCTCGAGCTCGTCGCGCGCCTCCTCGAATTCGGGCACATCGGCGATGCGGGTGTCCGCGAGCAGGATCAGATGCCAGCCGAAATCGGTCTGCACCGGATCGGAGATGTCGCCGGTCTCGAGCGCCATGACGGCCTCCTCGAAATCCGGCACCATCATGCCCGCGCCGAACCAGCCCAGATCGCCGCCGCCCGGCCCCGTCGGCCCGGTGGAGTGTTCGCGCGCCAGTTCGGCGAAATCGGCGCCCTCCTCGAGTTCGGCGCGCAGCGCGCGCGCCTCCTCCTCGGTCTCCAGCAGGATATGCGCGGCATTGAACTCGCGCTCGGGCTCGGCGTCGGCGTAGCGCTCCTCGTAGGCCGCGCGCAGTGCCTCCTCGACCGTCGCCGCCTCGACCGCTTCGGTCAGCGCGGCATTGGCGCGGCGGCTGCGCTGGTCGTTCTCGATGGCGAGCCGGTCGCGGCGCGAGAGCGCGCCATCGACCGTTCCGGCAAGCGCGGTCTGCTGGACGAGCTGCTCGAGAATCGCCTCGAAGAGCGCCTCGTCAGGCATCTGCTGGAACTCCTCGGGGACGTTCTCGCGCGCGATGATGACATGGCCGAGGGTGATCTCGGTGCCGTCCACCACGGCGAGCACGGTGTCCGCGTCGGCCTCGTCGGCCTGTGCCGGCAGCGCCAGCGCCAGCGCGACCGCCCCGACAGCTCCCATCTTCGTGACTGCGTTCATGTTGCTGCTCCTCGCTGGCGCGCCGCGGCGCAAGTTGACACTCTCGGGGCGGGACTCTACACCGCCTTTGGCCCGGCAAGCCGGGCCGTCCGCCGTTTCGCGCCTTTTAGGAAAGCTGTCGCGGGCGGGCAACCCAAAGCGGCGACCGCGCCGCGCCACCGGAGTGAACATGCTCGGTTTTGATGCGATCACGCGCAAGGTTTTCGGCACCCCGAATGACCGCAAGGTCAAGGCGGTGCGCCCGCTCGTCGAGAAGATCAACGCGCTCGAGCCGGAATTCCAGGCGCTGTCCGACGAGGAGATCAAGGCGCGCACCGCGGCCCTGCGCGAACGCGTCGCCAACGGCGAGTCGCTCGACTCCGTTCTGCCGGAGGCCTTCGCCAACTGTCGCGAGGCGGCGTGGCGCGCGCTCGGGCTGCGGGCCTTCGACGTGCAGCTCATCGGCGGCATCTTCCTGCACCGCGGCAACATCGCCGAGATGAAGACCGGCGAGGGCAAGACCCTCGTGGCCACCCTGCCCGCCTATCTCAACGCGCTGTCGGGCGCGCCGGTCCATATCGTCACCGTCAACGACTACCTCGCCAAGCGCGACGCCGAATGGATGGGCAAGGTCTATTCGGCGCTCGGCATGACGACGGGCGTGGTCTATCCGCAGCAGCCCGAAGCCGAAAAGCACGATGCCTACGGCGCCGATGTCACCTATGCGACCAACAACGAGCTCGGCTTCGACTACCTGCGCGACAACATGAAATCCGAGCTCGACCAGATGGTCCAGCGCGGCCACGGCTTCGCCATCGTGGACGAGGTCGACTCGATCCTGATCGACGAGGCGCGCACCCCGCTGATCATCTCGGGGCCGTCGCAGGACCGCTCCGATCTCTACACACAGATCGACAAGCTCGTCCCGCAGATCACCGAGGAGCACTTCACCCTCGACGAGAAGACCCGCAACGTCACCTACACCGACGAGGGCAACGAATTCATCGAGGAGCTGCTGCACAACGAGGGCATCCTGCCCGAGGACCAGTCGCTCTACGACCCCGAGTCCACCACCCTCGTGCACCACGTCACCCAGGCGCTGCGCGCCCACAAGCTCTACCAGCGCGACACGAACTACATCGTGCGCGACGGGCAGGTCATCCTGATCGATGAGTTCACCGGGCGGATGATGCCGGGGCGGCGGCTGTCGGACGGGCTGCACCAGGCGATCGAGGCCAAGGAGGGCGTCGCCATCCAGCCCGAGAACGTCACCCTCGCCTCGGTGACCTTCCAGAACTATTTCCGCCTCTATGACAAGCTGTCGGGCATGACCGGCACCGCCACCACCGAGGCCGAGGAATTCCGCCAGATCTACGGCCTCGGCGTGGTCGCGATCCCCACCAACGAGCCGATCGCCCGCACCGACGAGCACGATCAGGTCTTTCGCACCTCCGAAGAGAAGTTCAACGCCATCCTCGAGGAGATCCGTGCCGCGCATGAGCGCGGCCAGCCGATCCTCGTGGGCACCACCTCGATCGAGAAGTCCGAGTATCTCTCCTCGATGCTGGAAAAGCAGGGCATCCCGCACAACGTTCTCAACGCCCGCCAGCACGAGCAGGAAGCCCAGATCATCGCCGAGGCCGGCAAGCCCGGCGCGGTGACCATCGCCACCAACATGGCCGGCCGCGGAACCGACATCCAGCTTGGCGGCAATGTCGAGATGAAGGTGATCCAGGCCATGGCCGCCGATCCCGAGGCCGATCCGGCCGCGCTGCGCGCGCGCATCGAGGCCGAGGTCGCCGAGGACAAGGCGAAGGTGATCGAGGCCGGCGGTCTCTTCGTGCTCGCCACCGAGCGCCACGAGAGCCGGCGCATCGACAATCAGCTGCGCGGCCGCGCCGGCCGGCAGGGGGATCCGGGGCGCTCGGCCTTCTTCCTGTCGCTCGAGGACGACCTGATGCGCATCTTCGGCTCCGACCGGCTCGACAAGGTGCTCTCGGGACTCGGCATGAAGGAAGGCGAGGCGATCGTGCACCCCTGGGTGAACAAGTCTCTGGAAAAGGCCCAGAGCAAGGTCGAGGCGCGCAATTTCGACATTCGCAAGCAGCTCCTGAAGTTCGACGACGTGATGAACGATCAGCGCCGCGTGATCTTCGGCCAGCGCCTCGAGATCATGGAGGCCGACGATCTGTCGGACACGGTGCAGGACATGCGCCACCAGGTCATCGACGACATGGTGGACGAATTCCTGCCGCCCAAGGCCTATGTCGATCAGTGGGATGTCGAGGGGCTCGAAGAGGCTGTGCGCGACAGGCTCAACCTGCAGATCCCGGCGCAGGAGTGGGCCGAGGAGGACGGCGTCGATCAGGAGGTGGTGCGCGAGCGGCTCTACGAGGCCTCGGACCGGCTGATGGAGCAGAAGACCGAGGAATTCGGCGACGAATCGATGCGCACCATCGAAAAGCAGCTCCTGCTGCAGACCATCGACGCGAAATGGCGCGAGCATCTCGTCACGCTCGAGCATCTGCGCTCGGTGGTGGGCTTTCGCGGCTACGCCCAGCGCGATCCGCTCAACGAATACAAGACCGAGGCCTTCACCCTCTTCGAGTCGATGCTCAACAGCCTGCGCGAGGAGGTCACGCGCAAGCTCGCCCAGATCCGCCCGCTCAGCGATGCCGAGCGCGAGGAAATGCAGCGCCGGCTGCAGGAGGAACAGAAGGCCCGCGACCGCGCCGCCGCGGCCCCGGATGCCGAGAACCGGCCCGTGCCGCTCGTCGAGGGGTTCGACGAGAGCGACCCGGCGACCTGGGGCAATCCGGGGCGCAACGAACCCTGCCCGTGCGGCTCCGGGCGCAAGTTCAAGCATTGCCACGGGCGCCTGACCTGAGGCGCGGTCCTTCGGGCCGGCGGACGTTCGGGGGAGGGAGGCAGACGGTGCGTTCAGTGATGCGCAGCTGGCTCGCCGCGCTCTGTGCCCTCGCCGCGCTGCCGCTGACCGCCGGGGAGATCACGCTGCATGCCGAGGATGGCGGGCTCGCCATCGCCGGGCAGCTCCTCTCCTATGACGGCGCCTTCTATACCGTCGAGACGGGCATGGGGACGCTCACCGTGCACGCCGATCGGGTGCGCTGCGACGGCGCGGCCTGCCCGCAGGAGATCCCCGCCGCCGAGCTGACGCTCGCGGGCGACCCGCTGATCGGCGCGCGGCTCATGCCCCGGCTGATCGAAGGTTTCGCGCGCGCGCGCGACATGCGTGCCTATCGCGAGATCCATGATGTCGGCGACACGACGCATGTCCTGCTCGATGCCGCGACCGGCACGGCTCGCGCGCGGCTGCGCACGACCCTGACCGGCAGCGACAGCGGCCTGATAGCCCTGCTCGACGGGCGCGCCGATATCGCGATGTCGCTCGCCAAGCTGGACGACGACGACGATCTGCGCGTGCGCCGCCTCGCGCTCGATGCGCTGCTGCCCGCCGTCGCCCCCGGTAACGCGGTCGCGGCGATCACGCTGCCGCGGCTTTCCGATGCGCTGGCAGGCAATATCGACGACTGGACTGCGCTCGAGCGCGCCACGCCCGGTGCGCTCGTGCTGCACCTCTACCCCGAGCGCAGCGGCATCCAGCACGCCATCGAGGCGCAGCTTCTCGGGCCCGAGGGCCTGCCGCTCGCCGAGGATGTGCAGCGCCACGCCGGCCCCGCCGCACTCACCGCCGCGCTCGCGCAGGATGCCGACGGCCTCGGCCTCGCGCTCGCGTCGCAGCAGGGCGAAACCCGCGCCCTGGAGCTCGCCGGGAATTGCGGACGCGTCGCGCGTGCGCACGACATCGCCCTGCGCAGCGGAGACTACCCGCTCGCGCTGCCGCTCTACCTGATCACCCGCGCCGAGCGGCTCGATCCGCTGGCGCGCGATTTCGTCGCCTTCCTCGACAGCGACGCGGCGGCCCGGATCATCCGCCGCGCGGGCTTCGTCGATTTCGAACCGCGCCGGTTCCGCGACCCGGTCCACGCGCTGCGCCTGCCCGATGCGCCACCGGGCGCCCTGCCCGGCTTCGCCGAGGCGCCGGGTGTCGACCGGATCACGACGACGATCCGATTCGAACATGGCGCGGCCGGGCTCGACAGCCCCGCACGCGACGCGCTGGCGCGGCTCGCCGATGCGCTCGCCGAGGGTCTGCACGGGCGCCGCGAGCTCGTGGTCGCCGGCTTCACCGATGCCACGGAAACCGATGACGGCCTCGCCGGGCGCCGCGCCGCCGAGGTGGGCGCGGCCCTGCGCGACGCGGCGCGGATGCGCGGCCTGACCGATCTCGCCCCCGAGATCGTCACGCCCGGCGGGCTCATGCCTGCCGCCTGCGACGACAGCGCCGCGGGGCGCGCCACCAATCGCCGGGTCGAGATCTGGCTGCGCTGATCACAGATAGCCGGCGGCGCGAAAGCTGAGCTCGGATTCCTTGCCGATGATCAGGTGATCGTGCAGCGTCAGCGAAAGCGACTCCGCCGCCGCCTGGATCTGCGCCGTCATGGCGATATCGGCCTGCGAGGGCGCCGGGTCGCCCGACGGGTGATTGTGCACGAGGATCAGTGCCGAGGCATTGAGTTCGAGCGCGCGCTTGACCACCTCGCGCGGATAGACCGGGACGTGATCGACGGTGCCGCGCGCCTGCTCCTCATCGGCAATGAGGGTGTTCTTGCGATCGAGGTAGAGCACGCGGAACTGCTCGGTCTCGTGATGCGCCATCGCGGTATGGCAGTAGTCGAGCAGCGCGTCCCAGCCCGAGAGCACCGGCTTGTGCATCACGCGCGCGCGCGCCATGCGCTGCGCGGCGGCCTCGACGATCTTGAGCTCGGTGACGACGGCGGGCCCCGCGCCCTCGACATCGGCGATGCGCGCGGAGGGCGCGGTGAGCACGCGGTTGAAATCGCCGAAGCGCTCGAGCAGGCGCCGGGCGAGCGGCTTGACGTCGCGCCGGGGGATCGCGCGAAACAGCACCAGCTCGAGCAGCTCGTAATCCGGCATCGCGCCCGCGCCACCCTCCATGAAACGTTCGCGCAGCCGCTTGCGATGATCGCGGATATAAGACGGCAAGGCCCCGCCGGGCGTGACCGGCGCGGCCTCGGTGCAGTCATCGGGGGCGGCGTCGGCGGCGCCATCCTGCGGCGTGAACGGCGCCGGGGCACCCTCGGCAAAGGCGCGCGCCGGCGCCTCCCGGCGCGGCACGACCGCCTCGGCCGCGCGCACGATCTCGGCCCAGCTCTGAGCCTCGGCGATCAGCGCGACCCCCGGCAGCGCGATGTCGCCGCGCAGCGCCGCGAAGGGCGCGGCCGTCGCGCCCTCGGTTCGGCGCAACAGCGCATAGGCCTTCTGCGGCTCGCGCAACCCCGCGACGATGACCGTGCCCGCGTCGCAGGCCTCGAGATCCTTGAGCCAATCGCCCACGAGCTTTTCGGCCCCGCGCCCGGCGTGGTCGAACGCCGTCACGCGGCGCATCCAGTAGGGTTTGCGGCCCGCCTGCCGCGCCGCGTCACCGCCGCCGAACAACGCCTTGAACATCGCCGCCACCCTGCCCGTGCAATGGTTAACGCGGCGTTAACCTCGGCGCCGGAAGCCGGGTCGCGGATCAGCCCTTCATGCCTTCCCAGAAATCCCTGACCTTGTCGAAGAAGCCGTGCGACTCGGGGTTGTTCTCCTCGCTGAGCTTCTCGAACTCGCGCAGCAGCTCCTTTTGCCGGGCGGTCAGGTTGACCGGGGTCTCCACCGCGATCTCGACGAACATGTCGCCGGTGCCGGCACCCCGCAGCGCCGGCATGCCCTTGCCGCGCAGCCGCATCTGCCGGCCGGACTGGCTTCCGGCGGGGATGCGCACCCGCGCGCGGCCGCCGTCGATCGTGGGCACCTCGACCTCGCCGCCGAGCGCCGCACTCGCGATGCTCACCGGCACCCGGCAGTGCAGATTGACGCCGTCGCGGGCGAAAAGCGGGTGCGGCTCGACATCGAGGAAGATGTAGAGATCGCCCGCCGGACCGCCGCGCAGCCCGGCATCGCCCTCGCCCGACAGGCGTATCCGGGTGCCCGCTTCGACACCGGGCGGGACATTGACCGACAGGGTGCGCTCGGTCTCGACACGGCCGGCCCCGCCGCAGGCCTTGCACGGGTTCTTCACGATCTGCCCGGCGCCGCCGCAGGTCGGGCAGGTGCGCTCCACGGTGAAGAAACCCTGCTGCGCGCGCACCCGGCCCATGCCGGCGCAGGTCGGGCAGTTTACCGGCTCCGCGCCGCCCTCCGCACCGCTGCCGTTGCAGCCCTCGCAGCCCACCGAGCCGGGCACGGTGATGGTCTTCGATGCGCCGCCGAAGGCCTCCTCGAGGGTGATGCGCATGTCGTAACGCATGTCGGAGCCGCGGCTCGCACGCCGGCCGCCGCCACGACCGCCCATGAAATCACCGAACAGATCCTCGAAGACATCCGAGAACGCGGAGGCGAAATCGCCGCCCGGATGTGCCCCTCCGGGCCGCCGCCCGGCGCCCGCGCCGCCATCGAAGGCGGCATGGCCGAACCGATCATAGGCCGCCTTTCGCTCCGGGTCCTTGAGCGCCTCATACGCCTCGCTGGCTTCCTTGAACTTCGCTTCGGCGTCGGGGTCGTCGCCGTTGCTGTCGGGGTGGAACTGGCGCGCCTTGCGTCGGTACGCCTTCTTGATCTCTTCGGCAGAGGCGTTCCGCGACACCCCCAGAACCTCGTAATAGTCGCGCTTGTCCATGCGTGCCGGCCCTTTCCT
>SLQD01000238.1 GCA_007131685.1 Paracoccaceae bacterium | reverse complement strand
AGGATTTCGAGGCCGATCCGGGCGCGTTCGTCGCCCCGCGGCCCGAGCAGAGACCGGGCACCCCTTCGCCGGAGGCGCTCCAGCGCCTGCAGGCCGCCGTCCAGAAGGCCCCGGCGCAGGATCAGGGCGGCGCACAAGCCGGCCCCGGCCGGAGCGAGGCGGAGTCCACCGACGCCGCACAGCAGAACGCCGAGCGTGGGCGCGGCGGCTTCAATTCCCTGATCAACCGCATGACGGGCCAGCGCGGCGATCCCGGCGAGCGGCCGCAGCGCCAGCAGCCGCCGGTCAGCGGCCAGACCGGCCCCGAGCAGGGCGGCGAGCCCGAGCCCGAGGACGAGCGCGTCGAGATCCCGGCCTTCCTGCGCCGGCAGGCGAACTGAGCTCAGCAGGTGCGACACGGACGGGCCGGAAAAGGGCCGGGCGCTGCCCGGCCCTTTTTCGTGCGCCCTCCCGGATGGCGGATTGTCGCGCAACCATCCGGGTGAGTGTTACATCATGTTGCAAAGTTTGAATTGATGCCGGCGGGCCCGCCTCTTAGTTAACGGCTTCGTGGGGCGTTAAGGAAGTGGGCTCAAGGTGCAGACAACACTCGGATCTTCCGCGGCTTTCAGCGGCGTCGCGCTGCATAGCGGGCGGCGGGTACGGATGCTGCTGCATCCGGCACCTGCCGGCTCCGGCATCCGCTTTCGCAGAACCGACATAACGGGGCGCAATCCGGTGGTTCGGGCGCTGTGGTCGTCGCGGGTTCCGGCGCGGCTGAGCACGCGCATCGCGAACGACGACGGCGTCGAGATCGGCACGATCGAGCATGTCATGGCCGCGCTGGCGGGATGCGGCGTGCACAATGCGCGCATCGACGTGGACGGCCCCGAGCTGCCGATCCTCGATGGCAGTGCGGCGCCCTTTGTCGCCCGGATCCGGGCCTGCGGCGTGATCGGGCTCGACGCGCCGCTCGAGGTGCTGCGCATCACCCGGCCCGTGGAGCTTCGCGAGGGGGATGCGATGGCCCGGCTCGAGCCGGGCGCCGGCTTCTCGATGCGCTTCGAGATCGACTTCGAGGATGCGGCGATCGGGCGGCAGATGCGCGAGCTCGACCTTTCCAATGGCAGTTTCGCGCGGCTGCTGGCCGACAGCCGCACCTTCTGCCGGCGCAGCGATGTCGAGGCGATGCATGCTCAGGGCCTCGCCCGGGGCGGCAGCCTGTACAACGCCGTCGTCGTCGACGGCGCCGCGGTGCTCAGCCCCGGCGGGCTGCGCCATGCCGACGAGCCGGTGCGCCACAAGATGCTTGACGCGGTGGGCGATCTGGCCCTTGCCGGGGCGCCGCTGATGGGGCGCTATGTGGCGCGCAAGGCCGGCCACGCGCTCACCGGGGCGCTGGTGGCGAAGCTCATCGAGACCGGCGCGGCCGAGCGGGTCACGATGGCGCCGCAGGCGGCGGCCTGGCTGCCCGGCATCGGCGTGAGCCGGGCGGAAATTCCCCTCTCGGCCTGAACGCCGCTGCGGCGCAAAGGCGTTTTGCGCCCCGGAGTCTTCTGTGCTACTGCACCGGGAATGACGGCGCCGCGGAGGGCGCGAAGCGAGGGATTGCAGGCAATGGTGACAGGCGGTGCGGGCATGAGAGTTCTGGGTGCCGTCCTGTTGGCGACCGGCCTCGCGGCCTGCGGCACCGGCGACGACGTGCCGCGCAACCTGCAGGGTTACGCCCCCGAGGAGATCCTCGAGCGTGGAAGTTACGAGCTCGAGGTTGAGGACAATCCCTCGGGCGCGCTGCGAATCTTCACCGAGCTCGAGCGGCTGCACCCCTATTCCGAATGGGCGCAGGAGGCGCTCATCATGCAGGCCTACGCCAATCACCGGCAGGAGGAATACGACGATGCCCGCGCCGCCGCGCAGCGCTATGTCGAACTCTTTCCCACCGGCCCGGATGCTGACTACGCCACCTATCTGATCGCGCTGTCCTACTACGATCAGATCGAGGCCATCGGGCTCGACCAGGGATTGACCACCGACGCGCTGCGCGCGCTGCAGGATGTCTTCGAGCGCTACCCCGACAGCGAATACGCCCGCTCGGCGGAAATGAAGTTCGACCTCGCCTTCGATCACCTGGCCGCCAAGGAGATGGAGGTCGGCCGCTATTACCTGAGCCGCGGCCACTACAACGCCTCCACGAACCGCTTCCGCACCGTGGTCGAGAATTTCGAGACCTCGACCCATACCCCGGAGGCGCTGCACCGCCTCGTCGAGGCCTATCTCGCGCTCGGCCTGACCGACGAGGCGCAGACCGCCGCCGCGATCCTCGGCCACAATTTCCGGGGCAACCCCTTCTATGACGACAGCTACCGCCTGCTGACGGGGCAGGGGCTCTCCGACGAGGCCTCGGGCGATGGCTGGCTGCGCGACATCTACCGCCGGACCGTGCAGGGCGCCTGGCTCTAGCGCCGGGAGGCGGGCGCGATGCTGCGCGGTCTCGAAATCCGCGACATGCTGATCATCGATCGGCTCGAACTCGCCTTCGAGCCGGGGCTCAACGTGCTCACCGGCGAAACCGGGGCGGGCAAGTCGATCCTGCTCGATGCGCTCGGCTTCGTGCTCGGCTGGCGCGGGCGCGCGGATCTGGTGCGCGCGGGGGCGCGGCAGGGCGAGGCGGTGGCGGTGTTCGAACTGCCGGCCGGGCACGCGGGCGAAGCCGTTCTCGAGGAGGCGGGAATCCCCGCCGGCGAGGAGCTCATCCTGCGCCGGATCAACACCGCCGAGGGCCGCAAGACCGCTTGGGTCAACGATCGCCGCGTCTCCGGCGAGGTGCTGCGCCGGCTGTCCGACACGCTCGTCGAGCTGCACGGCCAGCAGGACGACCGCGGGCTGCTGAACCCCCGCGGCCATCGCGCGCTTCTCGACGATTTTGCGGGGCTCGCCGCCGCGAAGTCCGAGCTGCGCGGGCTCTGGCGCGCGCTCGGGCAGGCGCGGCGCGATCGCGAAGCCGCCGAGGCCGCGCTTGCGGAGGTTCAGGCCGAGGAGGAGTATCTGCGCCACGCCGTGGGCGAACTCGACGCGCTCGATCCGCAGCCCGGCGAGGAGGCCGAGCTCGACGGCCGCCGCCGCGCGATGCAGGCCGCCGCGCGGGTGCGCGAGGATATCGCGCGCGCCCATGCGGCGTTGTCGAACGAGGGCGCGGAGGGCATGATGCGCGATGCGGCGCGCTGGCTCGACGGGGCGGTGGCCGATGTCGAGGGGCGGCTCGACGCGCCGCTTGCGGCACTCGCGCGGGCACAGGAGGCGCTTGCCGAGGCGCAGGACGGGGTGGAGGGCTGCCTCGCCGCGCTCGACCACGACCCCGGCGAGCTCGAGCGCGTCGAGGAACGGCTCTTCGAGATTCGCGGGCTTGCGCGCAAGCACGGGGTGCTGCCCGACGATCTCGGCAACCATGCCGAAAGCCTGCGCGCCCGGCTTGCCCGTCTCGATGGCGGCGCGCGCGACATCGCCGAACTGCGCGCCGCCGAGCAGGCGGCGCAGGGGGCCTATGACGCGGCCGCCGCGCAACTGACCGAGGCGCGGCGTGCGGGCGCGGCGCGCCTCGATGCGGCGATGGCCGACGAGCTCGCGCCGCTGAAGATGGAACGCGCCGTCTTCGCCACCGAGATCGACGCGGGCGAGCCCGGTCCCGAGGGCCGCGACGCCGTGGCCTTCACGGTGGCGACCAATCCGGGCGCGCCGGCCGGGCCGATCAACCGCATCGCCTCGGGCGGCGAGTTGTCGCGCTTCCTGCTTGCGCTCAAGGTGTGCCTGCTCGGGGCGGGGCCCGGACGCAGCATGATCTTCGACGAGATCGATCGCGGTGTCGGCGGGGCGACCGCGGATGCCGTGGGCAGCCGGCTGCGCCGGCTGGCGGAGACGGGGCAGGTGCTCGTGGTGACGCATTCGCCGCAGGTCGCGGCCAAGGGGGCGCATCACTGGCGCGTGGACAAGCGCGTCGAGGGGGATGTGACCACCTCGCATGTCGCCGCCCTCGCCGAATCGGAGCGCATCGACGAGATCGCGCGCATGCTCGCCGGCGACACCGTCACCGACGCCGCCCGCGACGCCGCGCGGGCCCTTCTCGCGGGCTGAAACGCCATCATTCGCACTTTGTGAACCCTTTGGTGCGAATTTCCGCTAGGCGAAGCACCGCCTGCGAGGGTATGATGGCGCAAAACGATAAGAGCGGGACAGGCAAATGAGATCGATCGCGATTACGGTGCTCGCCGGGGCAGCGCTTGCGCTTGCGGCGTGCTCGAGCAGGGAGCCCTCGAAGTTCCAGACCTATGACGGTCCCGCGGTCACGCAGATCAATGTCTTCAAGGATGCGCGTCAGATGGATCTGATGCATTACGGCCAGCATCTGGCGAGCTACGAGATCGATCTGGGGCGCGAACCGGTCGGCCAGAAGGAGCGCGAGGGCGACGGGCGCACCCCGGAGGGCGCCTATATCATCGACCGGCGCAACCCCAACAGCCGCTTTCACCTCTCGCTGGGCATCTCCTATCCCGAGCCGTCGCAGCGCCTGCGCGCCGAGGAGGCGGGCGACAACCCCGGCGGCGACATCTTCATCCACGGCAAGGGCCCGGAATTCGCCGACGCCATGGGCGACTGGACCGAGGGCTGCATCGCCGTGACCGATGACGAGATCGAGGAGATCTACGCCATGATCGGCATCGGCACGCCGATCCTCATTCTGCCCTGACGCCTCAATCGAGCGGCTGCAGCGAGCAGCAGCCGTCCAGAAGCGGCGCCGTGTCACCGGCCATCATGCGGATCATGAGCCCGTAATTGCGGTCGCTCATGCCATCATTGCACGAGCGCGGCTCGACCAGCGCGGTGAAGGCGCCGCCATCGCCGAGGGCGCGGATCATCCGGGTGAAGACATCGATGCCCGCCCGATCCTGCGCGATCGTCAGATCGAAGTCGCGCGGATCCTCGGCGGCGAGCTCGTCGAGGGTGAGCGTGCCCTGCGTATGGGTGAGCGACCAGAACGGCTCCGTGCCGAAGCAGCGCATCCCAACCGGCAGGTTGAAATTGTCGATATGCACGCCGCGCGGCTCCATGAAGGCCATCGAGACCCAGCCGCTCTGCTCGACATCGTTGACGAGCCCCCATGTCCCGGCCTCGTTGAGCCGGATGACCTCGATATCGGTGGCGTCGGGGGCAAGCCCGCCGATAATCGGGGCGCTCGCCGACGGCTCGGCGCGGATGTTGAGCACATCGTCATCGGCGACCCCGGTGACGTCATGCAGTTGCGGCATCGGCCCGTTCGCCCAGGCGGGCGCGGCGATCAGGGCGAGAAAGGCAAGGATCAGGCGCATCGGGATCTCCCCTGTGATGCTGTGGGATTGCGGCGTCACTCGGCGCCGCGTGCGGCCTCCGGGTGGTCGGCCATGAACTGGCGCAGTGTCGCGAGCAGGGCGCGCGCATGGGCGGTGTCGTGCCGGTGCAGCGCCTCGCGGATGTCGTCGCAGATATACTGCTGCACCTTCTGCGGGCCGTGATGGATATGCATGAGATACTCGCCCATCAGCGTCGCGTCGCCCTCGGTGACGTGCTCGTGCTCGGCGATCGCGGCGATCTCGGCGCGCGTCAGGCAGGTCATGT
>SLQD01000029.1 GCA_007131685.1 Paracoccaceae bacterium | reverse complement strand
GGCGTGAAGGCGAAGCTTTCGGGCTGGTCCTGGTGCAGTTTGCGCAGCATCAGCGGTCGATCTCCCCGAACACGACGTCGAGCGTGCCGATGATCGCGGCGACATCGGCGAGCTGGTGGCCGCGGGTCATGTGATCCATGGCCTGCAGGTGCAGATAGCCCGGCGCGCGCAGCTTGGCGCGGTAGGGCCGGTTGGTCCCGTCGGCCACGAGATAGACCCCGAATTCGCCCTTGGGCGCCTCGACGGCGGCATAGACCTCGCCCTCGGGGACGTGAAAGCCCTCGGTGTAGAGCTTGAAGTGATGGATCAGCGCCTCCATCGAGGTCTTCATCTCGCCGCGCTTGGGCGGCGTGATCTTGCCGCGCGAGAGGATTTCGCCGGGCTCGTTGCGAAGCTTTGCCGTGGCCTGCTTGATGATCTTCGTCGACTCGCGCATCTCGGCCATGCGCACGAGGTAGCGATCGTAGCAGTCGCCGTGCTTGCCCACCGGGATCTGGAAGTCGAACTCGTCGTAGCACTCATAGGGCTGCGAGCGGCGCAGATCCCAGGCCAGCCCCGAGCCGCGCACCATCACCCCCGAAAAGCCCCAATCGAGGATGTCCTGTTCGCTGACGACGCCGATATCGGCGTTGCGCTGCTTGAAGATGCGGTTCTCGGTGAGCAGCCCGTCGAGATCGTCGAGCACCTTGGGGAAGTGATCGGCCCAGGCGTCGATATCGTCGAGCAGCTCGGGCGGCAGATCCTGATGCACGCCGCCGGGTCGGAAATACGCCGCGTGCAGCCGCGCCCCGCAGGCGCGCTCATAGAAGACCATGAGCTTCTCGCGCTCCTCGAAGCCCCACAGCGGCGGGGTGAGCGCGCCGACATCCATCGCCTGCGTCGTCACGTTGAGCAGATGCGACAGGATGCGCCCGATCTCGGAGAACAGCACCCGGATGAGCTGCGCACGCCGGGGCACCTCGGTGCCGGTGAGCCGCTCGATCGCGAGGCACCAGGCATGCTCCTGATTCATCGGCGCGACATAGTCGAGCCGGTCGAAATAGGGCAGGTTCTGCAGATAGGTGCGGCTCTCCATGAGCTTCTCGGTGCCGCGGTGCAAAAGCCCGATATGCGGGTCCACCCGCTCCACGACCTCGCCGTCGAGCTCGAGCACGAGGCGCAGCACGCCATGCGCCGCCGGGTGCTGCGGCCCGAAATTGAGGTTGAAGTTGCGGATCTTCTGCTCCTGGGTGAGCACATCCGCCTGCGGGCTGCCATCCATCATCGCGATCCCCTCATGCGCCGCGGCGCTACTTGTCGGTGCCGGCGCTCTCGGTCTTCTCGTCGCCCGGCAGGATCTGCTCGGCCCCTTCCCAGGGCGACATGAAATCGAACAGCCGGTATTCCTGAACCAGCTTGACGGGCTCGTAGACCACGCGCTTGGTCACCTCGTCGTAGCGCACCTCGGTATAGCCCGTCGTCGGAAAATCCTTGCGCAGCGGATAGCCGCGAAAGCCGTAATCGGTCAGGATGCGCCGCAGATCCGGATGGCCCGAGAACAGGATCCCGAACATGTCGAACACCTCGCGCTCGAACCAGCCCGCGCTCGGATGGATCTCGGTGATCGAGGGCGCGATTTCGTCCTCGCGGACCCTGGCCTTCACCCGGATGCGCTGGTTGCGATACATCGACAGGAAGTGCCAGACGAGATCGAATCGGCGCTTGCGCTCCGGGTGATCCACGGCCGTGATGTCGACCAGCGACGAGAAGGCGCAGTTGCGGTCGGACTTGAGGAACTGGATGAACTTCACGACCTCCGGCAGCCCCACATGCACCGTCAGCTCGCCATGCGCCACCTCCGTGCGGCTGACGGCCTCCGGCTGCTTGGCCTCGATATGGGCGGCGAGATCCGCCATCGCCTGCGACATCAAAGCCTCCTATCGCGTGATCGTGCCGGTGCGCCGGATCCGGCGCTGCAGCTGCAGGATCCCGTAGAGCAGCGCCTCCGCCGTGGGCGGGCAGCCCGGCACATAGATGTCCACCGGCACGATCCGGTCGCAGCCGCGCACCACCGAATAGCTGTAGTGATAGTAGCCGCCGCCATTGGCGCAGGAGCCCATCGAGATGACGTAGCGCGGCTCGGGCATCTGGTCGTAGACCTTGCGAAGCGCCGGCGCCATCTTGTTGGTCAGCGTGCCCGCCACGATCATCACGTCGGACTGGCGCGGACTGGCGCGCGGCGCGATGCCGAACCGCTCGACATCATAGCGCGGCATCGAGGTCTGCATCATCTCCACAGCGCAGCAGGCGAGGCCGAAGGTCATCCAGTGCAGGCTTCCGGTGCGCGCCCAGTTGATGAGGTCCTCCGACGCGGCGAGCAGGAATCCCTTGTCCTGAAGCTCCCGGTTGAGCTCCTGTGTCGGGACCTCGCGATCGGGGCCGGCGGTGTTCGCTCCGGTGCTCACTCCCATTCCAGCGCCCCCTTCTTCCATTCATACACGAAGCCGACGGTCAGCACGGCGAGAAACACCATCATCGACCAGAAGGCGACCTCGCTGAGTTCGCCGAAGGCCACCGCCCAGGGAAACAGGAAGGCGATCTCGAGATCGAAGATGATGAAAAGGATGGCGACGAGATAGAAGCGCACATCGAATTTCATGCGCGCGTCGTCGAAGGCGTTGAACCCGCACTCATAGGCCGAGACCTTCTCCGGGTCCGGGTTGCGCACCGCGAGGATCACCGCGGCCAGAAGCAGGATCAGCCCCAGCCCCACGGCAAGCCCGATGAAGATCAGGATCGGCAGGTATTCGGTGAGAACGTGATCCAAGGCTCGCTCCTATCCACGTCGCCGCGTGCCCTTCATCTACTCCTGCCGCACGGGGGGGTCAACCGAAGGCGGCGCCGCGTCGCAGGCGCGCGCGCAGGGTTCACTCCGCCCAGGGCGGGCGGCGCCGCTCGAAGAACGCGGCGATGCCCTCGGCGGCCTCCGGGCTCTCCCAGCGGGTCACGAGCGCGTCGATGCTCTCGGCGATCGCCGCCTCGCCCGGCTGCGCGCCGAGACTGCGCAGCAGCGCCTTCGCCTCGGCGATGGCGCCCGGTGCGGCCGCGAGATAGGGCGCCACCTCGGCCTCGACGGCCCCGTCGAGCGCCTCGGGCGCCACCGCCCGCGCCAGGAGCCCCAGCGCGACCGCCTCGCCCGCCTCGAAGCGCCGGCCGGACATGAAGACCCGGCGCGCCCGCGCCGCCCCCATCCGCGCGAGCACATAGGGCGCGATCGTCGCCGGGATGAGGCCGAGCCGCGTCTCCGTGAAGCCGAACCGCGCGCCCTCGGCCCCGATCGCCACGTCGCACACCGCGATCAGCCCGAGCCCGCCGCCGAAGGCCTGACCCTGCACCCGGCCGATCAGCGGCTTGGCCATCGCGTCGAGCGCGGCGAGCATCTGCGCCAGCCGGCGCGCCTCGCGCGCCCGGGTCGCGCCATCGGCCTTCATCTGCGCGCGCATCCAGTCGAGATCGCCGCCCGCGCAGAAGCTCTCCCCCGCCCCGGTCAGCACCACGACCCGCACCGCCGGATCGCGCCCGAGCCGCCCCGCCGCCGCGTGCAGATCGTCCATCATCGCCGCCGACATCGCGTTGTGCCGCTCGTTGCGGTCCAGCGTCAGCGTCGCCACCCCGCGATCGTCGATATGCTGCGTCAGCGTGTCATACATCGTCTGATCCCCTCTGCTCGCGCAGCCCCCGCGCCATCGCCGCCGCGCGGGCGAGCACGGCGTCGTCGAGTCCGGTCGCGAATCCCAGCGCCGCGAGCCGGTCGGCGACCCGTTCGGTGGCGACATTGCCCGCCGCGCCCGGCGCGAAGGGGCAGCCGCCGAGCCCCCCCGCCGCCGCGTCGAAGACCCGCACCCCCCGTGCCAGCGACACCTCGATATTGTCGAGCGCGCGACCGGCCGTGTCGTGGTAATGGCCGGCGAGTTGGCCGCAAGGTATCGTGCCGGTCACGGCGGCGAGCATCGCGTCGATCCGCTCCGGGGTGCCCTGCCCGATCGTGTCGCCAAGGCTGATCTCGTAGCAGCCCATCTCCCGCAGCGCCGCCGCAACCCGCGCCACCGCCCCGGGCGCCACCGGCCCGTCATGGGGGCAGTCGCTCACGCAGGAGACATAGCCGCGCAGCGCCACCCCGTCGCGGCGCGCGGCTTCGGCCACGGGCGCGAACCGCGCAAGGCTCTCGGCAATGGTGGCGTTGAGATTGGCCTTCGAGAAGCCCTCGGAGGCCGCGGCGAAGATCGCCACCTCGTCCGCCCCGGCCGCGCGGGCGCGCTCATAACCCTTCAGATTCGGCGTGAGCGCGGCGTAGCGCACCCCCGGTGCGCGCCGGATCCCGGCGAGCACCTCGGCGCCGTCGGCCATCTGCGGGACCCATTTCGGCGACACGAAGCTCGCCGCCTCGATGCGCCGGAACCCCGCCGTCGAGAGCAGGTCGATCAGCGCGATCTTGTCGGCAGCGGGAATCATCCGCGCCTCGTTCTGCAGCCCGTCGCGCGGGCCGACCTCGAAGATCTCGACCGCGCCGCTCACTCGGCCTCCAGAACGATCAGCGCATCCCCCATCGCCACCTGCGCGCCCGGCGCGACCGTGACCTCGGCCACCACCCCGTCGCGCCAGGCGGTGAGCGTGTGCTCCATCTTCATCGCCTCGAGCACCGCGAGCCGCGCCCCGGCCGCGACCGTGTCGCCCGCGGCGACATGCACGGCCTTCACGAGCCCGGGCATCGGCGCGGTGATGACGTTCTCGCCATCCGCCGCCTGCCCGGCCCGCGCGAGCGCATCCACCACCCCGAAGTGATGCGCGCCACCGGCGAAGACGCTCACCCGGTCGCCGTCCCGGCGCAGCGCGGCCCCGGACTTCGCCCCGTCCACCCACCAGCCATCCGGCGCCAGAACGCAGTCATGCGCGATTCCGTCCACCGTCACCGCGAAGCGGCGCGGCCCCTGCGCGCGGATCGTGGCGGCGACCCCGTCGCCCGCGTGCATCAGCGCGATCCGCCGCGCGAGCGGCTGCCACAGGGAGAATCCCGTGAAGCTGTCTCCCCCCTCCCCCAGCCCCGCCGCCGCGAGCGCGGCGAGTGCGACCTGCGCGCCGGTCGGCGCGGACGCCACGGTCAGCGCATCGATGTCGCGCGCGATCAGCCCGGTATCGACATCGCCCGAAGCGAAGCCCGCATGCCGCGCGAGCGCGCCGAGAAAGGCGAGATTGGTCACGCTGCCGGCGACCTCGGTGGCGTTGAGCGCGCGGGCGAGCCGGCGCAGCGCCACGCCCCGGCTCGGGCCATGGGTGATGATCTTGGCGATCATCGGGTCGTAATGCGGGCTGATCGCATCGCCCGCGCGCACGCCGCTGTCGATCCGCGCGCCCGCGGGGAAGGCCAGATGGTCGAGCCGCCCCGTCGCGGGCAGGAACCCGGCCGCGACATCCTCGGCATAGAGCCGCGCCTCGAAGGCGTGCCCGTGGAGCTTGAGATCCGCCTGCGCGGCGGGCAGCCCCTCGCCGGCGGCTACGCGAAGCTGCCATTCGACGAGATCGACGCCGGTGACCGCCTCGGTGACGGGATGCTCGACCTGAAGGCGGGTGTTCATCTCCATGAACCAGAACCGGTCCGGGCGCAGCCCCTCGGAGC
>SLQD01000152.1 GCA_007131685.1 Paracoccaceae bacterium | reverse complement strand
GGTGCCCGAGGAAGACTGGGAAGACCACATCATCGACGAGGAGGTCTGATGTTCTTTGCGTCCGATAACGGCTCCGGGATTGCGCCGGAAGTGCTCGAGGCTCTCGGGCGCGCGAGCACGGGCACCGCGATGCCCTACGGCGCCGATGACACCACCGCGCGGGTGCGTGCACATGTCCGGGAGATCTTCGACGCCCCCGAGGCGGCGGTCTATCTCGTGGCGACGGGGACGGCGGCGAATTCGCTCGCGCTGGCCTGTTACTGCCCGCCCTGGTCGGCCGTCTACTGCCACCAGAGCGCCCATATCGAGGAGGATGAGTGCAACGCGCCGGAGTTCTATACCGGCGGCGCCAAGCTCGTCACGCTGCCCGGGGCGGATGCGCGCATCGACGCGGACGCACTCAGTGAGACGCTCGCCGGCGCCGAGGGCGCGCCCGTGCATCATCCGCAGAAAGGCATGCTCAGCCTGACCAACGCGACCGAGGCGGGCACCGTCTATGGCCCCGAGGATGTCGCGCGGCTCGCCGGCATCGCACATCGCCACGGCGTGCCGGTGCATATGGACGGGGCGCGTTTTGCCAATGCGCTCGTCTCGGCGGGGTGCAGCCCGGCGGAGATGACCTGGAAGGCCGGCGTCGATGCGCTCAGCTTCGGCGGCACCAAGAACGGGCTGATGGGCGCGGAGGCCGTGGTGCTGTTCGACCCCGCGAAGGCCTGGGAGTTCGAGCTGCGGCGCAAGCGCGGCGGGCATCTCTTCTCCAAGTATCGCTATCTCGCTGCGCAGATGGAGGCCTATCTCGCGGACGATTTGTGGCTGGATCTGGCGCGGCGGGCCAATGCCTCGGCGGCGCGGCTGTCGGAGGGGATCGCGGCGCTGCCGGGGGCGCGGCTGCTGCACCCGACCGAGGGCAACGCCGTCTTCGCCGAATGGCCCCGCGAGGGCCATCGCCGCGCGCAGGCTGCGGGGGCGGCCTATTACATGTGGCCCGGCGGGCAATCGCTCGAGGGGCCGGGTGATACGCCGCTCTCGGCGCGGCTGGTCTGCTCGTGGAACACCGACGCCGCCGAGATCGACAGCTTCCTCGCGCTGTTGCGTGGCTAGGAGCGCTCCAGAAGCGCCGTGATGGCATCGGCGACCGGGCCGGGATGGGTGAGCGGGACCATGTGCCCCGCCCCCGCCACGACTTCATGCGCGGCATCGGGCAGCCGGGCGGTGAGCGCGCGCGCGATCGCCGGGATCACCGCCGGCGACTCGCCGCCCGTCACGATCAGCGCGGGCCGGGCGAGCCCCTCGAGCCGCCCCGGCGCCAGCAGCCCGTGCGCATCTTCGCCCAGCACATGCGCCGTCGCCGCCACGAAGCCGATGCGCGCGATCATGGCCTCGCGCTGCGCGGGGGCGAGCGCCTCCCAGGGCTTGCCCGCGCCCCACAGCCCGACGAAGCGCCGCGCCGCCTCGGCCGCATCGCCCGCCGCCCAGGCCGCATCGAAGGGCGCGGTGGCGCGCTGATGCGCCTCGAAGGCGGGATCGCCGGCCTGCGCGGCAGCCGCGAAAAGCACCGGCTCGATCATGGTGAGCGAGCGCACCGCGCCGGGCCGCTCGAGCGCGAGCCGAAGCGCCACCGTCGCGCCGAAGGAATGCCCGATCAGATCGACCGGCCCGGCCCCCGCGAGCGCCGCAGCCCAGCCCGTCGAGATGTCGTGCAGATCGGTGTGCCCGTCCCAGTCGGGCGCGCGGCCATGACCGGGCAGATCGAAGGCCGTCATGGCGAGCCGGTCCTCCAGCCGCCCGGCCAGGGCCGTCCACGCCCCCGAATGCGCCAGCGAGCAGTGCATCAGCACCGCCGCGCGCGGACCCGCCCCGAAGCGGCGCAGGGCGCCCGGATCGGGCGTCTGCCTCAAGGCTTGCCGTCGAGATGCGCCGCGAGATCCTCGAGCCGGTCCTGCCCCCAGAACCGCTCCTCGCCCACCACGTAGAAGGGCACGCCGAAGGCGCCCGCGGCGATGGCCCGTTCGAGATTGCGCGTATAGGTCTCCGCCCCGGCGAGCAGCCCGCGATCGGCGAGCGCCGGATCGAACCCCGCCGCCGCGAGCGCGTCGCGGATCACGTCATCTGCGGCAATGTCGCGCTCCTGGGCCCAGCAGGCCCGCGCCAGCCCGTGCACCAGCGCGCCGAGGTCACCGCCGCCCGCCTCCTGCGCGGCGATGACCGCATAGGCCGCGGGTGCCGGATTGGTCGGGAAATGGGCCGGGCGCGGGTTGATCGCGAGCCCTGCCCTGGCGGCCTGGCGGCACAGGTCCTGCAGGCGATACGCCTTGCGGTTCTCGTGACGCTCGGCCAGCGGCGTGCCCCCGGTGCGCGCGAAGAGGGCGGCGGCATCGACGGGGCGGTAATCGATCCGCACATCATGCGCCGCGGCGATGGCCTCGAGCCGCGTGCCCGCGATGTAGACGTAGGGCGAGGTCATGGTGAAGTAGTACTCGATGGCGGCCAAGCGCGCCTCCCTTCCGTCGCGGTCGCGGTTTGCAAGACCGTATCCGGGTGCTAAGCGGTGTCAACGCCGCGAATCCAACGCCCGCCGCCACGAGGACCCCTTGATGCCCGTGCTTTCCGAGCCGAAGCTGATTTCCGGTAACGCCAACAGGCCGCTCGCGCGCTCGATAGCGCGGCGCATGTCGATGCACCGGGGCACCAGTGTCAGCCTCGTCGATGCCCGCGTCGAACGCTTCAACGACCAGGAGGTCTTCGTCGAGGTCTTCGAGAATGTCCGCGGCGAGGACATGTTCATCATCCAGCCGACCTCGAAACCCGCCAATGCCAACCTGATGGAGCTTCTGATCATCGCCGATGCGCTGCGCCGGTCCTCGGCGGCGCGGATCACGGCCGTGATCCCCTATTTCGGCTATGCCCGCCAGGACCGGCGCACCAAGGCGCGCACCCCGATCTCCGCGAAGCTCGTCGCGAACCTGATCGCCGTGGCCGGCATCGACAGGGTGCTCACCCTCGATCTGCACGCCACCCAGATCCAGGGGTTCTTCGACATCCCCGTGGACAATCTCTATGCCGCGCCGCTCTTCGCGCTCGATGTCAGGCACCATTTCAAGGACCGCCTCGGCGAGATCACGGTGGTCTCGCCGGATGTCGGCGGGGTGAGCCGGGCGCGCGAACTCGCGACACGGATCGGCTCCTCCCTCGCCATCGTGGACAAGCGGCGCGAGAACCCCGGCGAGGTCGCCGAGATGACCGTGATCGGCGACGTCACCGACAAGACCTGTCTCATCGTGGACGATATCTGCGACACGGCGGGTACCCTGTGCAAGGCCGCCGAGGTGCTGATGCAATCGGGCGCGCGCGAGGTGCATGCATATATCACGCATGGCGTGCTCTCGGACCCGGCTGTCGAGCGGATCACCAACTCGGTGATGGAGAGCCTCGTCGTGACCGACTCGATCGAGCCCGCCGAGGAGGTCAAGGCCGCGCCCAATATCCGCATCGTGCCCACCGCGCCCCTCTTCACGCAGGCCGTGCTCAACATCTGGAGCGGCACCAGCGTGTCGTCGCTGTTCGAGACCGATACGCTGCTGCCCGTCTATGAGGGGATGTACAGCGAGTAGGCGCGCGCTAGAGGTCCCAGAGATCCGGGCCGGGAACCGCTCCAAAGGCGGCCCAGTCGACGCGCAGCCGCGCCACGCGCGTATCCTTCCAGGTGCGAAACACCAGTTCGAAACCCTCCGGGGCGACCCGCTGCGCCTGCAGATCGGCGCGATGATTTGTGGCGTGGTCGAAATCCCACAGGGAAACTCCCAGCGTCACCACCGGCGCGCCGTGAAAGGGTGTGGAGAAGCGCACCACTCGGCGCAGTTCGCGCTCGCCCGTGCCGGCCCACATCTCCCCACCATCCTCGAAATCCGAGAAAAGCATCAACGAACCCTGCTCGATCCCGAGCTGCCCCGCATCAATGCGCAGCATCGGCGCTCCTCCCCCTGCAGGCCGTCACGCCTGCAACCTTCGAGAGCATACCATCTCCAACGGAGCGATGTCAGACAAAATGACCCCGCAACCGTGGTTGCGGGGCCTGTGCGGCATCCTGTGCCGAAACCGCGCTCCGCCTGACCGAGAGGCTCGCGGGGCGGGGCGCAGGCGGCGCGGGTGCCGGCGGATCAGGCGCCGAGCTGCACCCGCGCCGCCTCGAGATCATCGAGCCGCTTGCGCGCCGTATCGGCATCGTCGCCGCTCGCGGCCTCCGCGGCGCTGCGCGCCTCGGCCAGATACTCCTCCATGAGCTCGCGCGTGAGATCATCGGAATGCACCGCCCGCTCGGCAAGAACCGACATCGACTCCGGAGAGATCTCCGCGAAGCCGCCAGTGACGAGATAGCGGTTTGCCCCTTCGGGCCCCGTGACATTGAGCACACCGGGCCGCAGGCTCGTGATCGTCGGCTCGTGATCGGGCATCGCCGTCATGTCACCCTGCATCGCCGGCAGCTCGACGGCGGTGGCCGCCACGGAGAGCAGCCGGCGCTCCGGCGAAACCAGTTCGAATTGGACCGTGTCGGCCATTGCGCCCCCTTACGCCGCCTCGGCGGCCATCTTCTCGGCCTTGGCGACCACCTCGTCGATGTCGCCGACCATGTAGAAGGCACCCTCGGGCAGGTGGTCATACTCGCCATCGACCACGGCCTTGAAGGACGAGATCGTCTTCTCGAGCGGCACCTGAACGCCTGGCGAGCCGGTGAAGACCTCGGCCACGTCGAAGGGCTGCGACAGGAAGCGCTGCAGCTTGCGCGCGCGCGCCACGGTCAGCTTGTCCTCCTCGGACAGCTCGTCCATGCCGAGAATGGCGATGATGTCCTGCAGCGACTTGTAGCGCTGCAGGATGCCCTGCACGTCGCGCGCGACCTTGTAGTGCTCCTCGCCGACGACCTGCGGATCGAGGATCCGGCTGTTGGAGTCGAGCGGGTCCACGGCCGGGTAGATGCCGAGCTCGGAGATCGCCCGGTTGAGCACCGTGGTGGCGTCGAGATGGGCGAAGGACGTGGCCGGGGCCGGGTCGGTGAGGTCGTCGGCGGGCACGTAGATCGCCTGCACCGAGGTGATCGAGCCGGATTTGGTGGAGGTGATGCGCTCCTGCAGCTGGCCCATGTCGGTGGCGAGCGTCGGCTGATAGCCCACCGCCGAGGGGATGCGGCCGAGAAGCGCCGACACCTCCGAGCCCGCCTGGGTGAAGCGGAAGATGTTGTCCACGAAGAACAGCACGTCGCTGCCCGACTGGTCGCGGAACTGCTCGGCCAGCGTCAGACCGGTCAGGCCGACACGAGCGCGCGCGCCCGGCGGCTCGTTCATCTGGCCGTAGACAAGGGCCACCTTCGATTCCTCGAGCTTGTCGATGTTGATCACGCCCGAGTCGATGAACTCGTGATAGAGGTCGTTGCCCTCGCGGGTGCGCTCGCCGACGCCGGCGAAGACCGAAAAGCCCGAATGCACCTTGGCAATGTTGTTGATCAGCTCCTGGATGAGCACCGTCTTGCCCACCCCGGCGCCGCCGAACAGGCCGATCTTGCCACCCTTCGAGTAGGGGGCCAGCAGGTCGATGACCTTGATGCCGGTCACGAGGATCTCGGATTCGGTGGACTGCGCGGCGAAGTCGGGCGCGTTCTGGTGAATCGCGCGCAT
>SLQD01000074.1 GCA_007131685.1 Paracoccaceae bacterium | reverse complement strand
CGCCCTGTACGGCAGCCCGGGGGCAGCATGCGGCGCTGCAATTAATCCCGCGTTACCGGTGAACCGATCCCCGGACCTCACGCCCCGATCACCCACCGGCATCGAGAGTGCCAGCCGACGGTTCTCGCGCGCAAGTTTCCTTTCATCTGCTCAACGCATCGGACACCGCCTCGATCCATTGCACGGCAAGCGCGTGGCGGGCCCGGCAGTCGCGCAGCGCCGAGCGGTCCGCGATCCAGGCCTGTTCGACTTCGGCCTGGGTCATCGGCCCGGTGCCGAGCGCCCGCCCCGCGGCGCAGGGCGCGGTGACCTCCGGCTCCGGCGGCCGCAGCGCGATAGCGTCAACGGACACGGCCGATTCGCCGCACGCTGTCAGCACCCAGAGCCCGCCGCCCAGCATCAGGATCCTCGCTCGCCTCATCCGCCAATCTCCGTTCCGTCGCCTCGGCCTCCTGGCGCTCGCGCCGATAGGCCCGGGTCGCCACCCGCAACGCGGTCTCGCTTCGCTCCAGCCGGGCGTTGAGAGCCCGCGTCGCCGCCTGCGCCTCGGCGCGGTGAGCGGCGTAGCCACGCTGATAACCGCTCGAATGCAGCCACCACGCCGCCGCGCCCAGCAGCACCGCGACCGCCGCCGCCGCGAGGCCGAGCCGTCCCGCGCGCCGGCCCAGCAGCGCCACCGCCGCGCCAATCATGGCAACCAGTCCGCCGACCGGACTCGAAAGCCCGGGCATTCGCGCGCGGCGTGGTCGTTGTGCCCGCTCACGACGCGCAGCTCGGTCAGCTTGGCCAGCTCGGCGAGATAGGCCCTCACCGCGGCGAGCTGCGCGTCGGTATAGTGATCCTCGGGCTTGCCGATCGGAGAGCCCGGCCCGACCATGCAGATCCCGATGGTGCCGGTGTTGCGCCCGGCGACATGCGCGCCGGGCTCGTAGATCGAGCGCCCGATCATCACCGCGCCGTCCGGCATCACCACCCGGTGATAGCCGATGTCGCGCCAGCCATTGTCCTCCACATGCCAGCGCCGGATCTCGGCGAGCATCGCCGCGTTCGTCTTGCCCTCGGCCCATGCGAAGGGGGTCGCCGAAGTGTGCAGGATCGCCTCGCGCACCGGCATATCGCCGTGATGGATCATGTCGCGTCCTTTCCGATTGCGAAGGGCTTTTGCTTGGCCCACCAGTCCATGCCCCAGGCGCCCGCGGCGAAGCCGAAGACATAGATCCCCGACCCGATCACCAGCGCCTGCAGCGCCGCGTGATTTGCCGCAGGCGCGAAGACCATGGACCAGGCCGCGAAGCCGGTGAGCAGCCACCACAGGGCGCAATGCGCCACCGCCTTCTCGCGCTTGTAGGTTTTCGGGGTCGCAGCACTCATGCGCACCCCCGCGCGGCGGCGCCGAACGCGCCCCGCCCTGCGGCGGTAACCGGCATGGAAGCCTCCGGGATTGCCTTCGCCCGCCATCGGGCGTGCTCCCGGTTATGTCCCTAAACTCTTAACGGATGGTCGCGTCGGCGTACGTTGCGCTCAAAGATCCACCTGGCGCCGCAGCATCGCCTCTCCCCATACACCCTCGGCCGACTCGTCGAAGACCAGCCGCGCATCGGCGGGGATGATGTGCCACGAATCGCGATCGAACTCGGATTCGAGCTGACCCGGACCCCAGCCGGCATACCCCGCGTAGAGCCGATAGGTCTCGGGGCCGCCGCCCTCGGCGAGCGCCTCCAGAAGCGCCGGGACCGGCGAGGTCGCGATACCGTCGGCGACGCGCTCCGTCTGCGCGCCCTCGAAGTCCTCGCCATGCAGCGCGATCAGCCTGCGCTCCTCGACCGGGCCGCCCGAATGCAGCGCGACGCGCTCATCCGCGATCGCGGCGGGCACATCGTCGATCAGATCGGACAGCGCGAGCTCCTCGACGGGCCGGTTGACCACGATCCCGACGGAGCCCGTGTCGTCGTGCTCGAGCATCAGTATCACCGTCTCGCCGAAGGGGCTGCCCCCGAGCTCGGGCTCGGCGACGAGGAACCGCCCCGCGATCGGGTCGCTGCCCTGCGCCGCGGCCGGCAATGCCAGTGCCGCCGCCATCAGCCCCGGCGCAACCCGCACCATCACTGCCCGCATCATCGCACACCTCGCCGCAGCCGCGCGCCAGCGAGCCTAGCGCGCCCGCCCCCGCCGGGTAAAGGCGAAGCCGACGCGCCGCGCCGTCGCGGCGCGCTTGCGAGGGCGCGGCGGCGGCACTACCGTGGACCGGCCACACATTCCGGGGGGACGACGATGACCGAACAGCGCCAGCAGGGCTTCGACACGCTGCAGATCCATGGCGGCGCCGAGCCCGATCCGGCCACGGGCGCACGCCAGACGCCGATCTACCAGACCACCTCCTACGTGTTTCGCGATGCCGATCACGCCGCGCGTCTGTTCGGGCTCGAGGAGGTCGGCTACATCTATTCCCGCCTGACCAACCCGACCGTGAACGCGCTGCAGGGCCGCATGGCCGCGCTCGAGGGGGGCGCGGGGGCGGTGTGCTGCTCCTCGGGGCACGCGGCGCAGATCCTCGCGCTGTTTCCGCTGATGCAGCCGGGCTGCAATATCGTCGCCTCGACCCGGCTCTATGGCGGCACCGTCACGCAGTTCTCGCAATCGCTCAAGCGCTTCGGCTGGAGCGCGACCTTCGTGGACACCGACGACCTCGGCGCCGTCGAGGCCGCGATCGACGAGAACACCCGCGCCATCTTCTGCGAGTCGATCGCCAATCCGGGCGGCTACATCACCGATCTCGACGCGATGGCGCGCATCGCCGACAAGGCCGGGCTGCCGCTCATCGTCGACAATACCACCGCCACGCCGTATCTGTGCCGCCCCATCGAGCACGGCGCCACGCTCGTCGTGCATTCGATGACAAAGTATCTGACGGGCAACGGCACGGTCACCGGCGGCTGTGTCGTGGACTCGGGCAAGTTCGACTGGACGGCGAGCGACAAGTTCCCCTCCCTGTCGCAGCCCGAGCCCGCCTATCACGGCCTGACCTTCGCCGAAGCCTTCGGCCCGCTCGGCTTCACCTTCCATTCCATCGCGGTGGGGCTGCGCGATCTGGGCATGACGCTCAACCCGCAGGCGGCGCATTACACGCTGCTCGGTATCGAGACGCTCAGCCTGCGCATGGACAAGCACTGCGCCAATGCACTCCGGGTGGCCGAATGGCTCGAAAAACACCCGGCGGTGGAGCGCGTGAGCTATGCCGGGCTGCCCTCCTCGCCCTATGCCGAGCGCATGGCGCGCATCTGCCCGCGCGGGGCGAGCTCGATCTTCACCTTCGCGCTCAAGGGCGGCTACGACGCCTGCGTGCGCTTCGTGGACAGCCTCGAGCTGTTCAGCCACGTCGCCAATCTCGGCGACACGCGCTCGCTGGTGATCCACTCGGCCTCGACGACGCATCGCCAGCTCACCGAGGCGCAGCAGAAGGCCGCCGGCGCCGACCCGAACGTGGTGCGGCTGTCGATCGGGATCGAGGACGCCGACGACCTCATTGCCGATCTCGACCAGGCACTCGCCGCGGCCGGCTGACCGCGGCCGCGCCCTCAGCGGAAGGAATAATCCACGGTGATGCGCGCGCGCACGCTCACTTCGCCCTCGGCGAGCGCATCACCGATCCCCGCCGCGCTTTCCATGCGCAGCATCGGCTGTGGCCCGTCCGATACGAGGTCCTCCTGCAGCCGGATGATGCGCCCGATGGAAACCCCGGCGGCGTCGGCATAGCTGTCGGCACGTTCGCGCGCATTCTCGACCGCGTCCTGCCGCGCCTCGGCCTCGAGCGGCGCCGGATCGGCGAGCCCGAAGCGCAGTCCGTGCAGTTCGTTGGCGCCTTCCGCGAGCGCCGCGTCGAAGGCCTGGCCGAGCAGGTCGAGGTCGCGCACCGTGACATCCAGCGTGTTGCGCGCCTCGAAGCCCGTCACCTCGCCGGTCTCGCGATCCGGGCGCGGCTGCAGGGCGAGCACGCCGGTCTGCATGTCGCGCGCGGCGATGCCGATCTCCATCAGTCGCGTGCGCACCGCGCCCATCGCCACGACCGTCTCCTCCATCGCGTCATTGGCGGCGTCATCGCGCGCGCTCACCCCGATCGTCATCGTGGCCATGTCGGGCGCCGCCGTCGCACGGCCCTCGCCCTGTACCGTGAAGCGCGCGCTCTCCGCCTGCGCCGCGACCACCGCCGCCGCCGCCAGCCCGAGCCCGAGCGCCACCCGCCGAATCACCCTGCCAAGTCCCGTCATCGCGCGCCTCTTCACTGCGTGGAGAGCGCATTCTGATGCCACCCGCGCATCACGGCAAGCGAATTGGCGCCGCCCGCGCTTGCAACCTGCCCGCGCAATGGCCCCCCTACGGCTTTTATTGCCCGCAAAGCTCATGTAGGCTGTGAATGTCGCGCCGGGCCACGCTCGGCGCGAGGTAACTGATGGTGTGTGCGTGATGACACCCCGTTTCGCCCTCGACCTGTCCTTTGACGGTATCACCCTGCTCGAACGTCTCGAGGCGGGCTGGGCGCGCATCGGCGCGGTCGAACTGCACGATCCCGCCGCGATGACGCGCGGCCTGACCGGGTTGCGCTCGGAGGCGCAGCGCCGCGCGCCCGGCGGATTCACCACGATTCTCGTGATCCCCGCCGCCGAAGTGCTCTACACCGACGTGACGGTCACCGCGCCGGACCATGACGGCGAGCGCGCGGAAATCCGCGCGGCCCTCGAGGGCTGCACGCCCTACGCGCTCGACGATCTCGCCTTCGACTGGGAACGCGACGGCGACCGGGCCCGCGTCGCGGTGGTCGCGCGAGAGACGCTCGAACAGGCCGAGGACATCGCCCGCCGGCACCGCTTCAACCCGGCCGCCTTCACCGCGGCCCCGGATGCCGCGCAATTCCCCCGCGCCCCCGACTTCGGCACCAGCAGCCTGCTCGACACGCTTCTCGCCGATGGTGCCAGCCTCGCCCCCGATCGCGCGGTGATCCGCGAGGGCGCGCGCCCCGACCCGGCGCCGCAGGCCGACCCGGTGCCGCAGGACGACCCGGTGCCGCAGGACGCCACCGAAGCCGGCGGCGCTGCCGCCACCGACGGGGCAAGCCCGGTCCCGGCAGCCGCCGCCCGCACCGCGCCCGGCGCGCCGGCCGACGAAGGCCCGGAGTCGTCCGCGTCCGGGCTCTTCGAGCGCGCCCGCTCCTGGATCGGCAGCGCCAGCACCCGATCCGAAGTCGCCTCGGCCGCAACAGAAGCGGCCGCGGATGAACCGGTCGCCGGGACGGGAGCCGCGAAAGCACCGCCCCAACCCGGGCCGACCCGGCAGGAGGGCGCTGCGAAGGCGGCCGCGGCGGAAACGACCGCGAAGGCGCCCGCGGCAACCGACAAGGCACCCGACGCGTCAACCGTGGCCGAGCTGCCCGCCGCGCAGACACCCCTGAAAAAGCCCGCCGCCACACCCGCAGAGACCGCGCCCGAGCTGACGCCGCTGCGCGCCGCTGCGTCCGGCGGGAAGGCGAAAGCCGGGGCCGGAAGGACCGCCATTGATGCCACCGAGGCCCGGGACGACGCCGCGCCCGCGACGGCGCAGGACAAGCGCGAAACCTCCGATGCCGGGACTGCGGAGACCGCCACCGCGGCCGGGGCCGGCTCGGGGCCGGGCGCCGCGCCGGCCAAGCCCGCGGCGGCGCCGG
>SLQD01000132.1 GCA_007131685.1 Paracoccaceae bacterium | reverse complement strand
GGCCACGAGATTGCCGCCCCGCTCCGTCATGCGGGTGCAGGAGACGATCCATTCGTCGCCCGACCAGCGATAGCCGTCAACCTGCACGCGGCGCATGATCTCGGCGCCGTGCATCCGTGCGCCCTTGGCCATGGCCTGAGTGACATCGGCGGGGTTTATGTAGCCGTCGTGAGGATGAAGGATCGCCCCCGCGAGATCCTCGGTGCGCAGTAGCGGCCAGCGCGCCGCGATCTCGGCGGGCGCGAGCCATTCATACTCGATGCCCACCGTCTCGGCGGTGGCGGCGTAGAGCATGTATTCGTCCATGCGCTCGCGGGTGCGCGCCATGCGCAGATTCCCCACCACCGAGAAGCCGGGATTGAGGCCGGTTTCGGCCTCGAGGGTCTTGTAGAAGCGCACCGAATAGTCATGGATGTAGCTCGGCGCATGGCCCATGTTGAAAAGCGGCAGCAACCCCGCCGCGTGCCAGGTCGAGCCGGCGGTGAGCTCGTCGCGTTCCACGAGCGCCGTCTTCCAGCCGGCCCGGGCGAGGTGATAGGCGATGGAAGCGCCGACGGCACCGCCGCCGACGACGAGAGCTTTGACATGCGTGCCCATGATGCGATTCCCTTGGCCGGATCCTTGCCCTGAATGCCGCAGCCGCGGCGCGGACGGCACCATCACCGCGACTTGTAGTGACGGGAAAACGACATGACCGGCCCGCGCGCCTTAACGCTTTTCGCAATTGTTTGTGCGCAAGGTTGATGTGGCGGTGACGCGCGCGGGGGCATTCGGCACGCAAAGAGGCCATCGATGACGCAGTTCGACACGGCGGGCCCGATCGCGGAAGCGTGGTTCGCCGAAAGCTTCTTCCGGAATACGCCGGACATGCTGTGCGTGATGGACGGCGCGGGCCGATTCCGCCGCGTCAACGCGGCGTGGCAGCGCGGGCTCGGCTACGCGGCCGCCACGCTCGAGGGCTGCAGCGCGGGCGACTTCCTGCACCCGGACCAGCCGCTTGCGCTGCTTCTGGCCGCGCTGCGCGAAAGCGGGGGCGCAGGGGTCCATCGCGGATATTTCCGCCACCGCGACGGGCGCTGGCGCTGGCTGGAATGGACGGGCGCGCCCGACGGGGCGCAGAAGTTCATCCACGCCACGGTGCGTGACATCACCGATGCACATCACGAGGGCATCCACAGCGCCGATATCGAGGCGCGCTCGGGCATCGGCAGCTGGTCGCTCGACACGGTCACAGGGCGGCTCTCCTGGTCGCCCGTCACGCACGCGATCCACGGGACCGACCCGGCGCATCACGACCCCGAAATCGAGACCGCGCTCACCTTCTATCCGCCCGAGGCCGCCGCGCGGATGCGCGAAGCCATCGAGGGGCTTCGCAGGCACGGACAATCCTACCGGCTCGAGCTGCCCTTCACGACGCTGCAGGGCGCGGCGCGCTGGGTGCGCACCACCGCGGTCGCCGAGCTGCGCGGCGGCGAGCTCGCGCGGGTGCACGGCACCATCGAGGACATCACCGAGCGGCGCGCCGAGCGCGCGCGTCTCGAGATGCTCGGCGCCGTCGCCACCCATACGACCAATCTCGTCCTGCTCATCGATCCGCAGCTGCGCATCACCTGGGTGAACGCGGCTTTCGAGGCGGTCACCGGCTTTGCCGCCGCGGACGTCATCGGCCGCCGCCCCGACGACGTGCTCGCCAGCCCCGCGAGCGACCCCGAGGCCGTCGCCCGCATCGACGCCGCGATGCTGGCCGGCGAGCCGGTGCGCGTCGAGCTGTGCAACGCGACCCGGTCGGGCGCGCCGTGCTGGGTCGATATCGATGTCCAGCCCACCCGCGACGACAGTGGCGCACTGACGGGATATGTCGTGATCCAGACCGAGGTGACCGAGCGGCGGCGTCTGCAAGCCGAGCTTCAGGCCGAGCATGACCGCATCGCCGCGACGCTGGCCGCCGTCCCCGATCTCGTCGTCGAGCTCGACGCACAGGGCCGCTACACGGGCTATCATTCCTGCGGGCGCCACGACTTCCTCGTGCATCCGCGCGACTGGGCCGGCTGCGCGATCGAAACGGCGCTACCGGCGCAGGCCGCCGCGGTTCTGCGCGTGGCGATGGCCGAAACCGATCGCAGCGGCCGCGCCGCCGGCCACGAGCTCTCGCTCGACGCGCCCGAGGGGCCGCGATGGTTCGAGATATCCATGGCCCACCGGCCCGCCACCGAAAAGGGCGGCCATGACGGCTACATCTTCGCCGCACGCGACGTAACCGACCGGCGCGCAGCGCGGCGCCGGCTCGAGCTCAACGAGGCGCTCTTCAAGAGCCTGTTCGATCTCTCGCCGATCGGCATCGTGCTATGGGATTTCGACACCGGCGACTATCTCGCCGTCAACGCCGCGCATCTGCGCACACTGGGCCTCGCGCCCGGCGACCGGGTCAATGCCAACATCTTCGAGATCGCGCGCGCCCAGGGCTGGGACGCGCAGCTGCAGGCGCGCATCCAGCACATGCTGCGCCACGGCCGCTCCGGCCCCGCCGAGATCAAGATGCCGCACGACGACGGCGCGATGACGACTCTCACGGTGCGCAACACGCTCGTGGCGGATCCGGATGGCCGCCGCCGCGTCTGGGCCTTTGTCGAGGACATCACCGAGCGCAAGGCACAGGAAGCCGAGCGCGAGCGTCTCGCCATGGCCGCCTCCAGCGCGCAGCTGCGGCTCGAGAATGCCGTCGAGGCGCTGCCCGACGGCATGGCCGTCTTCGATGACGAAACCCGCCTCGTGACCGCGAACGGCGCCTATCGCAGGCTCTATCCGGCGCTCGCGCCGGCAATGGATCCCGGCACCCCCCTTGAGGAAATCCTGCGCCATGGCGCGCGCGGCGGCGCGATCCCCGAGGCCCGCGGGCGCGAGGAGGACTGGATCGCCGAGCAGCTCGCCGCCTTCCACGCCACCGAACGGATTCGCGAATTCGAGCACGCCGACGGCACCTGGCTGCGCGCGCTCGACATCGACACCTCCGATGGCGGCCGCGTCGCCGTGCGCATCGACATCACCGAGCGGCGGCGCCATTACGCCGCGCTCGAGTCCGCCAATGACGAGCTCACCCGCAGCCTCGCCGCGCGCGACCTCGCCGAGGAGCACCTCGCCCGTGTCATCGAGGGCGCGCAGGTCGGCACATGGGAATGGACACTGGCGACGCGCGAGAACGTGATCAACGACCGCTGGGCGGGGATGCTCGGCTACACGGTGGCCGAGCTCGCACCACTGACGATCGATGTGTGGCGCGAGCTGATGCACCCGGACGATCTCGCCAGCGTCGATTCGGTGCTCGGGCCGGTGCTCGCGGGCGCGGAGGACGATTTCGAATACGAGCTGCGGCTGCGCCACAAGGCCGGGCACTGGGTCTGGGTGCAGTCGCGCGGCCGCGTGGTCCGCCGCGCGCGCGACGGCGCGCCCGAGGTCATGGCCGGCGTGCATCTCGACATCACCGACCGCAAGCAGCTCGAGGTCACCGTTCAGCGCGAGCGCGACTATCTCGCCCGGCTCATGGAAACCAGCATCTCGGGCATCACCGCCCTCGACGCCGAGGGCCGGATCATCTTCGCCAATGCCGAGGCCGAGGGCATTCTCGGGCTCAGCCCGTCGGAGCTCATGGGCCGGCGCTTCGATGATCCGGACTGGAAGATCGAGGCGATCGGCGGCGGCGCGTTTCCCGAGCAGGAGCTGCCCTTCCTGCGTGCGACTCGAAGCGGCCAGCCCGTGCGCGACATACGCCATGCGATCACCTGGCCCGACGGGCGCTGGCGCGCGCTCTCGGTCAACGCCGCGCCCATCACCCAGCCCGGCATGCAGGCGCGCGTCGTCTGCTCGATCACGGACATCACCGAGCGGCTCGAGACGGAGGCCAAGCTTCGCGAGGCGGCCGAGCGCGCCGAAGCCGCCAGTCACGCGAAGTCGGAATTCCTCGCCAAGATGAGTCACGAGATCCGCACGCCGCTCAACGGGGTGCTCGGGATGGCCGAGCTGCTGCGCGACTCGCTGAGCCGCGCGGATCAGCGCAGGATGATCGATACCATCCGCGACTCCGGCGAGACGCTGCTGACGGTGCTCAACGACGTGCTCGACATGTCGAAGATCGAGTCGGGCAAGCTCGCCCTGGAGACCACGTGCTTCGACCCGGCCGAACTCGCCGAACGGGCCAAGGCGCTGCATGAGCTGCAATGCAGCGAGAAGGGCCTGGCCTGCCGGATCCACATCGATGCACCGGCGCGGCGCGTCGGCGATCCGCACCGCCTGATGCAGATCGTGCACAACCTGGTGGGCAACGCGATCAAGTTCACCGAGCGCGGCGCGGTCGCGCTGTCGATCGAGAGCCGGCGCGCCGAGCCGCTGCGCATCGAGGTGAGCGACAGCGGCATCGGCATGTCCCGCGAACAGATCTCGCGCATCTTCGATGACTTCGAACAGGCCGATGGCAGCATGACGCGCCGCTATGGCGGCACGGGGCTCGGCATGTCGATCGTGCGCCGCCTGATCGAGATGATGGGGGGCAGCATCGACATCGAGAGCACCGAGGGCGCCGGAACGACGGTGCGTTGCGCCATCCCGCTGCCCGATGCCGCCGACGAGGATGCCGAGGCGCAGCCACCCGCCGGTGACGAGAACGGGCGCGACCTGTCGGGGCTGCAAGTTCTCGTGGCGGATGACAATGCCACCAACCGGACGATCCTGCGCGCGCTGCTGACCGGGGCGGGCGCTGCGGCGACGCTGGTCGAGAACGGGCGCGACGCGGTCGATGCCGGCGCGGCGGGCGGCTTCGACCTGCTGCTACTCGACATCTCGATGCCCGAGATCGACGGCATCACGGCGCTGCGCAGCATCCGCGCCGAGGCCGAAACGGCCGGCCGGACGCCGCCGCCCGCGATCGCCATCAGCGCCAATGCCCTCACGCACCAGGTTCAGACCTATCACGAGGCCGGCTTCGACGCCCATGTCGCCAAGCCGTTCGCGCGCGATGATCTGATCCGCGTGATCACCCGGGTGACGGGGCGTCGCGCGATGCGCCGCTGACCGGTTCAGCGCAGGCGCGTCTGGCGCAGCATGCCCTCGCGCTGGAGCACGGGGTAGGTCAGCGCGACCAGCAGCGAGTTGATCTCCTTGAGGTCGCGGATGGTGTCGACATGCAGCGCACTGGTCTCGCGGCTCGCCGTGATGCCGGCGCGCAGCCGCTCATGGTGACTCTCCTCGCTTTCCTGCTCGAGCCGTCGGATAGTCTCCTTGCTTTCGGCGAGATCGCGCGCGGTGTCGACATCTCCGGTCATCAGGACATTGAAGGCGAGCCGCGCATTGCGCTGCACCTCGGCATGGATGCCCGACAGCTCCTCCCAGCCCGCATCGGAGAAATCGACTCCGCGCTTGAGCTTCTTACGCGCCTTCGCGGCAATGCCCTGCGCGATGATGTCGGCGATCTGTTCGAGTCGGATATTCGCGCTGAGGATCTCGTCGCGCCGCGCGCGGGTCTCGGGGTCGAGCGCGCCCTCGTCGAGCCTGGCGAGGTGGAGCTTGATCGCGCTGTGCATCGCGTCGACCTCGTCATCGAGGCTCGACAGGGCCGCAAGCGCCTCGCGCTCCGGCCGCCGGTAGAGCCGGAAAACCTCGCTGAGCATCAGCTCGACGCGCTCGCACAATGCCAGAAGTTCGCGCGTCGCGTTTGCAAGCGCGCGCGCCGGCAAAGCGAGATCCGCCTCCTTGAGCGCGGTCTCGCGCGAACGTGAGATCCCGCGCCGGCCACCCGGCGGCATGAGCGCCTCGAGCGCGCGCGTCGCCGCCGGGGCAAGGAGCAACCCGCCGAGCGCAACCAGCGCATTGAAGGCGACATGCCCCATCACCACCGCGTCACCCGGCGGCAACGCCGCGAGCAGCGCATCGACGGGCAGCACCAGATGGAGCGCGAAAACCGCAAGCGCCCCGGCGCCGCGCAGGAGCAGATTGCCCAGCAGCACCATCTGCCCGGCCCGCGCCATGCCCCGTCCGAGATACACCGCGACGAGCGCGGCGCCGAAATTGATCCCCAGCACCAGCGGCACCAGGAGGATCGGCGGGATCACGGCCCGGTCCGCGAGCGCCGCGATGAGAAGGATCGCCGCGATCGAGGAATGAAACAGCCAAGTCATCAGCGCCGCGAGAAGGAACGCGGTGAGCCAGTCGCGCGAGAGATAGCCGAGCACGAGCGGCAGCACCTCGCCGTCGCGCAGCGGCTCGGACGCCTCGCCGATGAGCCGTAATGACAGCAGCAACAGCCCGATCCCGATCATGATCCGCCCGAGCTGGCGCCATCGCGCCTCGGTGCTCGAGCGAAAGGCGATCACGCCCAGCAGGAGCAGCACCGGCACCAGCAGCGACAGATCGAGCCGCAGGATCCGCGTCATCAGCGCCGAGCCGAGATCCGCCCCCGCCACAGCGGCGATCCCGCGCGCCGCGACGACATGGCCCGAGGCGGCAAACCCCGCCACGAGCAGCGCCACCGCCGTGGCGCTTTGCAGCGCCATCGCCATCACCCCGCCCGCCCCGAGCGCGCGCAGCGCATCGGGAAAGGCCCGGCGCAGCCGCGCATCGAGCCCGGCGCCGAAGGCCCGCTCGACCCCGCTGCGGACCATGTGCGTCGCCCATAACAGCAGCGCCACCGCCCCGGCGAGGTTGAGAAAGATCAGCGCCCCCGGCATCTCAGCGCACCGCTGCGATGCGGCGGGCAGAAGAGGCGGGGGAGAGGCGCGGCGGCATGGCGGCGGGTGTGCTCGTTTGCTTTCGCGCGGAGATCGAATCTGTGCCAGACCGCATCAATTCGCGGCCCGGCGCGCGCGCATTCCGTGACAAGCGCGCACGCTGCGCCATTTCGGCGCAGCGTGCAAGGGTGGCGTGTCAGCCCGTTTCGCAGGGCCAGGCGGCGATATCCTGATCGAGGCGCGGATGGCGCATCTCGCTACCCGCGTCGATACCGAGCCGCGCCGCGAGGCCGCCATTGATCTCGAGCACGTATTGAACCGCGTCGCCGCCGGGGATCGGCGTCTCGTCGAGCGGGATCGCCTCGTGATGGACCCGGGTGACGCGGCCGCGCCGGTCGATGAAGATCATGTCGAGCGATATCAGCGTGTTGCGCATCCAGAAGGAGACGGGTTGCGGCTCGGGATAGAGAAACAGCATCCCCGCCGAGAGCGGCATGCTCTCGCGATGCATCAGCCCCTCGGCACGGCGCTCGGGCGTGTCGGCCAGCTCGACGGCAAAGCGCGCCGAACCCCAGTCACCGCGCAACTCGACCGCCCCGTCGCGGCACTGCGCCATCGCGGGAAGCGCGACAAGCAGCAGGCTGACGGCGACGACCAGGCATCTCATGGAGCGCCGGACGGGCTCAGGCGGATTCATCGGCCTGCTCTGCGAGGGCGGCTTCCCAGGGCGCGGCAACCACCGCCATGAAGCCGCGATCGCCCTCGATCACCCGCAGCCCCACGGCCTCGCCCGGCTGCAGATCGGCAAAGCCCGACCGACGCAGCACCTCGACATGCACGAACACGTCCTCCGGCCGGCCGAAGATGTTGGCAAAGCCGAATCCCTTGGCCCGGTCGAACCACTTCACCCGCGCGGGCACCAGCGGATGCGCGGCGATCTCGCCCGGGGCCATGTCGCTGAGCTCGTCCACCGGGATCTCGCCGGAGCACTCCGGCGGCACGATCGCCAGCACGCTGACCGCCTGCATGCCGCGCGGCGTCGACTGAACCTCGACTTCGACTTCGGCGCCGTCCACGACGGAGTTCTGCCCGAAATTGCGCAGCACGTTGGCATGCAGGAGAATATCCGGCCCGCCCTGATCCGAAACCAGGAAGCCGTACCCCTTGCGGGGGTCGAACCATTTCACGCAGCCCTTGATGCACTGCATCGGTGCCGAGTCATCCGTCATCACGCCGATCTGCTCATTACCTGTTTGCATACGCCCAAGTGGCCATGGTCGCGCAGCATAGGCCTCAATGATGCAAATGCAAGTGTTGTGCGCATCGCACGGCTGACCGGCCGCTGCACCGCGCGCTCAGGACCCCGCGCTCACGGGTTGAGGCGGGTAATCTGCCAGGGCGCGTCGAGCGCGCCCCGGCGCCAGGCGAAGCGGTCATGCAGCCGGAAGGCGCCGTCGGCCCAGAACTCGATCTCGAGCGGGCGGATCCGGAAGCCGCCCCAAAAGGGCGGGCGCGGCGGGCTGGTGCCGTGGCGCGCCGAGACGCGGGCGACCTCGGCCATCAGCGCGGCGCGCGACTCGAGCGGCTCGGACTGGCGCGACGCCCAGGCCCCGAGCCGCGATTTCAGCCCGCGCGAGGCATAGTAGTCATCCGCCTTGGGCCCGTCCTCGCGCTCGGTCAGCCCGCGCACGCGGATCTGACGGCGCAGCGACTTCCAGTGCATCACGAAGGCGGCCTTGCCGGCGGCGCCGATCTCGCGCGCCTTGACGGACTCGTAATTGGTATAGAACACGAAGGCGTCGGGCTCGATCTCCTTGAGCAGCACCATGCGGGCATTGGGCAGCCCCTCGGCATCGACGGTGGAGAGCGCGATCGCGTTGGGATCGTTGAGCTCCTCTGCGGTCGCCGCATCGAGCCAGGACTGCGCGATGGCGAAGGGGTCGTCGCCTGCAAAGATGCCGCTGCGTTCGCTCATGTCGCGCTCCCATTGTCCCGCCCCGTGCCACTTGATGCGCCCGAATTGATCGCCTAAAGCACGGTCCAGCGCAGAGATGGCCGAGGGGACCCGGATGTCAACAGATCTCATGAAAGGCAAACGCGGTCTCGTCATGGGGCTGGCCAACGAAAAATCCATCGCCTGGGGCATCGCAAAGGCCTGCGCCGAAGCGGGGGCGGAACTCGCCTTCTCCTACCAAGGCGCACCGCTGAAGAAGCGTGTCGCGCCGCTGGCGGAGCGGCTGGGCTCGGATTTCGTGATCGAATGCGATGTCAGCAATCCGGATTCGGTCGATGCGCTGTTCGACGAGATCGAGCGGGTCTGGGGGCGGATCGATTTCGTCGTCCATGCGATCGGCTTTTCCGACAAGGAACAGCTGCGCGGCCGGTATGTCGACACCACGCCGGACAATTTCCGCGCCACCATGGATATCTCGGTCTATTCCTTCACCGCGGTGTGCCAGCGCGCGATCAAGCTGATGCCCGAGGGCGGCAGCCTGCTGACCATGACCTATTTCGGGGCCGAGCGGGTGATGCCACATTACAACGTGATGGGAGTGGCCAAGGCCGCGCTCGAGGCCAGCGTGCGCTACATCGCCGAGGATCTCGGCAAGCACGGCATCCGCTGCAACGCGATCTCGGCCGGGCCGATCAAGACCCTCGCCTCCAGCGGCATCGGCGATTTCCGCTACATCATGAAATGGAACGAACTCAACTCGCCGCTGCGGCGCAACGTGACCATCGACGAGGTGGGCAACTCGGCGCTCTACCTGCTGTCCGATCTCGGCTCGGCGGTGACCGGCGAGGTGCATCACGTCGATGCGGGCTATCACGTCGTGGGCATGAAGGCCGCCGACGCCCCCGACATCGACGCCACTTGAGCCGGGGAGCAGGGCGATGACCGAGCGGCTGCCGCACGAGAAGGGGTTCCATGTCAGCTGGGACCAGCTGCACCGCGACGCCCGCGCGCTGGCCTGGCGGCTCGACGGGATCGGGCCCGATGACGGCGACTGGCGCGCGGTGGTCGCGGTCACGCGCGGCGGGCTCGCCCCCACCATGATCGTGGCGCGCGAACTCGACATCCGCACCGTCGACACGATATCGATCAAGTCCTACAACTGGCAGGATCAGACCGAGCCGCAGCTCATCAAGGCGCCGCAGGCCGAGCTCGTCGGCGACGGTACCGGCATCCTGATCGTGGACGATCTCGTCGATACCGGCCGCACCCTGCAACTGATCCACGATCTTTACCCGAAGGCGCATTTCGCGACCGTCTATGCCAAGCCCGAGGGCCGGCCGATGGTGCACAGCTTCATCACCGAGGTCAGCCAGGACACCTGGATCTTCTTTCCCTGGGACATGGCGCTGCAATATGTCGAACCCTATCGCGGGCGCTGAGCGGACCGCGCCGCTCGCCCCCGCGATCGGCGCCACCTCCGCGCCGCCGGTGATGCAGGCGCGGCGCTGGATCGAGGGGATCACCTTTCCCCCCGAGCGCCCGCTCATCAATCTCAGCCAGGCCGCCCCCGTCGCGCCGCCGCCGGAGGGGCTGCGCACCGCGCTCGCCGAGGCGGTGATGCAGGATCCGGGCGCGCATCTCTACGGCCCGGTGCTCGGCCTGCCCGAGCTGCGCGACGCCCTCGCCGCGCATACCGCCCGGATCTATGGCGGTGCCGTCGATGCGGCGCATGTCGCGATCACGGCGGGCTGCAACCAGGCCTTCTGCGCCGCGATCGCCACGCTGGCGGGACCCGGCGACGAGGTTCTGCTCCCGGTGCCGTGGTATTTCAACCACAAGATGTGGTGCGACATGAGCGGGGTGCGTGCCGTTGCGCTGCCCACGGATGACGCACTCATGCCCGACCCCGACGATGCCGCGCGCCGCATCACCGAGCGCACCCGCGCGATCGTGCTCGTCACCCCGAACAATCCCGGCGGCGTGGAATACCCGCCCGCGCTCGTGGCGGCCTTCGCCACGCTCGCGCGCCAGCACGGACTGGCGCTGATCCTCGACGAGACCTATCGCGATTTCCATTCCTCGGATGGGCCGCCGCACCCGCTCTTCGCGGATCCGGACTGGGCACGGACGCTGATCCAGCTCTATTCCTTCTCCAAGGCCTACCGGCTCACCGGGCATCGCGTCGGCGCGATCGTGGCGAGCCCCGCCCGGCTCGTCGAGATCGAGAAATTCCTCGACACGGTGAGCATCTGCGCGCCCCAGATCGGCCAGCGAGGCGCGCTCTGGGGGCTGCGCCATCTCGGCGACTGGCTGGCCGGCGAGCGTGCCGAGATCCTCGCGCGCCGCGACGCCGTGATCGAAGGGCTCGCCGGGCTCGCGGGCTGGGAGTTGATGGGGGCGGGGGCCTATTTCGCCTATGCGCGGCATCCGCATGACATGCCCTCGGACCGCCTCGCGCCATGGCTCGTGCGCGAAGCCGCGGTGCTGATGCTGCCCGGGACGATGTTCCGCCCCGACGGCGCGGGCCGCGACGAGATGCGCATCGCCTTCGCCAATGCCGACCGCGCCGGGATCGCCACGCTGATGGAGCGGCTCGCGGCGGCCGCGCCCTGATCCTCACGGCGGGCTGACACTCGGGGCGCGCGGCCACGGCTTGCCCCGCCGCGGGCGAGTGCTTACACACGGGGCACGCGCAGGCGTGACGCAGGCAGGGCTTGGAGGCGATCGATGGCGAAGGCACGCGGCAAGACGGCGAATTTCTTCGTCTGGATCATCCTCGGGCTTCTGATCATCGGGCTTGCCGGCTTCGGGGTTGACGGCTTCGGCGGCTCGGTGCGCAGCATCGGCTCGGTGGGTGATCGCGAGATTTCCGCGCAGGATTACGCCAGCGCGCTGCAGCAGCGCCAGCAACAGATGGCGCAGGACGGCAACTCGATGAGCATCGCCCAGATGCGCGAGCAGGGCATCGACCAGGACATCCTGCGCGATCTCGTCACCCGCGCCGCACTCGAGAACGAGGCCGAGCAGATGGGCCTTTCGGTGGGCGACGATTTCATCGCCCGCGAGATCACCTCGATCCAGGGCTTCCGGGGTGTCGATGGCGGCTTCGACCGCGAGGCCTATCGCCAGATCCTGCGCCAGCAGGGGCTCAGCGAAAGCGAATTCGAGCAGGAGCTGCGCCGCGAGGTCGCGCGCGACATCCTGCAGACCGCCGTGCTCGGCGGCGCGCGCCAGCCGGATGTCTTCCTCGACGCGATCATGGAATATGTCGGCGAGCGGCGCAGCTTCTCGATGGCCCGGCTCGACGGGGACGATCTCGAGGAGGAGCTCGAAGCGCCCACCGATTCCGAACTCGCGCAGTTCCACGAGGACAATATCGAGGATTACACCCGCCCCGAGGCGCGGCGCATCACCTATGCCTGGGTCACGCCGATGATGGTGCTCGAGGAGATCGAGGTCGACGAGGACGCGCTGCGCGCGATGTACGAGGAGCGCGCGGATGAATACAGCCAGCCCGAGCGCCGGCTCGTCGAACGGCTGGTCTTTCCCGACACCGACACCGCCGAGGACGCGGCGGCACGGATCGAGGCGGGCGAGGCCGATTTCGCGGAAATCGTGGAGGAGCGCGGGCTCGACCTGGCCGATACAGACATGGGCGATGTCACGCGCGCCGCGCTCGGTGATGCGGGCGATGCGGTCTTCGAGCTCGAGGCGCCCGGCGTGGTCGGCCCGGTCGAAACCGCGCTCGGACCGGCGCTGTTTCGCATGAACGCGGTGCTCGACGCGCAGGAGGTCGCCTTCGAGGATGTGCGCGACGAGCTGCGCGACGAATACGCCCGCGACCGCGCCGCGCGCTTCATCGACCAGCGCCGCGAGGATTTCGCCGACCTGCTCGCCGCCGGCGCCACCCTCGAGGAGCTGGCCGAGGAGACGGTGATGCAGCTCGGAGAGATCGACTTCACCAGCGGCAGCGACGGGGAGATCGCCGGCTACCCCGATTTCCGCGAGGCCGCCGAGAGCGTCGAGGAGGGCGATTTCCCGGAGCTGCGCGGGCTCGACGATGACGGGCTCTTCGCGCTGCGCCTCGACGAGATCCTGCCCGCCGAACCCGAGCCCCTCGAGGATGTGCGGGTTCGGGTGATCGAAGACTGGGAGCGCTCGCAGATCGTCGAGCGGCTGGCCGAGCGCGGCGAGGAACTCGCCGCCGGGATCGCCGAGGGCGCCAGCTTCGGAGAGGCCGGGCTCGTGCCCGAGCGCTTCGAGGGCCTGACCCGCGATGCCTTCATCGACGGTGCGCCGGGCGGGCTTCTCGAGACGGTGTTCGAGCTCGAGGAAGGCGCTGCGCGCGTGGTGCGCGACGATGACGCGGTTTTCGTGCTGCGGCTCGACGCGGTGATGCCGCCGGCCGAGGATGACCCGGATCTCGAGCGGATCCGCGAGCTTCTCGGCGACCAGACCGCGCAGGGCATCGATGAGGATCTCTTCGTGCTCTACGCGCGCGCGCTGCAGGATGACGCGGGGATCTCGCTCGATCAGTCGGCCATCGACGCCGTGCATTCCGGTCTGCGATGAGCGCGCGGCTGTCGCCCGGGGCGGCCGAATTCGCGGCGGGCTGGGCTGCGGGGCGCAACCAGCTCGTGCATGTCCGGCTCGCCGCCGATCTCGACACGCCGGTGTCGCTGATGCTGCGCCTTGCAGAGGCCCGCAGCGACAGTTTCATGCTCGAATCGGTCACCGGCGGCGAGGTGCGCGGGCGCTACTCGGTCGTGGGCATGAAGCCCGACCTGATCTGGCAGTGCCACGGCACCGCCGCGCGCATCAACCGCGAGGCCCGCTTCGACCCCGATGCCTTCACCGCAGAGCCGGATGATCCGCTGACCTCGCTGCGCCGGCTCATCGCGGAGTCGCGCATCGAGATGCCTGAGGGGCTGCCGCCGATCGCGGCGGGGCTGTTCGGCTATCTCGGCTATGACATGGTGCGGCTGGTGGAGCGGCTGCCCGATGTGAACCCGGATCCGCTCGGCCTGCCCGACGCGGTACTGATGCGCCCTTCCGTCATCGCGGTGCTCGACAACGTCAAGGGCGAGGTCACGATCTGCGCGCCGGCCTGGCACGATCCCGCGCTCGGCGCCAAGGAGGCCCATGCCCGCGCCGCCGAGCGGGTGATGGACGCGGTGCGCGATCTTGACCGCCAGCCGCCGCGCGCCGGGCGTGGACTCGGCCGCGCCGCCGAGGACGGCGAACCGGTCTCGAATTTCACGCGCGCGGCCTATACCGCCGCCGTGGAGCGCGCACGCGAGTATATCCGCGCGGGCGACATCTTCCAGGTCGTGCCCTCGCAACGCTGGGCGCAGCCCTTCGCGCGCCCGCCCTTCGCGCTCTATCGCAGCCTGCGCCGGACCAACCCTTCGCCCTTCATGTTCTTCTTCAATTTCGGGGGCTTTCAGGTCATCGGCGCGTCGCCCGAGATCCTCGTGCGGCTGCGCGACGGCGAGGTGACGATCCGCCCCATCGCCGGCACCCGCAAGCGCGGCGCCTCACCCGAGGAGGACCGCGCGCTGGAACTGGACCTGCTGTCGGACGAGAAGGAACTGGCCGAGCATCTGATGCTGCTCGATCTGGGGCGCAACGATGTCGGGCGGGTCGCGAAGATCGGCACGGTGCGTCCCACCGAGGAGTTCATCATCGAGCGTTACAGCCATGTGATGCATATCGTCTCGAATGTCGTGGGCGAGCTGGCCGACGGCGAGGACGCCCTTTCGGCGCTTCTGGCGGGGCTGCCGGCGGGCACGGTGTCGGGGGCGCCCAAGGTGCGCGCGATGGAGATCATCGACGAGCTCGAGCCCGAAAAGCGCGGCGTCTATGGCGGCGCGGTGGGCTATTTCGCTGCCAATGGCGAGATGGACATGTGCATCGCGCTGCGCACGGCCGTCATCAAGGACGGGACGCTCTACATCCAGGCCGGTGGCGGCGTGGTGCAGGACTCCGACCCCGACGCCGAATGGGAGGAGACCGTCAACAAGGCGCGCGCGCTGCGCCGCGCGGCTGCCGATTCGGGGCTGTTCGAGGACGGCTGAGCTCAGCCGAGCGGGGCGCGCAGCGCCTCGAGCGCGGCGCGCGGGTCCGGCGCCTCCCAGATCTCCGGGCCGATGGCGAGGAAATCGGCCACCGGCGCAAGCTCGTCCACCAGTTCCGGGGTGAGCGCGCCCTCGGCCACAACGGGCAGGGTGATCATCTGCGACCACCAGGCGAACAGGTCGGCTTCGGCGCGCGTGCCGTCGCCCAGCGCGCTCTCGCCCACCGGGCCGAAGGCGACGTAATCCGCCCCCGCCTCGCCCGCGGTCATGCCGTCATGGCGGCTCGCGCCGCAGAAGGCGCCGACGATCGCATCGGCGCCGAGCGCCTTGCGCGCCTTGCGCACGCTGCGCGCGCCGTCCGTCAGATGCACGCCGTCGAGGCCCAGCCGCTCGGCCAGCATCAGGTGATCGGCGATCACCACGGCGACATCGCGGCCATGGGCGATCTCGCGCAGCGCGTCGGCGGCGCGGGTGATCGCGGCCTCGTCGCTGCTCGCCGGCGCGAAGCGCAGACAGGCAACCGGCACGGCATCGAGGATCGCGGCGAGCGCCGCTCCGTGGCGCTCGGCGTCGAAATCGGGTGGTGCGATGAGATAGATCTGCGGCTGGTCGGTCATGGGGCCTCCGACGGCTCTCTTAGCCGCCCGCCGCGCCTGCGGCAACCGGGCGGCCATTGCGCCCGCGCGCGTCGCGCCGTATGCCGCATGCGGCAGCGGAGAGGCGCAATGGACGGCGAGACACCGACCCCGGCGATGATCCTGGTGCGTCCGCAGATGGGCGAGAATATCGGCGCCGCGGCGCGGGCAATGCGCAATTTCGGGCTCGGCCGGATGCGCGTCGTCGCGCCGCGCGAGGGCTGGCCCAGTTCGCGCGCCGCCGCGACGGCGAGCGGCGCGGGCCGGGTGCTCGACGCGGCCGGCCATTTCGACGACCTGCCCGCCGCGATCGGCGATTGTCACTATGTGCTCGCCACCACGGCGCGGCCGCGCGGCATGGTCAAGCCGGTGCTCACCCCAGAGCGCGCCATGGCCGATGCCCGCACGATGATCGCGGCGGGCCAGCGCGTTGGCGTCGTCTTCGGCCCCGAGCGCGCCGGGCTCGAGAATGACGAGATCGCGCGCGCCGACGCGATCGTGTCGGTGCCCGTCGATCCCGAATTCGCCTCGCTCAACCTGGCGCAATGCGTTCTGTTGATGGCCTATGAGTGGCGCCGCGCCAGCGTCGCGGCACCGCCCGAGATCGCCGCGCGCGCGCAGGCCGACATGGCCGAGGCCATCGAGATCGAACGCCTCGGCGATCGTTACGAGACGACGCTGGAGGCGGCCGGGTATTTCTTCCCGCCCGACAAGGCCGAGGGCATGAAGCGCAACATGCGCGCGATGTTCGCGCGGCTGGCGCTGACGCGCGCGGATGTGCAGATGCTGCACGGGATGCTGCGGCATATGGCCCGGCGCGGCGGTTCTTGAAGCCCCCCGCCCCCGCCCCTACCCTTGCGCCGACACGGAGGCACGAATGTCCCGCAAACGCAGCATCTTCGAGGAAGTCGGCGAGGCGGCGCGCCCCGACGAGGCGCCGCAGGGCGGGCTGATCGCGCGCGGCCAGGGCGCGCGCCGCGCGATCCGGCTGTGGCTGATGAGCCTGTTCGCGCTGGTGGCGGCGATGATCGTGGTGGGCGGGCTGACCCGGCTTACGGGCTCGGGGCTGTCGATCACGGAATGGGCGCCGGTGACCGGCGCGATCCCGCCGATGTCGGAGGCCGACTGGCAGGCCGAGTTCGAACGCTACCGCGCGATCCCGCAATACGAGCTCGTCAATCGGGGCATGAGCCTCGAGGAATTCAAGGTCATCTACTGGTGGGAATGGGGGCACCGGCAGCTCGGCCGGCTCGTGGGGCTGGTCTGGGCGGTGGGGTTCTTCGGGTTCCTGATCGCGCGAAAGATACCGGCCGGCTGGACGCCGCGTCTGCTGGGGCTCGGCGCGCTCGGCGGGCTTCAGGGGGCGATCGGCTGGTGGATGGTGGCCTCGGGGCTAGAGGACGGGATGATCGCGGTGGCCTCCTACCGGCTCGCGGTGCATCTGGGGCTGGCCTTCGTGATCCTCGGGCTGCTCGCCTGGTACATCATGGCGATGGGGCGTGGCGCGGCCGATCTGATGCAGGCGCGCCGGGCCCGGGAGGGGCGGCTCGTCGCGCTTTCGACGGGGTGGATGCATTTCGCCTTCCTGCAGATCGTCACCGGCGCGCTGGTGGCGGGCATCGAGGCCGGGCGCGCCTTTCCCGAATGGCCGCTGATGGCCGGGCAGATCATCCCGCCCAACGCCTTCGACATGGAGCCGCTTTGGCGCAACCTCTTCGAGAATCCGGGGCTGACGCAGTTCTTTCACCGGACGCTGGGTTATCTGCTCGTGGTGTTCGGGCTGTTCGTGTGGTGGCGCGCCCGCGCGAGCGCCCATGCCGGCACGCGGACGGCCTTTCATCTCGCCGGGGCGGCGCTCGTCGCGCAGCTGGTGCTCGGCATCGCCACGGTGATCCATGCCGCGCCGTGGCAGCTCGCCATCGCGCATCAGGGGCTCGCCATCGTGCTCTTCGTTCTGATCATCCGGGCGCGCTTCGTGGCGCAATATCCGCCCGCGCAACGCCTGAGGGCCTGACATGACCGCCTATGACGCGCTTCTCTCCCATGCCCGCGAAACCATGGCGCTCGCGCAGGTGATGGGGCGGCTGCACTGGGACCAGGAGACGATGATGCCCCGCGGCGCGGCGGCTCAGCGTGCCGAGGAGATCGGCGCGCTCGAATCGGTGCTGCATGCGCGCCGGACCGACCCGCGGGTGAGCGACTGGCTCGCCGCCGCCGAGGCGCCGGATGCCGCGGGGGCCGCGCAGCTTCGCCTGATCCGGCGCGAGCACGCGCGGGCCTGCAAGGTCCCCGCCGATCTCGCCAGCGCGATCGCGCGGGCGACCAGCATCGCACAGGGGGTCTGGGCCGAGGCGCGGCGCGACGAGGACGTGGCGGCCTTCCTGCCCCATCTGCAGGAGGTGCTGCGCCTGCGCCGCGAGGAGGCCGCGGCGCTCGGCGGCGATCCTTATGACGCGCTGCTCGACGATTACGAGCCCGGGGCCACCGGCGCCGATATCGCCGCGCTGTTCGACCGGATGCGCCCGCGTCTCAAGGCGCTGCGCGACCGGGTGCTGGACGCGCCGGCGCCCGAGCCGCTCGCGGGCTGGTATGCCAAGGACGCCCAGCTCAGCCTCGCGCGCGACCTCGCCGAACGGTTCGGCTACGACTTCAACCGCGGCCGGCTCGATCTGGCCGTGCACCCCTTCTCCTCGGGCGGCGGCGCGGATGTGCGCATCACCACGCGGGTGGACCCGGCCGATCCGTTCAACTGCCTCTATTCCACCATTCACGAGGCCGGTCACGCCACCTACGAGCAGTCGATCGACCCGGCCTTCGCGCTCACCCCGCTCGGCCAGGGCGTCTCGATGGGGGTGCATGAGAGCCAGAGCCGGCTCTACGAGAACCAGCTCGGCCGCTCGGCGGCGTTCTGCGGCTGGCTGTTCGAGGCGATGGAGGCGGCCTTCGGCACCGTGGGCGCGGCGGATGCGCGGGCCTTCTACGCGGCCGTCAACCGGGTGGGCGCCGGGCCGATCCGCACCGAGGCCGACGAGCTGCATTACAATCTTCACATCATGCTGCGCTTCGATCTGGAGCGCGCGCTGATCGCCGGCGATCTCGCGCCGCGCGATCTCGAGGCGGCATGGAATGACCGCTTCGCGGCCGATTTCGGCGTGCCCGTGGCGCGGCCCTCGGACGGGGTGTTGCAGGATGTGCACTGGTCGGTGGGGCTGTTCGGCTACTTTCCGACCTATGCGCTCGGCAATGTCTATGCGGGCTGCCTGCACGCCGCGCTGGGCGCCGCGCTGCCCGATCTCGATGCCGACCTCGCCCGCGGCGACCCCTCCGCGGCGACGGGATGGCTGCGCGCGCAGGTGCAGCGCCATGGCGGGTTGCACGAGCCCCGCGCACTGATCGAACAGGCCAGCGGCGCGGCTGTCTCGGAGGCGCCGCTCATGGAGTATCTCGAGGCCAAGTTCGGGGCACTTTACTGGCTCTGACAGGTTTTGCGATATTTCTAGCATTATCGCATTGACACCCCCGCCGCGGCGGCCGATCACGCCCGCATGGGAACGCGCCCGCCACCGCCACCCGCGCGCGCCGCGCCGGTCTGGATGCTCGCCATCGGGCAGACGCTGGGTTATGCGAGCCTGTTCTACATCTTCCCGGCGCTGATTCTGAGCCTCGAGGCGGGGCTGGGCTGGGGCCGCACGACGCTGGCAGCGGGGCCGACACTGGCGGTGGTGCTGGCGGCGGGGCTCGCGCCGGTGGCGGGGCGGCTCGTGGATCGCGGCTTCGGGGCGGCGCTGATGACGGGGGGCGCGCTTGTCGGGGCGGCGGCGCTGTCGGGGCTCGCCGCGGCGACGACGCCGGCGGGCTATCTCGGGGCCTGGGCGGTGATCGGGCTGGCGCAGGCGGCGAGCCTTTACGAGGTGTGTTTTGCGCTGCTCGTGCGCCGCTTCGGGGCGGCGGCGCGCGCGGCGATCATCCGGGTGACGCTTGTCGCGGGCTTTGCCTCGAGCCTCGCCTTCCCGGCCGGGGCGCTCATGGCCGACGGGATCGGCTGGCGCGGGGCGGTCTGGGTCGCGGCGGGGGTGATGGCGGTTGTCGTGGCGCCGCTGCATCTGTGGGCGG
>SLQD01000262.1 GCA_007131685.1 Paracoccaceae bacterium | reverse complement strand
GGCCTCGTGATAGGCGGTGAGCTTCTTCTCGTCCTCGGTCATGACCATCGAGCGGCGCTCGGCGCCCATCATGACCTTGTCCTTGGCGTTCTCGAAATCGTCCATGACGACGAAGCGCCGCCCCGCCCGCGCCGCCATCAGCGCCGCCTCGTTGACGAGATTGGCGAGATCGGCGCCCGAAAAGCCCGGCGTGCCGCGCGCGATGATGCGCAGATCGACATTGGGGCCGAGCGGCACCTTACGCGCATGCACGCCGAGGATCTGCTCGCGCCCCTTGATGTCGGGATTGGGCACCTGCACCTGCCGATCGAAACGGCCCGGGCGCAGCAGCGCCGGGTCGAGCACGTCGGGCCGGTTCGTGGCCGCGACGATGATCACGCCCTCATTGGCCTCGAAGCCGTCCATCTCCACGAGGAGCTGGTTGAGGGTCTGTTCGCGCTCGTCGTTGCCGCCGCCATGGCCGGCGCCGCGCGAGCGGCCCACCGCATCGATCTCGTCGATGAAGACGATGCAGGGCGCGTTCTTCTTGGCCTGCTCGAACATGTCGCGCACCCGCGACGCACCCACACCCACGAACATCTCCACGAAGTCGGAACCCGAGATGGTGAAGAACGGCACCCCCGCCTCGCCCGCGATGGCGCGCGCGAGCAGCGTCTTGCCGGTGCCCGGCGGGCCGACGAGCAGCGCACCCTTGGGGATCGTGCCGCCGAGGCGGGAGAATTTCTGCGGGCTGCGCAGGAACTCGACGATCTCCTCGAGCTCCTCCTTGGCCTCGTCGATGCCGGCGACCTCGTCGAAGGTGACGCGGCCCTGCTTCTCGGTGAGCATCTTGGCCTTGGACTTGCCGAAACCCATCGCGCCGCCGCGTCCGCCGCCCTGCATCCGGTTCATGAAGTAGATCCAGATCGCGATCAGCACGAGGAAGGGAAGCCAGAGCCCGAGCGCCGAGAGAAAGCCCGAGGTTTCCTGCGGCTCCGCCTCGACCTCGATGCCGAGTTCGAGCAACCGCTGCGTGAGTTCCGCGTCCTGCGGCTTGACGGTCGTGTATTCGCGCCCGTCCGTGCCCTGCACGATCACGCGCTCACCATCGATGGTGACGCGCTCGACCTCGCCGCGATCCACCCGCTCGGCAAAATTGGAGTAGCTGATGGATTGCGCCTGCGAGGTCTGCTGGCCGTTGCTGAACAGGTTGAACAGCGCCAGCATCAGCAGGAACAGCACGACCCAGAAGATGATGTTGCGCGCGTTGTTGCCCAAAGGAGATCTCCTCACATCGGCGGCCGCCGCGCGGCCGTCATTACCCCGAAGATAGCGATTGTGGCCCCGGGTTCAACGCGACAATAGCGCCGCGATCATCGCCTCGGGACTGTCCTCGAGCCGGGCCTGCCAGCCGCCCTCCGCTTCCAGAAGCGGCGCAGCCACGAGTATATCACCCCGCCAGACCGCTGGCGAGGCCTCGAGTGTGGGCGCGGGCAGCCCGGCATTGCGCCAGCCCGGGCGGGCCGACAGCCCCCCCGGCCCCAGCGCCGCGACATGCAAATCTCCGGACTCCGGCCCCGAAACCCGCCAGCGCCCGTCCCACAACGCCCCGGGGGCCGCCGTCACCCCGCGCAGCGCGCGCCACTCGCGGGTGATGCGCATGTCGCCGTCCGCCACGGTGATGCGGCAGCCATGCAGCGTGCCGCCGCGCCCGGCCGCGCCCCCCGCGAGCAGTGCGGCGAGCTTGGCATGGCGCGGGCGGTATTCCGCCGACGCGATGCGGCACAGCACATGCCCGACAAGGCGCAGCCGGGTCTCCTGCGGCAGCGCCATCAGCCCCTCGCACGCGATCAGGACATCGCCCGCCTCGAAGCGCAGGAGCCGCCGCGCCGCCGCTTCGGCCGTAACGGCAAGCGCCCGGCGCGCCGAATCGAGCCGTCCGGCGGTCTGCGCGAGCCCCGGCGCATCGATGCCGAGCGGCGCGAGCGCCTCCAGCGCTCGTCGCGCGCGCACCCGCGCGAACCGCGCATCCGCGTTGGAGGGATCCTCTGCCCAGCCGATGCCGCGCGCCTGCAGCACTTCGCGCAGCGCCGCCCGGCGCACTCCGAGCAGCGGGCGCAGCCAGTCGATGCCGCGCGCCCGCCGCCGCGGCGCCATCGCCGACAGTCCATCCACCCCGGAGCCGCGCGCCAGGCGCATCAGCACCGTCTCGGCCTGGTCGTCGAGCGTATGGCCGAGCGCGACATGCCCGATCCCGCGGCCGCGCGCCCATTCCGCGATCAGGTACTGGCGCGCGCGCCGCGCGCGGTGCTGCAGGTTGCCGCGCCCCGGCGGCGCCTGCCAGCGCACGACCTCATGCGCCACGCCGAGCTGCGCACACAATCGCGCCACCGCGGCCACCTCCTGCGCCGACTCCGCGCGCAGCCCGTGATCGACGCTCACTGCCGCAAGCTCCGCGCCCTGCGCATGCGCCCAGTCCGCCGCCAGCACCAGCAGCGCCAGGGAGTCCCCGCCGCCCGACACCGCCACGCCGAGCCGCCCCGGCGGCCCCGCCCGCGCCAGCGCCGCGCGCAGCGTCGCCCCGGGCGTCACCCGCAGCCAAGCTCCCCATGCGCAGCGCGGGCATCCTCGGCGCGCGCGCTGTCGGGGAAGCGCTCCAGCAGTTCCTCGAACATCACGCAGGACTCGCTGCGCTGACCGAGCGTGTCGAGCGCGAAGCCGAGCCGCAAGAGCGCCTCGGGCGCGAAATCGCCCTCCGGTGCGGCCGAATAGGCGTCGAGATAGGCCCGCGCAGCGGGTGAGACGCGCCCCGCCTCGTCGAGCGCCTGACCGCGGCGGAAATGCGCCGCGGGTGTCAGCGGCCCGCCGGGATAGGACTCGACGAAGCGCCCGAACATCTCGGCGGCCTCTTCATGGCGGCCGTCATCGAGCGCGGCCTGTGCGGCGTCGAAATCGGCCTGCTCACTGACGGCGAGCTCGGCGCTCGGCGCCTCCGGGGCCGCATCTCCGATATCGTCGAGCCGGCCGGCATCCAGCCCGCCGAGGCCGTCCACCTCCTCGCCACCGAGCGGTTCGGTGCGGCCGATCTCGCCGATATCGCCGCCCTCCAGTTCGGTGAGCCGGAACTCGATATCGCCGATGCGGTTGGTCCCGTCGGCGACGATTCGCTCGATGCGGATCTCGAGCTGCTCGGTCGCGCCGATGATGCGCTGCAGTTCGCGCTCGACGGTCTCGACGCGGTCGCGCAGGCTGCCGGCGCCCTCGGGGGCCTCGGCCCCGCCGGTGGTGGAGAGTTCGCGCTCGAGCCGGTCGAGCTCGGATTGCAGCGCCGAGAGCTCCTCGCGGATATCGGCGAGCGTGCGCTCATCCGCCGCCACCGGCGCCGCCATCACCGCCAGAGCAAGCCACACACCCGCCAGGATCCTCATCGCCCGCGCCTCAGCTTCCGGCCGCACCGGACAGGACCGTCACCGCCCGGCGGTTCTTGTCCCAGCAGCGCTGCTCGGGGCAGGCCTCGACGGGGCGCTCCTTGCCGTAGCTCACGGTGCGCATGCGCCGCGAGTCGATACCCTGATCGGCGAGGAAGGACTCCGCCGCGCTGGCACGGCGCGCGCCGAGCGCGAGGTTGTATTCGCGCGTTCCGCGCTCGTCGGCATGGCCTTCGATGACGATCTGGAAATCCGGGTTCTCGCGCAACCAGCGCGCCTGCCCGCGCAGCGTCTCGCGCGCTTCCTCCGTCAGCCGGCTTTCATCGACGGTGAAATGCACACGGTCGCCGACGCGATCCTGGAAATAGGCCGGCGAGTTCGGGTCCGACGCGCTGCCGAGACCGGAGCTGCCGATGCCGCCCGACCCGTATGAATCGGCTTCGACGCTGCCATCGCCGTCGCCGTTGACGCTGCCCCCGGCATAGCGCGGGTCGGAGCTGCAAGCCGCGAGCGCGAGCCCGCAGACAAGAAGGAGGGCCTTGGAAAGATGAGTCATCGGGTTGTCCCTTGGTTTTGCTGTTGGCTCGATACGCCAAGTGTAACAGTCATGGCCGCGCATGGGAACGCGCGGCGTCAGTCGCGCAGCGGCGACCAGGCCGGGTCCGAGGCAGCGACGGGCGTCGCGATCCGGCGCAGGTTGCGCCCCGAGATATCGACCGAATAGAGTTCCGGCTCCGCGCCCGGGTTCTCGCGCGTGAACATGATGACCCGGCCATTGGGCGCCCAGGTCGGCCCCTCGTCGAGATAGGACGCCGTCAGCAGCCGCTCCTCGCTGCCATCGGTGTTCATCACCCCGACATGGAACCGCCCCTGATGCGACTTGGTGAAGGCGATCCGGTCGCCGCGCGGCGACCAGACCGGGGTGGCGTAGCGCCCGTCGCCGCGGCTGATGCGGCGCGGCTCGCCGCCGGAGGCGGGCATCACGTAAAGCTGCTGGGTGCCGGAGCGGTCGGACTCGAAGACGATGCGCGCGCCGTCGGGCGAGAAGCTCGGCGCGGTGGCGATATAGGGCGCGTTGGTGAGCTGCGTGCGCTCGCCGCTGCGCAGATCGAGCCGGTAGATGTCGGTCGAGCCGCCGCGCGAGAGCGAGAACACCGCGCTCTGCCCGTCCGGCGCAAAGCGCGGCGCGAAGGTCATGGTGCCGGGCTGTTCGTCGAGCACCCGCCGCTCCATGCTGCGCAGGTCGAGCAGATAGATGCGCGGAAACCCGTCCTCGTAGGAGGTATAGAGCAACCGGTCACCATCGGGCGAGAACCGCGGCGCCAGCGCCAGCGACATCCCCTCCGAAAGATACTCCGCGTTCTCGCCATCCTGATCCATCACGGCGAGGCGCTTCTCGCGCTCCTCGCGCGGGCCGGTCTCGGCGATGAAGGCGACGCGGCTGTCGAAATAGCCCGCCTCGCCGGTGATGCGCGAATAGACCTCGTCGGAGATCTTGTGGGCCATGCGCCGCCAGTCGCCCTCGCCGCCCTCGAATTGCAGCCCCTCGCCCATCTCGCGGCCCGAGACCACGTCATGGAGTCGGAACTGCACCGTCACGCGCCCGTTCGACGCCGCGACCGAGCCGGTCACCAGCGCCTCGGTGTTGATCGCGCGCCAGTCGGAGAAACTGACCGGCGCGTCGAACTCGGTGAGCTCGGCGATATGGGCCTCGCGCGGGATCTCGCGAAACAGCCCCGTTCCGGTCAGGTTCGACACGATCACCTGCGCGATCCGGTCGGCGTATTCGCCCCCGCCCGCGTCGCGCGCCATGAACCGCGGCACGGCGATCGGCATCGGCTCGATGACGCCCTCGGTGATCTCGATGCGCAGCGGGCCGTCCTGGGCGAGCGCCGGCTGCGCCGCAAGCCCGAGCGCGAGCGCCGCCGCGGCGGCCAGTCTGTGCAGCAGGGTCATCTTATCCTCATGCTCTCGGGGTTGAACACCATCTCGATGTCGCGCCACTGGTCGTATTGATCGGAGGGCAGGTCGTAGCCGTCCTGCCCGCAGCGGATGATCGCGCGGCGCGCGGCGTCGAAGGCGCGCTCCACCGCAGCCCCGGAGCCGCCCTCGGCATCGGCGAGCCGGATCGAGCCGGCATCAGGCCGGCCATCGGGCTGCATCGACACCGCCACCGTCACCGTCACGGCGAGCGCGTCCGTCGAGAGCGCACCGACATTCCAGCACTCGCGCACAGCGACGCGCAGCCCGTCGCGCTCGCCGGAGCTGAGCTGGGGGGCGGTGGACGGGCCCTGGTCGGTATCGGAGCGCACCTGCGAAAGCGCCTCCTCGATCGCGGCGGTGCGCTGGGGCGCCTCCTCGGGCTCGGGTTCGGGTTCGGGCTCGGGTTCGGG
>SLQD01000027.1 GCA_007131685.1 Paracoccaceae bacterium | reverse complement strand
GCGCGGCCGCGCAGACCGATTTTCGCAAGATCCTGTCGTTTCACATCATCAGCCAGATCGGCTACATGACGCTGGGCCTTGCCATCTTCACGCCGCTGGGGATCATGGGCGGGGTGTTCTACCTCGTGCACCACATCATCGTGAAGGCGAACCTGTTCCTGATCGCCGGGCTCGGCGGCCGACTCGCGGGCGGCACCGATCTCAACCGCATCGGCGGGCTCTACAAGTCGAGCCCGATGCTCGGCGCGCTGTTCATCATCCCGGCGTTTTCGCTGGCGGGCTTTCCGCCGCTGTCGGGCTTCTGGGCGAAATACCTCGTCGTGAAGGCATCGCTCGAGATCGAGGCGTGGTTCATCGCCTTCATCGCGCTGCTGGTCGGCCTGCTGACGGTGTTCTCGATGACCAAGATCTGGGCCGAGGCGTTCTGGAAGCCGCATCCCGACAAGGTCGAGCCGCATTTCGGGCGGGTGACCAAGCCCGTGCTGTGGGCCTCGCTCACCCCGATCATCGGGCTGGCGGTCCTCACCATCATCATCGGCCTCGGCCCGCAGCCCTTCGTGGAATTCGCCGAGCGCGCCGCGGCGCAGCTGCTCGACCCGTCCGAATATGTCGAGACAGTGCTCGGCGTGCAGGACGCGACGGAGATCGCGCCCGAAGCCGTGAGCGAAGGGGAGGACACGGAATGAACCTCTTCGTTCTCAACCTCGTGCTCGCACTGGTCTGGGCGGTGCTGGTCGCGGAGCTGAGCGTGACGAGCTTCCTGATCGGCTATGTGCTCGGCTACGGGGCGCTGTGGCTGGCGCAGCCGGCACTCGGGGGGCCCAACGCTTATTTCCTGCGCGTCTGGCGCATCGTGCGGCTGTCGGGCTACTTCATCTACGAGCTGTTCCTGTCGAGCCTGCGCGTGGCCTGGGACGTGGCCACGCCCGGCACCGACAGCGTGCCCGACATCATCGAGATGCCGCTCGACGTCGAGAGCGATCTGGAGATCATGCTGCTGGCGAACCTGATCTCGCTGACGCCGGGCACGCTCAGCCTCGACGTTACCGAGGATCGCAAGACGCTCTACATCCATGCGATGTTCGCCGCCGAGCCCAGGGCGCTGGTGGCCGAGCTCAAGGCCGGGATGGAGCGCATGGTGCTGGAGGTGTTCGAATGACGCCGGAGCTGTTCATGGAATGGTCGCTCGACGCCGCCTTCGTGATGGTGATGGTGGCGATCGCGCTGGCCTTCGTGCGCCTCGCGCTGGGGCCGACGCTGCATGACCGGGTGGTCGCGCTCGACATGATGACGGTGCTGATCGTCGCCTTCTGCGCGCTCTACGCGATCCGCAACGACGACTCCGCCTTTCTCGACATCGTCATCGTGCTCGCGCTGGTGGGGTTTCTCGCCACGGTGGCGCTGGCGCGCTTCGCCGAGCGGCGGCTGATGATGCGCGAGGAGCGCGGCGAGGACATCAAGGAGGACCGGGATGATTGAGGTTCTCACCGGCATCACGCTGCTTCTGGGCGGCTTCTTCGCGCTCGTGGCGGGCTGGGGCATCGTCAAGCTGCCCGATGTGCTCACCCGGATGCACGCCTCCACCAAGGCGGGGACGCTCGGCTCGATGCTCACCCTGACGGCGGCCGCGCTCGCCTTCGGGGAGATGAGCGTGGTCATGCGCTGCCTGATCGGGGTGATCTTCCTGCTGCTGACGGCGCCCATTGCGGCGCACATGATCGGCCGCGCCTCGGCGCGCAAGCAGCGCTTCTTCTGAGCCCGCGCCGGCGCGCAGCTTGCGTGGGCGCGGCAGGACCGAAGGCGGCGCGGTTCAGGCCCCGAGCGCGGTCGTTCCCATCTCGAGGAACTTGCGCCGTCGCGCATCGACGAGCGCGGCCGGCTTGCGCTTGACGAGCTTGCCGATCATGTCCTCGAGCGCTGCACCCACCGCCGCGAGGGTCGCGTCGCGGTCGCGCTGAGCGCCGCCCAGCGGTTCGCCGATGATGCGGTCGATCACGCCGAGCTTGTGCAGGTCCTGCGCCGTCAGCCTCAGCGCCTCGGCGGCCTCCCGCATCTTCTCGGAGTCCTTCCAAAGGATCGAGGCGCAGCCCTCCGGCGAGATCACCGAATAGACGGAATGTTCCAGCATCGCGACGCGGTCGGCAGTGGCAAACGCCACCGCCCCGCCCGAGCCGCCCTCGCCGATGATCGCCGAAACGAGGGGCACCCGGATCTCGAGGCATTTCTGCGTCGCGCGCGCGATGGCCTCCGACTGGCCGCGCTCCTCGGCGCCCTTGCCGGGATAGGCACCCGGCGTGTCCACCAGCGTGATGACGGGCAGCCCGAAGCGGTGCGCCATGTCCATCAGCCGGATCGCCTTGCGGTAACCCTCGGGCCGGACCATGCCGAAATTGTGCGCGATGCGGCTCTTCGTGTCATTGCCGCGCTCCTGCCCGATTACCATCACCGGCCGGTCGTTCAGCCGCGCGAGCCCGCCCATCACGGCGTGATCGTCGGCGAAGTTGCGGTCGCCGGCAAGCGGCGTGTACTCGGTGAACAGCGCGTCGATGTAATCGCGGCAGCGCGGCCGGTCGGGATGGCGCGCGACCTGGCATTTGCGCCAGGGCGAGAGGTTCTTGTAGAGGTCGCGCAGCATCGTCTCGGCCTTGCGGTCGAGCGCGCTGGCCTCCTTCTCGACATCGGTGCCGGGGTTCTGGCGCGCCATCGCGCGCAGCTCCTCGGCCTTGCCCTCGATATCGGCGAGGGATTTCTCGAAATCGAGATAGTTCTTCATGCCCGGCCCCAGCTCGTCGCCTGCGCCCGCCCCGTATGGCGCGGGTGCCGGGCGATTGCAACGCCGCGTCAGCCGCCGATCATCTCGGCCTGCTGAACGATCACCTCGGCCTGCTTGATCGAGGCGATATCCACGAGTCGGCCCTTGTAGACGGTCGCGCCCTCACCGCGTGCCTTGGCCGCCTCCATTGCCGCGAGGATCTCGCGCGCTTCGGCCACGGCCTCCGCGGACGGGGTGAAGACCTCGTTGGCGAGCGCGACCTGCTTGGGGTGGATCGCCCATTTGCCGACCATGCCGAGCGTCGCGGAGCGGCGCGCCTGGGCGCGGAACCCCTCCGGGTCCGAGAAGTCGCCGAAGGGCCCATCGACGGGCAGAACCCCGTGCGTGCGGCACGCCGCCACGATCGCCGCCTGCGCCCAGTGCCACGGATCGGCCCAGTAGCGCTCGCCCTCGCGCAGCATGTAGTAGTTTTCCTGCGTGCCGCCGATGCCGGTCGTGGCCATGCCCATCGAGGCGGCGAAATCCGCCGCGCCGAGGCTCATGGCGACAAGCCGTTTCGATCCCGCCGCGATTTCCTCGACATGCGCGATGCCCGCCGCCGATTCGATGATCACCTCGAAGCCGAGCGGCCTCTTGCGCCCGCTGGCGGCCTCGGCCGCGGTCACGAGCGCATCGACCGCGTAGAGATCGGCCGCGCAGCCGACCTTGGGGATCATGATCTGGTCGAGCCGGTCGCCCGCCTGCTCCACCAGATCCACCACGTCGCGATACCAGTACGGCGTGTCGAGCCCGTTGATGCGCACCGAGAGCACCTTGCCGCTCCAGTCCACGTCGCGGGTCGCGGCGATGACGTTCGCGCGCGCGGCGGGCTTGTCGTCGGGGGCGACGGAATCCTCAAGATCGAGATTTATGACATCGGCCGCGCTGCCGGCCATCTTGGCGAAGAGCTCGGCCCGGGTGCCCGGCCCGAAGAGCTGACAGCGATTCGGACGGGCTGGCGGCGCGGGCTGGATGCGAAAGCTCATGCTCGGTCTCCATGAAAGGAAGTTGCGTTCGGCCTGAACGGCTGGCTAGATTATTGCGCCGCATGGTTCAAGCGCCGCTTTGCAGCTGCAGCACGCGCCGGCGCCCGGCGGGGCCGATGCTTCGCCGCGATGGCGCAACCGTGCAAGAATAGCGCGCATGGCCGGGCATGATCGGGCGATTCTCCCGCTGCGGCGCTGCATCCGCGTCGAAAAACTCAGGACATTCGCGGGCCGATGCGCCATCCTGCGCGCCGGAAAAAGGACGGATTCGATGATTCAGACACCCTATCTGCTCTTTCTGGGCGACGCGCCCGACCCGCTCTCGGCCAAGGTGGCGCAAGGGATTCGCGACTGGCGCCCCGAATTCGCCGTCGGCCAGTTGCGCATGGAGGGCTGCAAGGCCGATATGGGCCTGCCAGACATGACGCTCGAGCAAGCGAAGGCCGCCGGGGCGAGGACGCTCGTGGTCGGCGTCGCCAATCGCGGCGGCGTGATCTCGCCGGCCTGGAAGAAGGTGCTCGTCGCCGCCCTCGAGGAGGGGTTCGACCTGGCCTCGGGGCTGCACAACCTGCTGCGCGACGAGGAGGACCTCGCCGCGGTCGCGCGCGCGACCGGACGCACGCTGCACGACGTGCGCGTGCCGACGGTGCGCTACCCGATCGCCGACGGCAGGCCGCGCGCGGGCAAGCGCTGCCTCGCGGTGGGCACGGATTGCTCCGTGGGCAAGATGTACACCGCGCTGGCCATGGAGCGCGAGATGCGCGAGCGGGGGATGAAGACCACCTTCCGCGCCACCGGGCAGACCGGCATCCTGATCACCGGCGAAGGGGTGCCGCTCGATGCGGTGATCGCGGATTTCATGGCCGGCTCCGTCGAGTGGCTCACCCCCGACAACGATCCCGATCACTGGGATCTCATCGAAGGCCAGGGCTCGCTGTTTCACGTCTCCTATTCCGGGGTGACGATGGCGCTGATCCATGGCGGGCAGCCGGATGCGCTGATCCTGTGCCACGAGCCGACGCGCGAGCACATGCGCGGCCTGCCCGAATACAGCCTGCCGAGCCTCGAGGCGCTGCGCGATCTGGCGCTGCAGCTGGCGCATGTCGCCAATACCGGCTGCAAGGTGGTGGGCGTCTCCGTCAACACCGCGGCGATGGCCGAGGACGCGGCCGATGCCTATCTGCGCGAGGTCGAGTCGCGGCTCGGCCTGCCCGCCGTGGACCCGTTCCGCCACGGGGCGGGGCCGCTCGTCGATGCGCTCGAGAAGGTCTGATCCGTGACCGAGCTGAGCGTCAGTTTCGACAGTTTCCCGCTCGCCGAGGTCTTCACCATCTCGCGCGGGGCACGGACCACCGCCGAGGTGCTCACCGTTCACGCGACCGAGAACGGCGTGACCGGACGCGGCGAATGCGTGCCCTATGCGCGCTACGGCGAGACGCGCGAGAGCGTGGCCGACCAGATCGCGGCGCTGCCCACGGCGCTGGACCGCGCGGCACTGCAGGGCCTTCTGCCGGCGGGGGCGGCGCGCAACGCCGTCGATTGCGCGCTGTGGGATCTCGAGGGCAAGCGCGCCGGGCGGCGGGTCTGGGAACTCGCCGGATTGCCGGCACCCGGGCCCGAGATCACGGCCTTCACCCTGTCGCTCGAAGTGCCCGAGAAGATGCGCGCGGCGGCGGCGAAGAACGCGCATCGCCCGCTTCTCAAGATCAAGCTCGGCACGCCCGACGACATGCCCCGGCTGGAGGCGGTGCGCGCCGGCGCTCCGGCGGCGCGCATCATCGTTGATGCCAATGAAGGCTGGAGTGCGGAGGTCTACGCCGATCTCGCGCCGCACCTGGTGCGCCTCGGCGTCGAGATGGTCGAGCAGCCGCTACCTGCGGGCGAGGACGCGATGCTCTCCGAGATCGACCGGCCCCTGCCCGTCTGCGCCGATGAGAGCTGCCACGACCGGGCGAGCCTGCCGGACCTTGCCGGCAAATACGACATGGTCAACATCAAGCTCGACAAGACCGGCGGGCT
>SLQD01000109.1 GCA_007131685.1 Paracoccaceae bacterium | reverse complement strand
GGGGAGTCCGGCCATCAATCGATTTGTGCAACAGAGTCCCCCTACACCACCCGGTGGGACACTACCCATGGCAGCGGATCCGCCTCGACCCAGAACTTGTTTCCGCGCCGGAGCGGGAAATGACGGCTCAGGGTATGGAGAATGCCTTCCTTGAAGCCTGGTCCCGCATTTCGATCGTGCGAAAAGGCGCGCGATGCGGCTCTGCGGCCGGAGACTGATCCATGTTGTGTCGCACAATCGGCACGAAGGTATTGATTGTCTCAAGGTCGGTTCCTTGCCGGCCGGAGAAGAGGGATCATATCGACGAACAGCATCACCTGCATTGTCGGACCCGTCGTGGTCGTCCTGATCATCCTGGGCTTTTTCGGGCTGCACTGAACCTCGCGCCCGCCGTCATCCCTAGCGCATCAGGCGGCCGGGATGACAACCGGCACCAGTCCGGACCGACTGATCCGATTCCAAGTGAGCACCGGCACGATCCGGTGCTGTCGACCCTTTTCCGGAGACGCAGAATGAGCCTTTCTCTCAAGTCGAACAAGAAACCGGACGTGATCCCCGAAGAACTCGGCGAGCAGATCGAGACCCTGCGCAAGGATCTGTCCAGGCTCGCCGCGGAGTTCACGGAGGACGTGTCCGATGGTGCCGAAAAGGCCGGCCGGCAGATCAGCCGCACCGGACGTCAGGCCCGGAAGACGGCCACCGACGCGGTGCTCGGTCATCCGCTGACGGCGGTCGGAATTGCCGCGGGCCTCGGGCTCGTGGTCGGCCTCGTCGCTCGCAAGACCTGAACCGGCATGGCGCTGACGCTGCTCGCGCCGCTTCGCGACCCTCCCGCTGCGCATGACTGCCAATGTGGCTGGCCGGGTCGCGATACCAACCGTGGAGGAAACCCTCATGTCCCAGGAACAAAACCGCGCCGCGATCTTCATCACGACACTGACGCAGCTGTGGAACGAAGAACGCGAACGTCAGACCGCCCGGCTGCGCATTCAGCACAGGGCACAGGCCGAGCGCTTCATGGATGCGCTCTGGGCCGAAATCGACCACAGCATACGACCGTCGGGGCTGAGACTGCCAAGCAAGCCCGTCGGGCACCAGGCAATGACGCAGCCTCAGGTCTACGGCATCGCCGCGCGCTCTGCCATGTCCCGCCACCCCAATCTTCAGGAGTAACCCATGACGATCGAAACACTCGACGACCTGTTCCTTCACACGCTGAAGGATGTGCTCTACGCCGAACGCAAGATCATCAAGTCGCTGCCGAAAATGGAGCGCAAGGCGAAGGATCCCAAGCTCAAGGCGGCGATCTCGTCGCATCGTGACGCGACCGAGGACCATGTCGTGCGGCTCGAGGAGATCTTCGACGGCCTCGGCATGACCGCGCGCGGGGCGAAATGCGATGCGATGGTCGGGCTTATCGAGGAAGCCGAGGGTCTGATGGCCGAGATCGAGGACGACGACACGATGGATGCGGCGCTCGTCTCGCTCGCCACAGCGATCGAACACTACGAGATCGCGCGCTACGGCTCGCTCGTGGCCTGGGCGAAGCAGCTCGGCTATCCGGAGGCAGCGGCGCTGCTGAAAAGGACGCTGGACGAGGAGCACGCCGCCGAGAGCGCGCTGTCGCAGATGGCCGAAAAGCGCCTGACCGCCGCACCGGCGGCCTGACGTTCAAGCGGATGGTGGCCCCCCTTACCCTTTCCATGCGGGGGCTGCCGCGCGGCAATTGTAACATCGCCCGCCCGCCGACGGCGCCGCGTTTGACGGGTGGCGCTGCCGGGTCCGCGATGCGCGGGCCGTCCGGCTGCGGGGCGGCCGATCGGCGCGCACGCTCGCATCCCGCGAGGAGGGGGGCGTTCATCTTCGCCAGGTCCGGCCCGGGGCGATGACCGCGCTCGCACGACACGTCAACCGTCTCGTCACCATCCTCACCCTGGCGCTCGTCGCTGCGGTTGCGACGGGGCTTCACCTTGCGGCGCAGGACGATGCGCCGCTGTGGCACGAGACGGAGGCGATCAATCCGGGGCTCGATGCGCCCCCCGAGGATGTGGACCGAAGTTCTCCCCGCGTCGCGCTCAGAAGCTTTCTCAAGCTGGCCGAGACGGGCGATTTCGAAGCCGCCGCGCATGTCCTGAACCTGTCGAAGTTTCCGCAGGACGCACAGGCGGCGGAGGGCGCAGAGCGCGCGGCGAAACTCGCCGCGATCATTGACCGCAAGATCTGGATCAACTGGTCGGGGATTCCGCCGGAACCCGATGCACGGGCGTCCGAAAACGACGAGAACGGCGCGCAACCCCGGCGCGATTACCTCCTCGAAGAGTTCGAGGTGGATGGCCACATCTATGCCGTGCGTCTCGGTCGCTACGCCGCGGACATCTCGGACGGCAAGGCCGACGATCCCGTCTGGCTTTTCTCCTCCGACACGGTCGACAGCACCGACATCCTTTACGACGCGTTCGGCCCGAGAGCCTTCGAAGGCTATATTCCCGATGCGCTGAAGGCGAAATTCGGCTGGTTGCGGATCTGGGAGTGGATCGCGCTTCCATTGCTGATCGCGGGCGTGATCCTCGTGACCTGGACCACCTCGAAATTCATCCGCCTCGGCAGGCATATTTCCGACGAGCGCGTGCTTCGTCTCGCATTCGAGCGGGCGGCGCTGCCGCTGTCGCTGGTCATTGCGTCTTTCGTGGCGCAGTGGCTGCTGGGTTTCGTCGTTTCCTTTTCGGGGCCGGTCACGACCGTCCTGACGCCGACGCTGGTCATGGTGGCCGTCGTCGGTTTCAGCCTTGCCGCCCTTCGGATGGTCGATGCGCTGCTCGACCGTGTGACCCGGCGCTATCTCGGTGACAAATACGATGCACCGAACTCGTCCGAGCGCGAATTCTACACCTCGATCTATGCATTGCGCCGGCTCATCCTGGTGATCACGATCGGTTTCTCGGTCGTTTTCGTCGTGATGCAGTTCGACATCTTTGCGGATATGGGCATCACGCTGCTTGCCTCGGCGGGCGTCCTGACGGTCATTCTCGGGATTGCGGGGCAAGCGACGCTCGGCAACATGGTGGCATCCCTGCAGATCGCGATCGCAAAGCCCGTGCGGATCGGGGACAGCATTCACTACGAAGGCGACTGGTGCATCGTCGAAGCGATCTTCTTCACCTTCATCCGGCTGCGCACCTGGGACGAGCGGCGGATCATCGTTCCGGTCAAGTTCTTCCTGTCCTCCCCCTTCAGGAACTGGTCGGTGGTCGATGAACGCATGCTGTGCACCATCCGGCTCGTCCTCGATCCGATGGCCGAGGTGGCGGTTTTGCGCGAGCGTTTCAACGCGATCGCCCAATCCGACCCCGAGGTGATCGAGTCCGAAAAGCTCGGCACATACGTCATCGATCTTTCGTCGCGCGGGTTGACGGTCGAGTTCTACGTGATGGCTTCGGACCCCTCGGCGGCCTGGACCGTCGAGGTGCGCCTGCGCGAAGAGCTGGTGAATTTCATCCGCCGCGAACACCCCGATTGGTGGTGGCGCCAGCCCATCCTGGAGAACGGCAGGTGAAACGCGCGGCGGCGTCCCTTCTCACGGGGCGCCGTGCCCGCTCGCGTATCACGGTGCCATGGTCACGGACCCGGGCCGCGCGGGATCACGGTCATCGACCCGTCCGTCTCCAGCACGACCGATCGGGCCTCGCTGATGTCGCTCAGGCCGCTTGCGCGCAGGGCCGCACCGATTTCCTCGCGCGTGACACGTTGCTGGCGCAGGGTTGCATCGAGGTAGCGACTGTCGTGAACCAGCAGCGTCGGCTCCGACTTGATCAGGTTTTCGAAGCCATCGAACCGCACCGACAGCCATGTGATCGCAAATTGCAGGTAAACCAGCAGCGCTAGCGCGAGGATGCCCTCGAGCAAGGGCACATCCGCATTCAGGAGCACGGTGGCGAGCGTCGAGCCAAGCGCGACCGTCACCACCAGGTCGAATGCGTTCATCTTGCCGAGCGTGCGCTTGCCAGAAAGGCGAAGCATGAGGATCAGGATCGCATAGGCCGCGAGCCCGACGACGACGACACGCAGCATCCCGAGCCAGCTGTCGAAGAAGATGGGCTCAGCCATGGCGCAACCGGCGCGCGCGTGCGCCCGGCACGGCGCCGACGATGCCGGCGGCGCGGCCCGGCTTACACCGGGATCGGCGTTGAGCGCAGGCGATCGGGCCGTCGCTGCCGGGCAGTGAGGTCAGCCGACCGGACGGGGTGCCGCCGCGGGTCGCACCGGCCGCGATCGCGCCCGCGACGGGGGCGATGACACTGCGCAGGATGATACCCATGGCCGGGCCGCCTCTCGTTCGTGGTGCAAACACACGACAGGAACCCCGCCTCGCGGATCGCGTTCCACGGCGCCGACGCGGCCGATGCCGGCGCTACGCCTGCCTGTGCTGGAGAAAGAAGCGCAGCATCTCGCGCGACGCATCCGGACCCGTCGGGTCGGTGTAGCTGCCGCCCGCCTGCCCGCCGGACCAGGCATGGCCGGCCCCGTCGATCTCCCAGTGCTCGACGATGCTGTGGCCCTCGGTGTCGTCGTGGCGGGTTTGCCGGTATCGGCGTCCGCCGTTCGAGATCCCGCGGATGCGGACTTCGGCGAGGTCGGGCCGCGCCTGCAGGGCTTGCGCGATCACGGCCTCTCCGTTGCCCGGATGCACGGTGCTGTCGGCGAGCCCGTGGAAGACGATGGCCGGGACGGCCCCGGGCCGCGCGCTGCCTGTCGCGCCTTTGCGCATGGCGGCGAAGGCCGACGGCACGTCCTGCGCGCCGCCCGCGGGCAGGCCGGAATGAACCCCCATCGCCGCGAAGATCTCGGGATAGGCCGTGCCCATGATCGCCGCCGCCGCGCCGCCCGCCGACAGGCCGGCGACATAGACCCGCGTTGGATCGGCAGGGTGGTCGCGCAGGATGTCACCGACGATCCCGGCGATCAGCGCGGGCTCGCCGCGCCCCTTCGCCTGATCTTCCGGCCGGAACCAGTTCCAGCATTTCTGGGCATTCGCCCCCTGCGGCTGGGCGGGCCACGCGATCAGGCATCCGAACGCCTCGGCCAGCGCATTCATGCCGGTGCCGATCGCGAAATCCTCCGGCGACTGGGTGCAGCCGTGCAGCATCACGATGAGCGGCATCGGCGCCTCGGGCGCGGCGGCGGGGACATAAAGCCGGTATTGCCGCCCGCCCGCACCCCCATGCGCCAGCGACAGGAACCGCGCGCCCTCGGGCAGTTCGACCGGCACGGGCGGCGGCGCAGCGCGCCCGGGCATGCCCCCCGCAGCGATGCCGCGCAGCGTCTCGCCGAGCCCCCTGCCGACCTTGCGCGCCGCGCGTCGCGCGGTGCCCGGGGCGGGGGCGGTGCGATGGCCGGGGTCGGGGCGCGTTGCGGTGTCGACGCGTGGCGTGGTGGCGGCATCGCCGAGGCGCGTGAAGGCGCCGTCGATCGTGCCCGCATCCGCGCGCCGGTCGGTGCCCGCGGGCCCGCCTTGCAGGAGCGTCTGGATCAGCGCCGTCGACTCATGCAGTTTTCCCGATCGCGTCAGCTCGGTGGCCCGGAACATGCCGCGGGCGAAGGGGGTTTTCATGGAGGTTTCTCCGGGTTCAAGGATCAGGTGATGCGGTCCGCGAGCGCGGCCCTGACCGCGTCGGGGGCCTGCAATGTGCCGAGGACCGACAGCGCGGAAATGGTCTCGCGCGCAAGCTCGGCGGTGACGTCCGGTGCGATGACGACCAGCCCCAGAACGCGAATGTCCAGCATCTCGCCCGCCGCCTGCGCGGCGATCAGCTCGTCGCGGGTGACATGCCGCAGGCCGAGATCGACGCTCTTTCGAATGACGATCTGGCGCACCGTCTCGGCGTGGCGCTCGATCTGGTTGCGGATGGCGGTGCGGATGAAGTCGCTGCGGTTGGAGTAGAAGCCCTCCTGCACCAGAAGTTCGATCTGCCCCAGATCGACGAAGCCGAGATTGATGGTGATCTTCTCGGAGTCGGGTGCTCGGGCGAGCGTCGCGCCTGTCGCTGTCCTTGCCATTTGCTCCATCCATAAACCATCTGCATGGATGGTATATGGATGTCGGATCGAGCTTCGCAACCCCGGCGTCCGTACGGAGTCGGATCTGGCGCCATGCGTCGGTCATCCGGCACGCGGCGTCACGCCGCCGCGCGGTTCGATGTAACGGATCGTGCCCTGAAGCGATTGCTCCCCTGAATGCCCCATCGTGAGGTGACCTGGGCGACGAATGCGGCGCGGTGTCGGCCCGCTCTGCCACGCCGCTGCGACCGGCTTGCGTCGCGGCTTCGCCGCGGTTGCAGGGCGATCATCGGGGCAAGGGAGGGTGGCGCAGGCCCGCAATGGCCGCGACATCACGGAACCACTCGGAGCGCGCATTGTTGGGACGGTGTGACAGCGATCCCGCCAATGAGAGACGGATGAACCACGTTTCCAGCCATCCCCCTGCCGCCGCTGGCACCCGCCCGGGTCTCATCGTGAGGGTGTGGCCGGTCGCCATCGTGGCCGTCGCGATCATGCTCGTCCCGAGCCTGACACTCGCCGTGTCCGCGCTCACGATGCTTCTTCAATTGAGCCTGTCTTGCATTTGCAACCTGTCCCCGGCGCGTCGCCCGGACGCGGCCGCACGCATCCCGGATGCGGGGGTCGAGGCGAGCGTGACGCGGCTTTGCGTCCACATCGCCGCGCGCAACGAGCCGCCCGGTGTCCTGATCGCGACCCTCGAGAGCCTGCGAGAGCAGGTCGGTGCGCCCGATCACGAGGTCATCGTCGTCATCAACAATACCCCCGCGCGAAACCTCTGGCAGCCGATCGAGGACTGGTGCCGCGCCGCGGGCCCCCGGTTCCGGTTCGTCCGGCGCGACAACGTGACCGGGGCGAAGGCGGGGGCACTCAACATCGCCCTCGCACAGACCGATGCATCGGCGAGCCACATTGTCGTCCTCGACGCCGACTACCGGGTCGTGCCCGGTTTCCTGGCGATGGTCGGCCGTGAGCTGCGCGCGACGGGCGCCGATTTTATCCAGTTTCCCCAGGCCTATCGGCACATGTCGCCGCGCACCGAGGGGCTGTCCTTCGAGCTTGCGGAGTATTTCAACCGGCACGCCCGCGCCGCGAACCTCGTCCATGCGATGCTGCTGACCGGAACGCTGAGCGTGATCCGCCGGGACGCGCTCGCCGCGGTCGGCGGCTGGCCGAGCCAGAGCTGCACCGAGGATGCCGAGCTCGGCACGGCGCTGATCGCGGCGGGGTATCGCGGCGTCTTCGTGGACCGGATCGTCGGGCGCGGGCTGATGCCGCTGGACCTGCGAAACCTGCACCGCCAGCGCGCGCGCTGGGCCGCCGGCAATGCCCGCGTCCTCGTCGAGGGGCTGCGCAGGTGGCGTCGGGGCGGTCGCGACGCCGGTGCGGGGCCCTTTCAAAGATTGCTCGTGGTCGCCCAGCTCGCGACCTGGCTCAATCTCGGCGCGATCGCGGTCGTGACGCTGATCCTGGGCGTGGGTCAGGCCGCGATCGGCGGCTGGACCGGCCAGGGGGCCGCGCTGGCCGATGCGACGATCCTTCTGTCGGCCGCGACGATGGCGCTGATCCTTCTGGCGACGGTTTATCCGATGTTGAGCGCGACGCTGCCCCGGGTGCCGGTGGCTGTCCGCTTGCAGGCCCTCGCCTCGCGGTTGTCGATGCTCCCTATCGCGGCCTGCGCGACGATCGACGGGGTGCGGCGCAAGCGCCAGAAGTTCATCATCACCGCGAAAACCCGTCCCGGCGGCGCGACGGCGCGGATCGACGGGCCGCTGTTTCTCACCGCGTCGCTTGGCGTGGCGCTCATCTCCGTCGCGGTCCTGTCGGGCGGCCCGGTGGTCGCGCTCGCCGGGGGGCTCTTGCTGCTGCCGCCGCTCGGCGGATTGGCAATCCGCGGGCCGCTGTCGCGCTATGCGGCGGACGTTTTGGCCGGGGAGGCATGAGATGGTGATCTGCATCGGCATCGTGTGCCCCGGACTTCTTCGGCGCGGGCGTCGTCCCCGGCGGCGCGCATGATGGGCATCGCGGCGCTGCGCATCCTCGACCCCTGCGCCCCGCGCGCCTATGCGCGGCTGGCAAGCCTGCACCGGCTCGGCGGCACCGAGTCGACGGTCCTGCGCATCGCGTCCGGGTTGTCGCGCGACATGGACGTATCGGTCGAACAGGCCGCACGGCGCACCGCCGAGATCGCCGGGACCGTGCGGTTCCGGCCCATGGACCCCGCGGCGGCGTCCCCGGCAACGATCCTGGTCATCAATGCCTGGGACGTCGCGCTGGCCTGTCGCCGTCACAACCCGCGCGCGCGCATCCTGGTGTGGCAGCATCTCGTGCCCGCGGCGCAGGAGCGTCCTGCGCTGCGCAGGCTCGCGGATGCGGGCATCGAGATCGTCTGCGTCTCCGACTGGCTCGCCGCCGAGCTCCGGGCTCTCGCGGGCGCGGCGGGGCCGTCGATCGCGGTGATCGCCAACCCGATCGCCGATGACCTGCACCCGGACGCCACGCCGCGCGACCCCGATCTGCTGTTTTTCGCAAGTTCGCCGAAAAAGGGGCTCGATCAGGTGCTCGCGGCGTTCGAGACCCTGCGCGGCGCCATCCGCGGATTGCGCCTCGAGGTGGCCGATCCGGGGTATCTGTCCTGGCAGCATGGCACGATGCCGGCGGGGGTGTGCGTGCTCGGCACGCTGCCGCATCCGGCGGTGATCGCAAAGATGCGCGCGGCGCTGTGCGTGTTCTATCCGCAGACCGGCTTTGCGGAGACCTTCGGCCTCGTGATTGCCGAGGCGAACGCGGTCGGGTGCCCGGTGCTCGTGCATCGTGGTCTCGGGGCCAATGACGAGGTCGCCTCCGATGCGCGCCAATGCCTTGATTGCACCGATGCGCGGATGATCGCGGCGCGCATCCGCGACTGGCGCCGCGCAACGCCCGCGGTTTCGCTCGATCCGCGGTTCCGGCTCTCGGCGGTCCTGCGCCGCTGGAGGGGGCACTTGGGGTTGCGCTGCGACGCCGCCGGGGGCGCGCGCGGCGCGATGTGCGATGTATCCTGATCGCGCTCTCGCGACACCGGCGCGGCCGCCGGTGCCGATCCGCGCGACGTCGCTGCGGCTGGGGCGGATGCGCGGCTGGGACGCCGCGATCGTCATCCCCGCAAAGGACGAGGAGAACCGCCTGCGCGCCTGCCTCGACGCCGCGGCCATTGCCGTTCGCGCGGCCGACGGCATCTGCGCCGGTATCGTCCTGGTCGTGAACAACACGCGCGATGCGAGCGCCCTGCGCGCCTTCGACTGGGCCGTGACGCAGCGTGTCGTGCCGTTCGCGATGATCGATTGCGACTTCTGGCCCGGCGAGGCCGGTGTCGGGGCCGCGCGGCGGCTGGGGCTCGACATGGCCTGCGGTCAACTCGCCGCGCATGGGGCACTCTTGACGACGGATGCCGATACCCTGGTGCGCGACGACTGGGTGATGCGCAATCTCGCCGAATTGCGCGCGGCCGACCTGATCTGCGGCACGGTGCTCGCCCGTCCGGACGAGGCGCGCGCCCTGCCTGCCGAAATCGCCGCCCATGGCAGCGCCGAGCGCGCGTATCTGGCCGGCTCCGTGCGGCTGGTGGCGCGGCTCGATCCGCAGCCCCACGATCCCGCCCCCGCCCATCACAACCCCGCCGGGGCGAGCATGGCGGTGTCGCGGCGGGTGCATGAGGCCGTGCGGGGCCTGCCGGCGCTGCCCCTGCGCGAGGATCGGGCCTTTGCCGAACGGGTGGAGGCCCATGATTTTCGCGTCCGGTTCTCGCCCGACGCCATCGTCGAAACCTCTTGCCGGATGACGGGGCGAACCGCGGGCGGCATGGCCGGCGCGCTGCGCGCCCATGCTTGCGATCCCGATCCCTGGGCCGATGAATGGATCGAGGCGGCGGACACGCTGGCCTTGCGTCACGGGCTGCGCGGGCGGCTGCGCGCGATCTGGCCCGACGCGCTTGCGCTGCACGGGGTGCTTCGTGGGGCGCTCGGGGCGTGTCAGGCTGACAGGATCATGGCCGCGCCGGCGGGTCCGCATTTCGGCGCCTTCTTCGCGGCCGTCGAAGCGCGCGCGCCCGAGCTTGCCCGCCATCGGCTGCGGCTGAGCGACTGCCGACGGCAATTGCCGAGGTTGCGCGAACTCCTCGCCTCCGCCGAAGGCGCCGATCGCCGCCATCCGGCGCGCTCCGCGTCCGGTGCAAGAAATCTGGCGGCGCCCTGAAATGGGCCTGCACGGCAACTCCGCAACACACGATGCCGAAGCCCGCATCCTGCGCCGGATCACCGAGCGCGCCGGCGCGGCGGACCGCGGCGAGACCACGCTGGCCCCCGACCTTGCGGCCCTGCATGATGCGGGACTGCTCGCCGCCGCGGTCGCGGGGGCCGGGGTCGGCGGCGATACGGGCACCGGCGCGCGTCTCCTGCGCCGGATCGGCCGTGCCAGCCTGCCCGTCGGGCGGATCGTCGAAGGTCATGCCAATGCCCTGCGCCTGATCCAGCTTTACGCGACGTCGCGGCAGCGGGCGACCTTCGGCGCGATCGCGGCACAGGGCGGCCTTTTCGGCGTCTGGGGGGCCGATGGGCGCGATCCGGTGACCTTTGCGCTGACCGGGGAGGAAACCGGGGTGTTGACGGGGGCGAAGATGTTCTGCTCGGGGCTCGGGCTTCTTTCGGTTGCGGTGGTGCCGGTAAAGACCGATGCGGGCCCGCTTCTGCTGCTGGTCCGTGCCGACGATTCCGACCGCGCGGATCGCTCGGCGTGGAATGTCAGCGGCATGCGGGCGACGGCATCGGGCCGATACGATCTGACGGGTGTCGCGGCCGAGGTACTGGGCCGGCCGGGGGATTTTCTGCGCGAGCCGAATTTCGAGGGCGGTATCTGGCGCTACTGCGCGCTGCATTGCGGCGGGCTCGAGGCGCTGGCCGAGGGGGTGCGCGCGCATCTGCGGGCGCGCGGGCAGGCCGCGCAGCCGCAGCAGGCCGCGCGCATTGCGCGGATGGTCCTGCTGGCGCAGACCGCGCGGCTGTGGGTCGAGGCGTCGAGCGGCGCGGTGGAGCGGGCGGCGCTCCTCGGCGGGGATGTCGTGACCTCCTCCGTCACGCAGGTGCTGCTGGCGCGCGAGGCGGTCGAGACGGCCTGCACGGAGGGCATCGCGCTCGCGGAGCGCGCCGTGGGCACGGCGGCCTTCGCCGCGTCGTCCGATGTGGATCGCATCCGCCGCGATCTCGGGTTCTTCCTGCGCCAGGCCAATCTTGACGGCAAGCTGACGCAGGCGGCCGACGCGCTCATGGCCGATCCCGCGCCCGTGGGAGAGATGTGGTGATGACCCCCCTGCTGCGGGCCGCCGGCAACGCGCGGGCGGTGATGGTCGATGTCCTTGCGAGCGGCGGCGACGTTCTGGTGCTCGCCCCGCATCCCGACGACGAGTCGCTCGGCTGCGGTGCCGCCATCGCGGCGCTGAGCGCCCTGGGGCGGTGCGCGCAGGTGGTCGTGGTGACGGATGGCGGCCATTCGCACCCCGCCTCGCGCAGCACGCCGCCCGCAAGCCTGCGCCGGTTGCGCGCCGCCGAGGTGACCCGGGCCGTCGACATCCTGACCGCGGGCCGGGGGCCGGCGCCGGTGCTGCTCGGCTATCCCGACAGCGCCGCGCCCGATGGTGACGCGGCCGCCGATGCCGCGATCGCGCGCATCCTGCCCCATATCGGCCCGTCAACGCGCGCGATCTGGGCGAGCTGGGGCGGCGATCCGCATGCCGACCACGCGCGCACGGCGCGGCTGGCCGCGCGGCTGGTGGCGCGGCAGCCGGCGCTCGCGCTGTGGTCCTATCCGATCTGGGGACGCTTCGATCCGGGGCGTGCGGAGGCTGACGTCGATACGCTTGTCCGGTTCGAGACCCGTCGCTGGCGGGACCTCAAGGCGGCGGCCATCGCGGCGCATGCCTCGCAGATGACCGGCCTGATATCCGACGACCCTGGCGGCTTTCGCATGACCGACGCGCATCAGCGTCACTTCCTGACCAGCCCGGAGATCTTCCTGCGCGAGACGCAGCCATGAGCGACCCGGCCGACCATTTCGAGCGCCTGTACCGGACCCGGGACGATCCCTGGGATTACCAGACGAGCCCCTACGAGGCCGCGAAGTATGCCGCGACGCTCGCGGCGCTCACGCGCGATCGGTATGGCTGCGCACTTGAGGCGGGCTGCTCAATCGGTGTTCTCAGCGCGCTCCTCGCGCCGCGGTGCGATCGCCTCTTGTCGGTGGACCTGGCCGCGCGGGCGGTTGAGCGCGCGGCAGCGCGCCTTGCCGGCTTTCCCGGTGCGCGGGCGGCGCGCGCGACGCTGCCGCGCGACTGGCCGCGCGCCAGCCCGGACCTGATCGTGCTGTCCGAGTTCCTCTACTATCTGTCCGCGCCCGACATCGACACGCTCGCACGATGCGTCGCGCGCGACGCGGCGGCGGGCGCCGAATGTGTCCTGGTGCAGTATCGGGGCGACACCGCCACGCAGATCCGCCCGGATGCGGCGCGCGAGCGCTTCTGCGCGGTGTTGTCAGGACTGCGGCCGGTGAGGGTCATCGACCATGCCGCGCCCGCCGGCTACGACCACCGAACCGTGATCCTGCACGGCTGAAATCGCGGCGGGATGGCGCGATCGGGCCGTGCTCCGGACGGTGGCGGTCGTTGGCAGGGACGCTCCGGGTGTGGCGGCATCGCGTGCCGATCGCCCTGCGCGCGCGGCGACATCCCTCCCGCAGCGCTGCGCGGAGGAAATCCGGAACCCTTGATCGCGTCGCGTGTTCTCACAGGGTCAACCAGAGGAGAATCTTCCCATGCCCACCGCCCAGATGCCCCCGTCGACGGCTTTCGAGGCTGCTGCGCACGAGGCGCTTGTCTCCAACCTTCGCAACACGCACGCGCTGGAAAAGCAGGCCATCGCAGTAATGGAGTCGCAGCTCAAGCTGCTGACCGATTACCCCGAACTGCACGCCCGGATGACCGAGCATATCGTCGAGACCCGCGAACAGGCGCGACGGCTCGAGGCCGGGCTCGAGGCCTGCGGCGACTCGGCGTCACTGGCCCGGGACACGCTGTTGAGCGTCATGGGTCTCGGGCAGTCCTCGATTCAGGGCTTCAGCGACGACGCCGTCCTCAAGGCCGTCGCGGCCGACATGATGACCGAACACCTCGAGATCGCGACCTACCGCACGCTGCTCGCGCTCGCCGACATGGCGGGCAAGCCCGAATTGCGTCCGCGACTGGAGGATACCCTGCGCGAGGAGGAGGCGATGGCAACATGGTTCGAGCAGAACCTCGACGCGATCACGCGACGCTTCGTCGAGATCAAGGCGGCGGAGTTGCAAGCCCATGCCGCGCGGCGGAACGACTCGGTGCCGCCTGACGACGATTCCGTGGCCGAACCGGGCGCCACGCCGGAACCGGACGACTCCGCCCCCGCCCCGCAAACGCCCCGACATCCCGAGACGAAGACGCCGGCCGCCGGCGCGGCGCGCCGCGACGAGTGAGCCCGCTTCTCGCGCCCCCACTGGCCGGAATCGGGCCGCGGCGCAATCGCTGCCCCTGATTGAGCGGCCGCGCCGCCGTCCTGTTTCGCGACGGCGCAAGACCTTGCGGGATTTGCCGCCAGACGGGCCATGCGTCGCCGAAGGTCCACCGCCCCGCACGATGCTCGGGCCTGATCGGTCGGTCAATCGTTGTCCTCGGGCGCGCGCAGATCGGCGACCTCGTCGGGCGTGATCGGGTCGGAATGGTCATTGCCGAAACTGCTGCGCACGTAATTCGTCACCTCGGCGACCTGGTCGTCCGACATCTGGTGACCGAAACGCGGCATCCCGTGATACCCGGTCATAACGACGCCGGCGACGAAGTGCTTCGATGCCACCTTGGGATTGTCCGCAAGGGGCGGATGCGCCCCGGCGCCCGCATCGCCGCGCCCGTCCTCCATGTGGCAGGCCTGGCACGTGGTGCGATAGAGCGCCTCGCCATCGGTCTGCGTGAAACGGTCGGGGTCATCGGAGAACCGCTGCAGAAGTGTCCCGGTATCCTGCGCGGCGGCGGTGTCCTCTGCGGGGGCGGGCGGCTCTTGGGTCCGCGCGCCGGTGGCCATGAGGGTCAGCGCGATGCAGGCGAGTATCCGTCGCTTGGTCATTTCAGGCGTTCTCCCGTTGATCCAGACGCTTGATCGCGTCCAGTGCCGACAACAGCGACCCCTCCAGCCAAGCCGGAATGTGCGAGCAATGCTCGCCCGCCAGAACCAGCCGGTTGTCGATTTCGCACAAGGTCTTGTAATGCGCGTCGCGCAGCTCTTCGGTCCATTGCCCGTAACAGCCCAGCGACCAGTCCACGCGGTGCCACACCCATGAGGTGCCGGACATGAATTCGGCATCGTATTGCGGATGAATCCGGCGGCCCAGCGCGAGCGCGGCGTCGATGCGTTCCTGCGGGGTCATGGTCGACCAGGAATAGGTGAAGGTGCGCCCGCCCGTTGCGGTGTCATAGGCGCCCTGCACCACCGCCGGGCCATCGGACAGAAACCCGTAGCTGGGATAGGCGATCTGCACCAGCGGCAGGTCGGTGTAGCTGATCCCGCCGTAGATCCCCTCATCCTGTTCCCAGAAGCGGCGCCTGAACTCCAGCGCGACCTTGAAGGCGGAGGCGTAGGGCACGGCGGCGATCGCCTTTTGCATCGCGTCGGAGCAATCGACATCAAGCTGGACGAGCACCGACAGCGGGATCGTGCAGATGCACCAGTCGGCGCTTTCCTCCTGCACCGTGCCGCCGCGACCGCCATCCTCGTAGGTGACGGTGACCCCGTCTTCGCCCTGCGCGATCCTGGTGACGCGGGCGTTGAGCTGCACGATGTCGGACACTTCGCGCGCGAAGGCGTCGGCGATCCTGTCCATGCCGCCGACCGGCTCGAACATCGGCGGCTCGAAGCTGTAGCTGTTGAAGCCGAAAAGCTGCTCCCAGAGCCCCGATTGCAGCAGCGGCGACAGATCCACCGGCTGCGAGGGCTTCCTGTCCGCCATCAGCCCGCCGCCCGGCCGGATATCCCAGCCGCGCACCCCGCCCAGATCGTCACTGACGCTATAGCTGAAGTCGCTGTCGAGCACGCCCCAGCCCCGAAGCCCCTCCAGCAACTTTTCGCGATCCTCGGCGCTGACGGCATCATCGAGCGCGCCCTGATGGAGCGATTTGGCCAGAAGCTCGGAGACATGACCGCGCATGTCCTTCTCGACATGGCCGATGCGCTGCGGCCTGCCGTCAAAGGCGTTCGCGGAATGCAGGAAGGCCTTGTTGTTCTTGATGATGAAGGGGTGGATCGGCACGCCCAGCTTGCGGCAGTAATCCATCACCGCGCGGTGATGCACCGGCAGCCGCCACGGGCCGGGGTTGAGATAGCCATCGCCCTCGAAATCGCAGGCGATCTCGTGCCCGCCCATTTCGGTGTAGCGGTCTCCGCCGCGGATCGTCAGGCAGCGGCCGCCCTGGCGATCCTGATATTCGAGGATCTTCACCTCGTAGCCGGCGCGGCGCATCTCGTAGGCGGCGGCCATGCCCGCGATGCCGGCGCCGAGGATCAGCACGCGCCGGCCCTCCCGCGGGCCTTGCAGGTCCGGCTCGCCGGTGTAGCCGGACTCGCCGGCAAAGCCGAGGCTGGTCATGGCCTGATACATCGCGGCCGCGCCCGCGACCTGTCCGATCATCGCCAGCAATTGCCGGCGGCTCGGATTGAATGGTGGCATGGTCATGGTCTCAGCCCTCCTGCGGCCCGGGTCGGCGCCGCCGCGCCAACCACCAGATGATCAGGGACAACCCCGCAAGCACCCCGATCGGCGCCGCCCATGCCAGCACCTGAAGGGTGCGCAGGGGCAGCGGCATGTCATCCGGCGCAAGGGCGCGTTCGACATCCGCGGCGGTCAGGTTGCTGACCTGACGGTCACCGAAGGTGGTGCGGGTGTAATTGGCCAGCGTGGCGATCTGATGATGGCTCAGTTCGTCCACGAAGCCCGGCATCGCCGGCGCGCGATAAAGCTTGCCGGCCGGCACGCCATGCGCCAGCACCTGCAACAGGTTGCCCGGCTCGGCGCGGCGCAGCGCGGCGTTCTGGACAAGGGGCGGGTAATAGGCCTGTGGCTGGCCCTCGCCGCTGACGCCGTGGCAGGCCGCGCAATGATCGAGATAGAGAAGCTCCGGCTCCGCCGGATCGCTGCGCCCCCGGGCCTCGGTCATCTCCGCGCGGATCTGACCGTAGAGGTGGCGCGGCTGGATACGCTCGCCCACGGGCGGGATGACGGGCATGTCCTGCCGCCCGGTGTCGATCGCGGGGATGGTCTCGAGATAGGCCGCGATCGCCGCCAGGTCAGCATCGTCGAGATGGCGGGTGCCGTGCTGGACGAATTGCGCCATCGGCCCGGCGGCCTGCACGACATTGTCCGCATGGCCCGTGCGCAGATAGTCGATGATGTCCTGCGTCTCCCACGCCCCCAGCCCCGCGACCGGATCGGGCGTCAGGTTCGGCGCGAGCCAACCGTCGACCTCCTCGCCCGCCAGATACCGGTCGTCGCGCATCCCGAAAAATGCGTTGCGCGGCGTATGGCAGGCGCCGCAATGGCCCAGATGATCCACCAGATAGGCCCCGCGGCGCAGCACCGGATCGTCAACCCGCGGCAGGTCGCGCTCGCCCGGAAAGAGCCAGTTCCACGCCACCACCCCCTCGCGGATGTTGAACGGGAAGGGCAGCTCCGTCGCGTGATCGGGCGCCGTGTCGACGGGGTCCTGATCCTGCAGCCAGACATGCAGCGCGTCGATATCCGCATCGGTCATGCCGCGGTACGAGGCATAGGGCATGGCGGGATACAGCCGCCGGTCCGGCGCGACGCCGCGGCGCAGCACATGGGCGAGGTCATCGCGGGCATAGCCCCCGATGCCGTGCGTGCGCGACGGGCTGATATTGCTGGCCACGATCGTGCCCATCGGGGTTTCGACCCGGTAGCCGCCCGACAGATCCTCGCCGTGGCATGACAGGCAGCCCGAGGCCCGCGCGACATACGCGCCGCGCTCGATCTGCAACGCAGCGGTGTCGGCAAGGACCGCACCGGCCAGCAGGATTGCGCCGACCGACGCGCCGAGGCGGGACAATAGCCGGCGGCTCGTCATCGGGGGTCGTGTCGCTGGCGGCATCAGACGGTTCACTCCGCTTGAACGGATCGCAGACGGCGGGCTGCGCCCCGGCACATTCGATGGGCGACGCGGCGAAGGCCGACCAACGCCGCTGCATGGGAGGCAAACACCACGACCGCATGAGGGTTCCGGATCACCGCCCGGATGACTTGCGGGCATTCCGCGTCCGGCTTGTTCCCTTGAAGCTGCTGTGGTGGCTGCGGCCTGACCCCTTGCGGACCGCGTTGTGTGCGGGCCTGCCGTGAAAAGATGGCCGCGCCGACATGACGGCTCTCCCGCCGTGGATCAACGCAGCCCCGCGGCGCAACAGCGTGCCGTCGGGGGGCGCTCCGGACCCTCAGCGCTTGGGGGCTGCGGTGGTCGGCTCGGTTACATCGTTTGCTTCGGCCGCCTGCTCGATGCGGCGTCCGTTCGAGCGCGGATTCTTTACTGCCCGTTCGGACAGCATCAGGCCGCGAATTGACACCACGAGCATCAGCCCGAAGATCACCAGAGCGACAAGAAATCCAAACATCGTATTGTCTCCTGAGGCTGGGCCCCGCGATGACCGGTCCCGGTCTGCGGTGCCGGTTGTCGCCGGACAGAGCCGCCAATCTGCCGCGCCGGTCACGCGGCGCGATGGCCAAGGGGGTGGCGCGAGCGACGGTGAAGACCGCGCCGGGCGGCGCGCGCGCCAATCGAACGAGGGCCCGCCGGAGCGGGCCCCTTCCTGCGCGACATCCGACGGACGCCGCCAATGCGTGTGCGGTATCAGCTTTGGTGCTCGGGCATGTCCTCGAGCTCGTCGGCCGTCATCATCACCTGCACGCGCACCTCATCGTTACTGTCGCTCCAGCCGATCTGCGCATCCGCAAGCGGCATCCGCACGGTATGCGCACCGATCCCGAGGAAGCCGCCAACATCCACCAGAATGTCGCTGACGCCATCGGACTCATCGAGCATGATATCGTCCACCGAGCCGATATTCTCGCCGTTGGCGTCATAGACGTCAGCGCCGATCAGGCGGTCCGCGGTCCGGTCCTCGCCTTCGAGCATCATGTGATCGTCACCGAACACCGAGGACTCGGCATCGCGCGTCTGGTCCTGCTGGTCCTGGTCCTGCTGTTGCTCCTGCTGCTGCAGCTCGGCCTGGTCCTGATCCTGCTGCTGCTCCTGCTCCTGATCTTGCAGCTCGACCTGCTGCTGGTCCTGCTGGCGGTCGGAGCGCATCTCGAAGCCGGAGTGGAGCTGGTCGTCATCCCACTCGGGCAGGTTCTCCAGCTCGCTCTCCGACATCGCGATGACGACCTGGAAATCGTCGAGATCGTCCGCGTCGCCGTCCTGGGTCACGAAATGCAGGTCTTCGATGCTCACCATCACCGTGGTGGCGCCGATGCCGAGGAAACCGCCGATATCCAGCAGAACGCCACGGATCTCGCCGTCCATGCTCATCACGATCTCGTCGATCGAGCCCACATCCTCCCAGCTGTCACGGTGCGCGAGGAACGTCTCCGAACTGGTCCAGCGCATCCGGTCGCGGTCAGCGGAGGACATCCCGTTCCCGTTCGCCTCGGACTCGTCGCGCTCGCCGAGCGTGCGCGCATCATCCGAGTCGAGGGTGTAGAGATTCTTGCCGGTGAGATCACTCGCGAAGAATGCGGGCACGGCCATCTGCGCGCCGTCCTGCTGCGACATCGCGTCAGGTTCGGTTTGCGCCATGACGCCGAAGGCGGTCGCGGACGTCAGGGCGGTCGTAAGCATGAGGTGTTTCATGGGTGTCCTCCATCGGGCTTGGCAGCGCCCGTTTTCCGGGTGCTCTAACCGTTAATGCCTCAGCCCGATTGTCGTTCCGCCACCAGTGAGATTATTTTGCCGATACAACGCCAGCCGACACGCCGTGAAACCTATTCAGCCAGTTGCAGTTTCCCGCAACGCGCGGCCTCGGGTGTCTGCCCGGGCAATTTGCGCGCATTGCGCGCCCGCGCCGGCCCGGCATGGAGCGCGGCGGTTCGAATGGCTTTTAGTGGCTTGAGGAAGCGACCGGGAACGCGGTCCCGGCCGCTTCGACGTTCATGGTCTCAGCACGGGCGGATCAGACCTTCGCGGCCCACTCATCCACCTGCTTTTCGGCGTCTTCCTTGGCGAGGCCGTATTTTTCCTGCACCTTGCCGACGAGTTTCTCGCGCTCGCCGTCGACCTGCTGCAGCTCGTCATCGGTCAGCTTGCCCCACTGCGCCTTGGCGCTGCCGGTGGCCTGCTTCCACTTTCCCTTGACGTTGTCCCAGCTCATGAGAACCTCCAATTGGTGTTGAACGAGACCGGGAAAACGCCGCAGTGTCCGATCGGTTCCCGGCGCCGCGTGCCGGATCAGCAGCTCGTCGCCACGAGCAGCGGCGCGAGGGTGTAGATCGTCGCCCCCAGCCCCGTCCATGCGCCGATGCGCGGCAGCCATCGCGTCAGATCGGCGCCGCGCGGCAAGCGCATCAGCAGCCACAGACAGGCCACCACCGCCCCCATCGAGGCCGCGAGCATCACCAGCCGGTGCAGCGTCACGCCGCC
>SLQD01000028.1 GCA_007131685.1 Paracoccaceae bacterium | reverse complement strand
TGAACGCCACCGGCGGCGTCGTCGTGATGACCGGCTCGCACAGCCACGGCCAGGGCCACGAGACGACCTTCGCCCAGGTCATCGCCGACATGATCGGCATCGACGCCGACCAGGTCGATGTGGTTCATGGCGACACCGCCAACACCCCGATGGGCATGGGCACCTATGGCTCGCGCTCGATCGCGGTGGGCGGCTCGGCGATGGTGCGCGCGGCGAACAAGGTGATCGACAAGGCCAAGAAGATCGCCGCGCATCTGATGGAATGTTCGCCCGAGGATATCGAGCTTCGGGACGGCAAGTTCTCCGTAGCGGGCACCGACAAGTCGGTGGCCTGGGGCGATGTGACGCTCGCGGCCTATGTGCCGCACAACTACCCGCTCGACGAGATCGAACCGGGGCTCGAGGAGACGGCGTTCTACGATCCGGCCAACTTCACCTACCCGGCCGGGGCCTATGCCTGCGAGGTCGAGGTCGATCCCGAGACCGGCAAGGTGACGCTGTGCTCCTTCGCCGCGGCGGATGATTTCGGCAACGTGATCAACCCGATGATCGTGGACGGCCAAGTCCATGGCGGGATCGGGCAGGGCGCGGGGCAGGCGCTCATGGAGGCGGCCGCATACGATGACACCGGCCAGCTCGTCACCGGCAGCTACATGGACTACACCATGCCGCGCGCCGACGATCTGCCCTACTACGCGGTGGATCATTCCTGCCAGACGCCCTGCACGCACAACCCGCTCGGGGTGAAGGGCTGCGGCGAGGCGGGCGCGATCGCGTCGCCGCCCACCATCGTCAACGCCGTGGTCGATGCGCTGCAGCGCGGCGGGCACGGCCATGTGACCCATATCGACATGCCGCTGACACCGCTTCGGGTCTGGCAGGCCATTCATCAGCGCTGAGGGAGACAGCCATGTATGCATTCGATCTGGCGCGGCCATCGAGCATCGCCGAGGCGCTGAAGGCGCTGCAGGAAGACGAGGCGCAGCCGCTCGCCGGGGGCCAGACGCTGGTGCCCACGCTCAAGGCCCGGCTCGCCGCGCCCTCGAAGCTGGTGAGCCTGCGCGGCATCAAGGAGATGCAGGGTATCTGCCACGACGATGCCGGGCGGATCTATATCGGCGCGGCGACAACCCACGCCACCGTCGCGCGCGAGGTCGCGAAGGATTATCCGGGCCTTGCCGCGCTCGCCGGGCAGATCGGCGATCCGGCGGTGCGCAATCGCGGCACGATCGGGGGCTCGCTGGCCAATAACGACCCCTCGGCCTGCTATCCGGCGGCGGCGCTCGGCTCGGGCGCGACGATCGTGACCAATGCGCGCGAGATCCCGGCCGACGACTTCTTCGAGGGCATGTTCACCACCGCGCTCGAGGAAGACGAGCTCATCATCGCGGTGCGTTTTCCGGTCCCGAAGGTGTCAGCCTACGCGAAATTCGCCCAGCCCGCCTCCCGCTTCGCCCTGACGGGCGTGTTCGTGGCGCAATTCGACGACGGGGTGCGTGTGGCCGTGACGGGCGCGTCGGAGGACGGGGTGTTCCGCTGGTCCGAGGCCGAGGACGCCCTGGGCCGCGATTTCAGCGCCGATGCCGTGGCCGGGCTGTCGGTGCCGGCCGAGGGCATGATCGGCGACCTTCACGGCACGCCGGAGTATCGCGCGCATCTCGTGGGTGTGATGACGCGTCGCGCCGTGGCGGCGGCGGGCTGAACGCAAACGGCCCCCGCGTTTCGCGGGGGCCGTCGATTCCGCGGTTCGCAAGGGTCAGCGCGGCCCGATCATCATGATCATCTGCCGGCCCTCGACCTTGGGCATATTCTCGACCTTGCCGAAATCTGCAACGTCGGCGGCGACGCGGTTGAGCAGCTCGCGGCCGAGATCCTGGTGCGCCATCTCGCGGCCGCGAAACCGCAGCGTGACCTTGACCTTGTCGCCGTTCTCGAGAAATTTCAGGACGTTGCGCATCTTCACGTCATAGTCGTGACTGTCCGTGTTGGGGCGGAACTTCACTTCCTTGACCTCGATGGTCTTCTGCTTCTTGCGCGCCTCGGATTCGCGCTTTTGCTGTTCGTACTTGTACTTGCCGAAATCCATGATCTTGCAGACCGGCGGTTTCGCGTTGGGCGAGATCTCGACAAGGTCGAGCCCGGCCTCCGCCGCCATTTCCAGCGCCTCGCGCGGGCTCACGATCCCGACATTCTCGCCGTCGGCTCCGATGAGCCGGATCTCGGGTACACGGATGCGATCGTTGACGCGGGGTCCGGTGTCGCGGGCCGGCGGGGCGTTGTGGGGTCTGCGAGCTATGGTGCTGTTCCTTCTGCGTGGTTGTCAGGCGCGGAAAGTAAACTTGGGCGCGGGACGATTCAAGCGCGATTCCGTCGCCGCGATGCGCCGCGGCGCGGCAAACTTCCGCTAATGACGCCGCCGCCCCTTTTCACTATCCTCCCGAGGTGACATATCTGCGCCAGGCACCCGGAAGGCAGGGAACACGTCATGAACAGGACATTGATCATCGGTATTGCGATCGTCGTGGTGGCCGCGGCGATATTCGTGTTCTCGCAAGGCGGCGAGGATGCGATGGAGGAGGTCGACGCCGTCACCGATACCGAGCCGGCCGAAGAACCCGCCGCCCCCGCCCAGGAGGAAGCGCCCGAGGACGACGCCGTGGCGCCAGAGGAAGACGCCGCCGGCGAGGATGACGTCACCGGCGAAGAGACCATGGAAGACGAGGCCCCTGAGGACGGAACCCTTGACGAGGACGCGACCGAGGAAGAGGAACTTGACCTCGACGGCAACGGCGAGGACGCCACCGGGGATGACGACGCGCTGCTCGATGACGACGCGAACGGTGACACGGCCGCGCTCGGCGACGACGATGATGGGCTGACCGAGGACACCGGCGATGCCGCGGGCAGTGCCGTGGACGAGGCCGCCGATGCCTCCGAGGAAGCGTTCCGCGAGGCGCTCGAAGGGGCCGAGGACGAGGGCGCCCAGCGCGAGGCCGTCGAAGGCGCTGCCGAGCAGATGGGCGAGCTGAGCGACGAAGCCACCGAAAGCCTCGAGAGCAGCGACGAGGTGCGCGTGCTCGAGGCGGCGGATCTCGCCGCGCAGTCGGCCGAAACGGCGCGTGAGCGTGCCGAGCGCGCGATAGAAGCCGCCGCCGCCGCCCGCGAGGCCGCCGATGCCGGCGACCCGGACCGCGCCGATACCGCCGCCGACGAGGCCCAGAGCGCGGCCTCCGATGCCACCCGCGCCGCGACCGAGGCGGTCGCCGCCTCCGAGCAGGCCGGCGAGGGCGCCGATACCGTCGCTACCGACGAGGCGCGCGATGCGGCCAGCAGCGCTGCCGAGGCCGCCGCCGCCGCGATGGAGGCCTCGGAGCGGGCCATGGACGAGGCTGCGACCGCCGCACGCAGCGCCGGCGACGCGATCCTCGGGATCAACGGATCTGACGACTGAGAGTGCTGCGCCGTGCCCCGGGGACGGGGCGCGGCGTGCCAATCACCGTGCGGCGTCAGCCGACGAAGGCCCGCTCGACCACGTATTCAGCCGGGGTGCTGTTTGAGCCCTCATTGAGGCCGCGCTCCTCGAGGATGGTCTTCATGTCGGCGTTGAAACCGATCGAGCCGCAGATCATGGCGCGATCATGCGCCGGGTCGATCGGCGGGACGCCGAGATCCTCGAACACCTTGCCCGAGGTCAGGTTGTCGGTGACACGCCCGGTGAGCGGGCCGTCCTCCTGTGTCGTGGTCGGGTAGTATCGCAGCTTGCCGTCCACGAACTCGCCGATGAGCGGATCGTCCTCGAGACTGTCCACGAACTGGCGGCCGTATTCGAGCTCGGCCTGCGCGCGGCAGGTGTGCATGAGGATGACCTCGTCGTAGCGCTCATAGGTCTCCGGGTCGCGGATCAGGCTCGCGAAGGGGGCGATCCCGGTGCCGGTGGCGAACAGCCACAGCCGCTTGCCCGGCAGGAGCGCATCGAGCACCAGCGTGCCGGTGGGCTTGGTGCGCAGGATGATCTCCTCGCCCGGCTTGATGTGCTGGAGCCGTGAGGTGAGCGGGCCGTCCGGCACCTTGATGGAGTAGAACTCCAGTTCGTCGTCCCAGGCCGGCGAGGCGATGGAATAGGCGCGCAGCAGCGGCTTGCCGTTCTCGCCAAGAAGCCCGAGCATCACGAACTCGCCCGAGCGGAACCGCAGGCTGCGCGGCCGCGCGACCCGGAAGGAGAACAGCGTGTCGGTCCAGTGGGTGACCTTGGTCACGGTCTGCGCGTCGGGCAGGGCGGGTTTGGGAGCGTTCATGTCTCGGCTCAACTGGTTCATTGCAATGCTCGGGCGCACGGCCCGGCCTCCTATTAAGTCCGTTGTGTTCGGCGGGGCAACCCCCGCGCTCAGCCGCGCAGGCGTGACTGGTAATCGCCCGCGCGCCAGTTGGCGCGGGCCTGCCAGTCGGCTTCGGGCTGACGCACGGCCATCGCGGCGTCGATCTCGACCTCGTCGAATCCCGACCGGCGCGCCATCGTGTATTGATCGGCCAGCACATGCCCCGCCGCGCGCAGCCGCCCGGCAAAGCCCATGCGCCGCAGCCGCCGCGCCAGCGTGAAGCCGCGCCCGTCGGCGAAGTTCGGGAAGGTCACGCGGATCGCCGCGACCTCGTCGAGAGGCGGCAGATCCTCCGGCGCGGCATCGCCCGCCAGATCGAGCCCGCGCGCCGCACCCTCATCCGGCGGCGCGAAGCCCGCATTCCAGTCCTCGCCGTGAAACCCGTCATCGCGCACGATTATGGTCATGTGTCCTCCTTCGGGCCGCGCACCGCGCGCCCGCCGATGAAATGGATGCCGCATTCCTGCTTGGCCTGCCCGCGCCAACGCCCCGCGCGCGGGTCCTCGCCGGGGGCCACCGGGCTCGTGCAGGGCGCGCAGCCGATCGAGGGGTAGCCGCGGGCCACGAGCGGGTGGCGCGGCAGGCGGTTGTTGGTGATGTAATCGGCCACGTCGTCGCGGTCCCAGTGCGCCAGCGGGTTGACCTTGAGCCGGTGCGCGCCGTTCGGCTCGAAGAAATCGAGCGCGGCGCGGCTGCCCGCCTGGAATCGCTTGCGCCCGGTGATCCAGGCGTCGAAGCCCTTGAGCGCGACCTCGAGCGGCGCGCTCTTGCGAAGGGCGCAGCATGCATCCGGGTCGCGTTGATGCAGCATGCCGTCGAGGTCGTGCGCGGCGAGCGCGGCCGCGCCCGCGCGGATCGTGCGCACATCGCGCAGCCCGAGGTCGCGCGCGACTCGCGCCTGGTAGTCGAGTGTTTCGGCAAACAGCATTCGCGTGTCGATGAAGAGCACCGGTGTCGCCGGCGCCTTCACCGCGATCATGTGCAACAGCACCACCGACTCGGCGCCAAAGCTCGATACCAGCGCCACGCGCCCCAGCTCCGGGTCACGCAACGCATGTTCCAGCACCGCCACCGCGGCGTGGTGGCGGTAGCGCGCATTCAGCGTCGCGGCGCGCTCACTGACCGGGGCGAGCGGCAGATCACGCGGCATCGCGGCGCTTCTCCTCGGGATAGAGCGCGGCGCGGAAGGGCTCGGCGCCGAGCCGGCGATAGGCCTCGAGGAAGGTCTCTTCGGGCGCCTCGCGATGGGCGAGATAGGCGTGCAGCAACCGCTCGATCGCGGGGACCAGCTCGTCATGGGCGAAGCCGCGCCCGGCGCGCTCGCCGATCGTGGCGGTCTCGGTGCCGTCGCCGCCCAGCGTGATCTGGTAGTTCTCCACCCCAGCGCGGTCGAGGCCGAGAATGCCGATATGGCCGACATGGTGGTGCCCGCAGGCATTGATGCAGCCCGAGATCTTGAGCTTGATCGGCCCTATCTCGTGCTCGAGGCGCAG
>SLQD01000064.1 GCA_007131685.1 Paracoccaceae bacterium | reverse complement strand
GACAGGTAGCCATAGGCGTCGTGGAACATGATCAGCGGCGCATCGCCCACCGGCTCCAGCGTCGCGGTCACGTCGTCGGCGATCGCGTCGATCTCGGCGCGCGCGGCCTCGGCATTGGCGGCGTAGGTGTCGGCGTTGTCGGGGTCGTGCTCGGCAAGCCGCTCGGCGATCACATCGACCCAGATCTGCGCATTGCCGGTGTTCATCCAGGCATGGGGATCGGTGCCGTCATGGGCGTGGTCGTGCTCGTCATGGCCGTGGTCGTCGTGCCCGTGCTCGTCATCATGGCCATGCTCTTCCTCGTGGTCATGCCCTTGCTCGTCGTCATGGTCGTGATCATTGTCGTGATCGTGCCCGTGCTCGTCGTCATGGCCATGGTCGTGTTCGTGGCCATGCTGGAAGTCCTGCAGGTGCAGGCCGTCCGCCTCGAGCAGCGTGACGAGCTCGCCGCCGCCCTCGACCCCGTCGATGGCGCGCTGCATCCACGGGGTGAGATCGGGGCCGGCCCAGAAGACGAGATCCGCATCGGCGAGCGCCTGCGCCTGGGCGGGGCGCAGCTGGAAGCTGTGCGGGTCACCGCCGCGGTCGAGCAGGACCTCGGGGGTGCCGAGATCGCCCATCACCTTCGCGACCAGCGAATGAATCACCGGCGTGCCGGCCACGACGGCCGGCGGTTCGGCCATTGCGGGTGTCGCGGCACTGGCGAGCAGGAACGTCATGGTATACCGCATCAGGGTCTCCTTCGGTTGCGACATTGCCGGAGGTCTTCTATGTTATGAGATAACATGTCAAGTGGGGATGCGATGCCCGAAACCGACTCTCACGCGATCGCCTTCACCGAGCACGATCATTCCGGCTGCGCCGCCGACGTGATGGCGCGCGCCGATGCGCTCGCGGCGCGCGAGGGGCTGCGCATCACGCCGGTGCGCCGCCGGGTGCTCGAGATCCTGCTCGAGGCGCATCGCGCGCTCGGCGCCTATGAGGTGCTCGACCGGCTGGCCGAAGAGGGGCATGCGCGCCAACCTCCCGTCGCCTATCGCGCGCTGGAATTCCTCACCGCCAACGGCCTTGCCCACCGGGTCGAGCGGCTCAACGCCTTCACGGCCTGCATGCAGCCCGACGCGGTGCACAGCCCGGTGCTGATGATCTGCCGCGCCTGCAATGCCGTGGCCGAGGCGCCGGCCGAGCCGGTGCGCCGCGCCCTCGGCACGATCGCCGCGGCGTCGGGTTTCGAGATCGAGCGCACCAGCATCGAGGCCATCGGCTGCTGCCCGGCCTGCCGGGAGGCATCATGACGCTGGTATCGGCGGAAAATCTCGCCGCCGCCTTCGGTGGTCCGCCGGTGTTGCGCGATGTGGATTTCGCCATTGCGCCGGGCGAGATCGTCACCATCGTGGGGCCCAACGGCTCGGGCAAGTCGGTGCTGCTGCGGCTGTTGCTGGGAATCCTGGCGCCGACGCGGGGGCGCGTGTGGCGCAAACCGGGGCTTCGGGTGGGCTATGTGCCGCAGCGGCTTCATATCGACGCCGCGCTGCCGATGCCGGTGCGGCGCTTCCTGAGCCTGCCGCGGCGGCGCGGGCGCGGCGAGATCGCGCACGTACTCGAGCGCGTCGGCGTGCCGCGCGTTGCCGATCAGCAGATGACCACGCTCTCGGGCGGACAGTTCCAGCGCGTGCTCCTGGCGCGCGCGCTGTTGTCGGAACCCGAGATCCTGATCCTCGACGAGGCCGCGCAGGGGCTGGATCAGCCCGGCATCGCGGGCTTTTACCGGCTCATCGACGCGGTACACCGCGAACTCGGCTGCGCGGTGCTGTCGGTCAGCCACGACCTGCATGTCGTGATGTCCGCCTCCGACCGGGTGATCTGCCTGAACGGGCATATCTGTTGCCAGGGCGCGCCGAGCGCGGTCTCCTCGGCGCCGGAATACCGCGCGCTGTTCGGGCTCGGCACCGACGGGGCTCTGGCGCTCTATCAGCATGCGCATGACCACCGCCATGACGACGGGGCGCGCGATGCTGGATGATTTCTTCACCCGCGCCATCCTCGCGGGAATCGCCGTGGCGGCGGCGACGGGGCCGCTCGGCTGCTTCGTGGTCTGGCGGCGCATGGCGTATTTCGGCGATGCGACGGCGCATGCGGCGATCCTCGGCGTGGCGCTGTCGCTGGCCTTTGCCTGGTCGATCTATGTCGGCACACTGATGGTGGCCTTCGCGATGGCGCTTCTGGTTTCGACGCTGGTAGGGCGCGGCTGGGCGATCGACACGACGCTCGGCGTGCTCGCGCATTCCGGGCTCGCGCTGGGGCTCGTGGCGGTGTCCTTCCTGCCCAATGTGCGGGTCGATCTCTCGGCCTATCTCTTCGGCGACATCCTCGCCGTGGCGCGCTTCGATCTCGGCGTGATCGCGCTGGGCGCGGCGCTGGTGGTGGCGCTGCTGGCCTGGCGCTGGCAGGGCCTGCTCCTGTCCACAGTTAGCGAGGATCTCGCCCATGCCTCGGGGATCGATCCGGCGCGCGAGCGGCTGGCGCTCACCGTGGCGCTCGCGGTGGTGGTGGCGGTGGCGCTCAAGGTGGTGGGGGTGCTGCTGATCGCGGCGATGCTGATCATCCCGGCGGCGACGGCACGCAATTTCGCGCGCTCGCCCGAGCTGATGGCCGCGCTCGCCGCGCTCATCGGGGCCGGGGCGGTCATGGGCGGGCTGCACGCCTCGCTGATCTGGGACACGCCGGCGGGGCCGAGCATCGTCTCGATTGCCGCGGTCGCCTTCGCCTGCGCCATCTTCGGCGCCAGCCTCTGGCGCGCCACGGCGGCGCTGTGGCGCTAGGGCGCGACCCGTTCACGCGCAGTCACGCGCCGCCCCCGACCGCTTCGAGGCCGCGTCCTCGACGCGCGCTAGCCCGGCTCGCATTCCGGCGCAAACGTGCGCGCGCCGGCCGGCGCATCTGGTCAGGCGCGGCGCAGCGCGTTATCTGGGGCGGCGAAAGGAGGTGCGAGCATGCCCGAGATTGCGCAGAAAGCTCCCTATGCCGTGGAGGTCGAGGCAGGCAAACGCTATATGTGGTGTGCCTGCGGGCGCAGTGCCAACCAGCCCTTCTGCGACGGCTCGCACAAGGGCAGCGGCGAGACCCCGGTGCGCTTCCAGGCCGAGCAAGGCGGCACCGTGTATTTCTGCGGCTGCAAGCACAGCGGCGATCGGCCGCTCTGCGACGGCACGCACGAGACGCTGTGAGCGGTTCTGAAGCGCTGACACTGCCGGGAGAGCCGGCAGTGACGGTGGCGCTGCGCCGCACCGCGCGGGCGCGCAGGATGTCGCTGCGGGTCTCGGGGCTCGACGGGCGTGCGACTCTGTCGCTGCCCGGCGGCGTGCCGCGCGCCGAGGCGATGGCCTTTCTGCGCGCGCGCGAGGACTGGCTGCGCCGGCATATCGCGGCAGTGCCCGCGCCCGCGCCCGTCGTGGCGGGGGTGGCGCTGCCCGTGGAGGGTGTGGCGCACAGGATCGTGGCGGCGCCGGTGCGTGCGGTGCGCGCCGAGGAGGGGCGGCTTCTCGTGCCCGAGCGCAGCCCGCCCGGGCCGAGCCTGGCGGCCTGGCTGAAGGCGCTGGCGCGCGCGCGGCTCGAGCCGACGGTGGCGCGGCATGCCGCGGCGCTCGGGCGGGTGCCGGGGCGGATCACCCTGCGCGATACGCGCTCGCGCTGGGGGTCGTGCACGGCGGCGGGCAATCTCAATTTCTCCTGGCGGCTGGTCATGGCGCCGCCCGGGATCCTCGACTATGTCGCAGCGCACGAGGTTGCGCATCTGGCCGAGATGAACCATTCGCGCGCCTTCTGGGCCGGTGTGGCGCGGCTCTGCCCGGATTACCGCGCCCGCGCGCGCTGGCTGCGGGCCAACGGCGCGGAGCTTCATCGCTGGCGGTTCTTGGCGTGCTGACGCCGCGCACGGATGCGGGGGCGGCACATGAGCGCATCTACCGGGCGATGCGTGGGCGCATCATGCATGGCGAGCTCGCGCCGGGGCAGGCGCTGACGCTGCGCGGCATGGGGCGCGAATTCGGCGTCAGCATGACACCGGTGCGCGAGGCGATGCGCCGGCTGGTGGCGGAGGGGGCGCTCGCCCTGTCCTCCTCGGGCCGGGTGACGACGGCCGAGCCGAGCGCCGAGCGCGTCGAGGAACTTGCCGCGCTGCGCGCGCTGCTCGAGCCCGAGCTCGGCGCCCGTGCCCTGCCGCGCGCTCATCTCGCCCTCATCGACCGCATGCAGACCATCGCCGGCCACAACGCGGACGCCATCGCGCGGCGCGACGCGGTGGCCTATATGCGCACCAATCTCGAATTTCACCGCACCCTCTACCTGCGCGCGCAGGCCCCCGCGATCCTCGCCATGGCCGAGACGGTTTGGCTGCAGCTCGGCCCGACGATGCGGATGCTGCATGCGCGCGCGGCCCGCAGCGGGCCGCCGCCGCATCACCGCACCATCCTCGCCGCGCTGCGCGCGGGGGACGAGCCCGGCCTGCGGCTGGCCTTGCGCGCCGATGTGACGCAGGGCCTGCGGCATCTCATCGCGGGGTGAGCCATGCGCGAGGTGATCGTTCTGGTCGGCGCGCACAAGACCGCCAGCACCCATCTGCAGCGCAGCCTGCAGGACGCCGAGGCGCTTCTGCGCCAGCGCGGCATCGGACTGCTGGTGCCGAAATTCGTGCGCCGCGAGATCCTGCCGCTGACCTACCGGCTGCGCGACGGAGAAGTGCCGGCGGCGCTGCGCGCGCAGGCCGAGGCGGCGATCCGCGGCGCCGTGGGCACACCCGGGCGTCTCGTGGTGATGGATGAGAACATCATCGGCGGCAGCGGGGCGGCAATGCTCATGAAGGGCGAGCGCCTCTACCCCTGGGCCGCGGGGCGGCTGGCCCGCCTGCTCGCGCTGATGCCCGAAGGGCGCAGGCAGGTGGGCATGGCGATCCGCGGGCAGGCGGGATTTCTCGTCTCGATGCACGCCGAGAGTCTGCATCACGGGGCGTATTGCGGCTTTCGCGACTATCTCGGCGGCGGCCGTCCGGAGGCGCTGAGCTGGGCGGAGATGGTTGGGCGGCTGCGCGATGCGATCGCCCCGGTCCCTGTCACGCTGTGGCGCTACGAGGACTACCCGGCCGTGTTCGGCCGGGTGACGGCGGCGTTTCTCGGCGCGGCGGCGCAGTCGGTCACAGCGCGCCCCGAGCCCGAGCGGGTGGGGCTGTCGGCGGCGGCGATCGCGGCGCTCGGGGCCGAGGTCGCTGCCGGACACGGCGGCCCCGAAACGCTCGCCCGTCTCAAGCGCGCCTATCCGAAATCCGAAGCCTGTCCCGGCCCGGCTCCTTGGAGCGACGAGGAGCGCGCGGCGCTCGAGGCGCGCTACGCCGCCGATCTCACCGAGCTCGCCAGCATGGAGGGGGTGACGCTGCTCTAGGCGTGCAGCGCCCCGTCGCCGCAGGCGAGTGCCGCCTCGCGCACGGCCTCCGAATAGGTGGGATGCGCGTGACAGGTGCGCGCGATGTCCTCGGCGGCGGCGCCGAACTCCATCGCCACGCAGACCTCATGGATCAGATCGCCCGCATAGGGGCCGATGATATGCGCGCCGAGGATGCGGTCGGTCTCCTTGTCGGCGAGGATCTTGACGAAGCCGTCGGCGGCGAAGTTGGCCTTGGCGCGGCCATTGCCCATCAGGCTGAACTTGCCGACCTTGTAGGCGCGTCCGGCTTGCTTGAGCTCCTCCTCGGTGGCGCCGACATCGGCGACCTCGGGGGCGGTGTAGATCACACCGGGGACCTTGTTGTAATCGACATGCCCGGCCTGGCCCGCGATGATCTCGGCGCAGGCATAGCCGTCATCCTCGGCCTTGTGGGCGAGCATCG
>SLQD01000220.1 GCA_007131685.1 Paracoccaceae bacterium | reverse complement strand
TATTGCGCATCTCGGCGAGATGCGCACCCAGCGGCATCACCATGTTGATCTCGGCGCCGATCCCCTCGACGAGGCGGCGGATCTCGGCGAGATCCGAGGGCATGTTGAAGGTGCCATACATCGGCCCGATGATGTTGACGCGCGGCGCGGCGCCCTCCTCGCGCTTTTTCTCGGGCGGCATCCGGCCCTTGGTCATGCCGAATTCGGAGAAGATCCAGGTGATCGCCCGGTCGGCGGCCTGCCACTGGTCCTCGTCGATGGTGCGCGGCAGGAAGCGTTGCAGGTTGGTGCCCTGCGGGGTCACCCCGCCGCCGATCATCTCGGCGATGGAGCCGGTGACCACGACTGCGGGCAGCGCAGGGTCGAGCTGCTTCCAGGCGCGCTTCATCGCGCCCTCGGTGCCATCGCGGCCGAGTTCCTCCTCGCCGAGCCCCGTCGTGACGATGGGCAGCTCGTGCGGCGGCAGCGCGTCGGTGTAGTGCAGCACCGAGGTCACCGGCAGGTTCTCGCAACCCACCGGCCCGTCGATCACCACCTGCAACCCCTTGACCGCGCAGAACGCATAGACCGCGCCCCAGTAGCCCCCGGCCCTGTCGTGATCCTGCACCAGCATCAGATCATCTCCTGGGCTTTGGCGGCGCGGGCGGCCTTGTCGATCTTCTTCTGGTTCTGGGCCCGGAAATCGGGGCGCAGATTGGGCGCGCCCTCCCACACCCCGGCGCTGTCGCCGGTGCCGACGCCCTCGAAGAACTCGCTCATGCGCGCCATGCGGTCGCGGTTGCCGATCGCGGCATTGACCACCTCGGCGAGGCTGCCCGCCCCGGCCGGCCCCATCAGCGGGCGCGCCGAGATCAGGTTGGTGAAGTAGAGCGACGGGATCGAAAGCTCCTTGCCCTTCTGCACCACCGGCGTGGTGCCGATGGCGAGGTCGGGGCGGATCGCCTCCATCGCGGCGCAGTCATCTTCGAGCGAGGCGCGGAAGGTCACCTTCGCCCCCTTCGCCTCGAGCCACTCGATATCGGGCGCCGACCACTTCGTGCGCGGGCAGGCCGTGCCGACATAGGGCACGTTCGCCCCGCTCTCGATGAGCAGCCGCGCCACGAGAAGCTCGGAGCCCTCGTAGCCCGACACCGTCACCGTCCCGTCAATGGGCGCGCCGGCAAGGGCCTCGCGGATCCCCGGCAGCGCGGCGTTCTGCGCCTCGGCGACCCTCGCGGCGGGCAGCCCGAAGGCGTCGCCGATTTCGGCAAGCCAGGCGGCGGTGCCGTCATGGCCCACCGGCGCGGAGCCGACGATCGGCCGCCCCGCCGCCTCGAATTCGCGGATCGCGGCGGTGTAGAAGGGATGGATCGCGGCCACGGCGCCGCCATCGAGCGCGGCGTAGAGCTCGCGCCATTCGCGGCACGGCACCACCGGCCCGGCGGCCAGCCCCATCGGCGCAAGCATCTGCCCGATCATCACCGGATCGCCCGGAAACATCTCGCCGAGCATCGTCAAGCTGGGCCGGTCGGCGCGCCCCTGTGCCGGGGCGGGAACGGGCCCGGCCTCGACCTCGGCGCGCGCATAGTTGAGCATCGCGCCCGCCAGGATGTCCTTGGCCTCCGCATGGGTCGGCACACCGAAGCCCGGCACCTCGATGCCGATGATGCGCACGCCGTCGATCTCCTTGGGCAGCAGCCGCAGCGGCACCCCCGAGGCGGTGGGCACACACAGATTTGTCACCACGATCGCGTCGAAGCGATCCGGATCGGCGAGGTCGTGCACCGCCTCGCGGATATCCTCGAAGAGCTTGCCGGTCACCAGCGTCTCGGAGTCGAAGGGCACATAGCCGACCGACCGGCGCGCGCCGTAGAAATGCGACACGAAGGTCAGCCCGTAGACACAGCAGGCCGAGCCCGACAGCACCGTCGCGGTGCGCCGCATCCGCAGGCCCACCCGCAGCGAGCCGAAGGCCGGGCACATGGATTGCGGTTTGTCATGAGGGCCTTGCGGGTAATCCTTCGCGTACTGGTCGAGCACCTCGGATTGCCCGGCCATGCGCGCGGCCTTCTCCATCTCGCCCGCCCCGGCGTGGCAGCCCACACCATCGGCGGAGCCCGGCGGGGTCGGCGCACCTTCGGTCGCCGGCGCGTCCGGTGCCGGCTGCGAAGCGGCGTCGCCGGTCACCTCGGCGGAGGCGGCGGCGTCGTATCGGATCTCTCCGGTCATCGCGCGTTCCCCCTCAGACCTCGTCATAGACGACTTCGAGCGACGGCTTCGCCTCGGACCGGCTGCCGCGCATATCCGCGTCGGTCGCCGGCTCGAGCACGAAATCGGCGCCGGTGTCCTTGGAGTCGAACAGCCCCAGCAGCCCGTCCTGATCGAGCGGTTGCGGCCGCAGCGGCGGCGCGCTGGAGACGTTGTCGCCAAGCTCGCCGAACAGCGCGCCCCACTCACTCTCGGCAGTGCCGACGATGGTGTAGTTGGCGGATTTCTTGCGCAGGTCGTCATGCTGCGGGATGCTCGCGAGCACCGGGATGTCGACCGCCTTGGCGAAGGCCTGCGCCTCGCCCGAGTCGTCGTCCTTGTTCACCACGAGGCCCGCGATGCCGACATTGCCGCCCATCTTGCGGAAGTAATCCACCGCCGAGCAGACATTGTTGGCGACGTAGAGCGACTGCAGGTCGTTCGAGGCCACCAGGATGACCTTCTGAGCCATGTCGCGCGCGATGGGCAGGCCGAAGCCGCCGCAGACCACGTCGCCGAGGAAATCGAGCAGCACGTAATCGAAATCCCAGTCATGAAAGCCGAGCTTTTCGAGCATCTCGAAGCCGTGGATGATCCCGCGCCCGCCGCAGCCGCGGCCGACCTCGGGGCCGCCGAGTTCCATCGCGAAGACGCCGCCGCGCTTGAAGCACACATCGCCGATCTGCACTTCCTCGCCGGCGAGCTTCTTCTGCGTCGAGGTCTCGATGATCGTCGGGCAGGCCTTGCCGCCGAACAGCAGCGAGGTCGTGTCCGATTTCGGGTCGCAGCCGATCAGCAGCACGCGCTTGCCCTGCTCGGCCATCATGTGCGAGAGGTTTGCCAGCGTGAAGGACTTGCCGATGCCGCCCTTGCCGTAGATCGCGATGATCTGGGTCTTCTTGGTCGGCTCGCCCTCGGGCACCTCGAGCGAGGGCTCGGTGCCCGCCTCCTCGCGCAGCCTGGCGTCGAAGTCCTTGAGATTCGGCGCGTCGAACGTCATGCTTGGGCCTCCCAGTCGAGAATCATTTTCAGACAGCCCGGATCGGAAAACGCCGCGGCATAGGCTGCGGGCGCCTCGCCCGCCGGGCGGCTGTGCGTGACGAGCCCGCCGAGCGACAGCGCGCCGGACTCGATGAGCGCGCGCGTCGCCGTCAGGTCGTCGGGGCTCCATTCGGCCGCGATGCGCAGCCGCGCCTCCTTCATGAAGGCGGGCGCGAAGGCGAACTGCACCGGCGCGGTATAGAACCCCGCCAGCACCACCTCGCCGCCCTTCGCGAGCCGGCCGATCAGCGTGTCGATGAGCTCCGGCGCGCCGGAGGCGTCGTAGATCGCGGTGTAGTCGCGGCGCGTGTCGTCATCGGGATGGCAGACCGCGTAGCCCTCGGCGCCGCCCTGGCGCACCGGGTCGATCTCCCAGACCGTGGGCGCAGGCGCCCCGGCGGCCACCGTGAGTCGCGCGAGCAGCCGACCGAGCACGCCGTGCCCGACGATCAGATCCGGCAGCGCGCGGTCGAACCCGGCGAGCGCGTGCCGCGCCGTCGCCGCGAGCGCCAGCAGCGCGCCGTCGCGGCCCATCGCCGGATCGATCCGCGCCACCCGGCCCGCATCGCTCACGAGATGGCGCGCCGCGCCGCCGAACAGGCCGCGCACCGGCTCCGGGCAGGAGGTGTCAAAGCAGTTGGCGCCGGGGACGAAGACATGCTCGCCGGGGCGAAAGCCGCTCGCCGGCCCGGCCTCGACGACCTCGCCGGCCGCCTCGTAGCCGGGCACGAGCGGATAACCCATCCCCGGAAAGGCCGGCATGGTGCCGTCCCAGAAGAGCTTTTCGGTGCCGGTGGAGATCCCCGAATGCGCGATCTCGACGACGATGTCGCGCGGCCCCGGCGCGGTGAGCGGCAGTTGTCCGAGTGCGACGGCGCCGGGCTGCGACATGATGACGGCATTGGTCTGCACGATCCCTGGCTCCTTCTCTGCTCCGCGTGGCCGTGTCTGGCGGCGGAGACTCGCCCGAGGGTCTTCGGTTCTGACTGTCACGATATACTTACAAATCGGTGTGTCAACCAAAGATGACAGTTTACGCGCGCACCGTCCGCCCGCCATCTCAGACGGCCGCCCCCGGCTTGCGCGCCGTGATCACACTGGTGACGTAGGGGCGGTCACCGCGGCGGGCGTCGATGCCGCCGAATCCCGCCGCTGCGAGGGCGGCGCGCAGATCCTCCGCGCTGCGCAGGCGCCCGGTGCGCATGGCCAGGGTGTAAAGCGCGAAATACACATCCGTCGCTGGATCGGGGCGCGCGCCGCCCGACATCGGCTCCGAGACAATCACCCGCCCGCCGGGCGGCAGCGCCGCATACACCTTGCGCAACAGCGCGGCGACGGTGTCGTCGCCGTGGTCGTAGAGCACCCGCACGAGGCTGATCGCGTCGGCGCCCCCCGGCAGCGGGTCGTCGCGAAAGCTGCCCGGATGGATGCTGACGCGGGCGCTGAGCCCGGCCCGGCCCAGCACCGGCGGCGCGGCCGCCACAACCTCCGGCAGATCGAAGAGCGCGAGTCCCATGCCGGGATACGCGCCCCCCGCCGCGGCGAGGAAGGTCCCGGTGCCGCCGCCCACATCCATGAGCCGGTGCACGCCCCGCAGCCGCACGCAGCGCAGCGTGTCATCGGCCACGAGCCGCATGCTGTCGGCCATCAGCGCGGAGTAACGCGCGGCGGCATCCGGATCGTCCACCGCCGCCGCGCCGAAGACATAGGGCCAGAACCGCGCAAGCTCGGGCTCCGTGTCGCCGCGAAGGAACGCTGCCGGATCGGCGAGGTCGCGGTAGAGCACGCCGTGATGGCGCACCATCGCCTCGAGCCCCGGCACGCCGAGAAATGCCGCGCCGCGCCGCGAAAGTGCGAACACGCCGCCGCGCCGGCGCTTGAGCAGCCCGACCCCGGCCCCGGCCTGCAGCAACACGGCGAGCCGCTCGGGCGCGACGCCGGCCGACGGGGCGAGGGTCGCGGCCGTGGCGGGGCCTTCGGCGAGACGGTGCAGCAGGTGCAGCTCCACCAGCGCCAACAGCACCTGGCTGCGCACGAAGCCTTGCACCAGATCGAAGAGCGCCGCCCCCTCCGCCCGGACGATCCGGCGCAGCCCCGGCACGCGGGCGACGAAGCGCTGAACCTCGGGCCGCGCGATCAGCCGCGCCGCCCAGCCCGGAGCGAAGGGTCGCGCCGGCGCGGCCTCAGCCACGCCCGGCGCCCGGCTCCGCCGAGGCGGGTTGTGGCGCCAGGCGCTCGGCGTAGCGGGTGACGAGCCCGGCCAGCGCCGCCTCGCCCGGGCAGGCCGGAATCGAGGCGATCGCCGCCGCGAGCGCGGCGCGCAGCCGCTCGCGCGCGCCCGCCAGACCATGCGCGGCCACGGCATTGGGTCGCCCATGCGCCGCATCCTGCCCCACGGGCTTGCCAAACGCCGCCGACGGCTCCGCGGCATCGCGCAGATCGTCGGCGAGCTGGAACGCGGCGCCGATTCGCGCCCCGAGCTCGTCCCAGGGCTCGGGATCATGGCCCGCGACGATCGCGCCCATGCGGGTCGCGGCGATGAAGAGCGCCCCGGTCTTGGTGCGGTGATAGGTCTCGAGATCGACACTGCGCTCGCTCTCCCAGCCCTGCCCCGCGCAGATGCCGCCCGGCAT
>SLQD01000233.1 GCA_007131685.1 Paracoccaceae bacterium | reverse complement strand
TACACCCGCACCAAGACGGTCACGGCGCGCTGGCCGTCGGGGCTCAAGGAAGGCGGCGAGTTCCACTTCAAGCAGATGGACTGAGCCCGCGCCGCGCCCTTGCCCGGCGGGGGCGCGGCTGCAACAGTGCGTGCGGGAGGAGCCGGATGGATTTCGCGCTCAGCGAGGAAAGCCGCGCCATCTTCGCCACGGCGCGCGATTTCGGGGACGAGCGCATCGCGCCCCATGCCCGCGACTGGGAAGCGGCGGGCACCATCCCGCGCGACCTCTGGCGCGAGCTCGGCGCGCTCGGCTTCGGCGGGCTCTATGTGCGCGAGGACTCGGGCGGCGCGGGGCTGACGCGGCTGGACGGCACGCTCGTGTTCGAGGGGCTGTCGATGGCCTGCCCGTCGGTCGCGGCGTTCCTGTCGATCCACAACATGTGCGCGGCGATGATCGACCGTCACGGAACGCAGGCGCTGCGCGCGCGGCTTCTCGGTCCGGCCCTGAGGATGGACAGGGTGCTGTCCTACTGCCTGACCGAGCCCGGCGCGGGCTCCGACGCCGCCGCGCTGCGCACCCGCGCGGCGCGCGGTGCCGGGGGCTATACCCTCAACGGCACCAAGGCGTTCATCTCCGGCGGCGGCTATTCGGATGCCTATATCGTTATGGCGCGCACCGGCGGTGCGGGGCCGGGCGGCATCTCTGCGCTGCTGGTCGAGGACGGCACGCCCGGGCTCTCCTTCGGCAAGCTCGAGGACAAGATGGGCTGGCGCGCGCAGCCCACCCGGCAGGTGCAGCTCGATGACTGCATGGTACCCGAAGCGAACCTGCTCGGCGGCGAAGGGCGCGGCTTCGGCCATGCGATGGCGGCGCTCGATGGCGGGCGACTCAACATCGCGGCGTGCTCGCTGGGCGCGGCGCAGGCGGCACGCGATGCGGCGCTGCGCTACACTGGCGAGCGCGAGGCCTTCGGCCAGCGGCTCGATGCGTTCCAGGCGCTGCAGTTCAAGCTCGCGGACATGGAAATCGAGCTCGAGGCCGCGCGCGTGTTCCTGCGCCAGGCGGCGTGGAAGCTCGACACGGGCGCGGCGGATGCCACGAAGGCCTGCGCGATGGCCAAGGCCTTCGTCACGGAATCGGCCGAACGCGTCGTCGATGCGGCGTTGCAGCTGCATGGTGGCTACGGCTACCTCGCCGATTACGGCCTCGAGAAGCTCCTGCGCGATCTGCGCGTGCACCGCATTCTCGAGGGCACGAACGAGATCATGCGCGTGATCACCGCGCGCCACCTCATGGGGGACCGATGAGCGACATCCATATCCGCACCGAGGGCCGCGCCGGGCGCATCACCCTGACCCGCCCCAGGGCGCTCAACGCGCTCAGTCACCGGATGTGCCGCGAGATCGACGCGGCGCTGATCGACTGGCGCGACGATGACGCGGTCGCGCTGGTGATCATCGACGCCGAGGGCGAGAAGGCCTTCTGCGCCGGCGGCGATGTCGCCGAGGTGCAGCGCGCGGGCACGGCGGGCGATTATGCCCTCGGCCGCGATTTCTGGCGCGACGAATACCGCATGAATGCCCGGCTCGCGGAGTATCCCAAGCCGGTCATCGCCTTCATGCAGGGCTTCGTGATGGGCGGCGGCGTGGGGCTGGGCTGCCATGTCTCGCACCGGGTGGTGGGCGAGACGGTGCAGATGGCGATGCCGGAATGCGGCATCGGGCTGATCCCGGATGTGGGGGGCACGCTGCTGCTGTCGGCGGCGCCGGGGCGGCTGGGAGAGTTCCTCGGACTGACGGGCGCGCGCATGGGCGCGGGGGACGCGATCCGCGCGGGCTTTGCCGATCGCTACCTGCCCGAGGCCGACTGGGCGGAAACGATCGCGGCGCTTGTCGAGACCGGGCTGCCCGAGGCCCTGCCCGTGCGCCCCGCCCCTGCCCCGGAGCTGGCGCAGGGCGCGATCGACACGGCGTTTGCCGCGCAGACGGTGCCGCAGATCATCGCCGCGGTGGACGCGGCACCCGAGCTGGCGGAGGCCGGCAAGGCGCTCGCGCGCGGCGCGCCGCTGTCGATGGCCTGCACGCTCGAGATGGTGCGCGCGCAGCGCGGCGACGACGATATCCGCAACGCCCTGAGGCGCGAGTTCCGCTTCACCTGGCGGTCGATGGATCAGGGCGATTTCCTCGAGGGCGTGCGCGCACAGATCATTGACAAGGACCGCAGCCCGCGCTGGCAGCATTCGCGTCCCGAGGCGGTCACGACGGCCGAGGTCGCGGCGATGCTCGCCCCGCTCGGCGACAACGAGCTGACATTCGAGGAGGAGACGGCATGAAGATCGGATTCGTCGGGCTGGGCAACATGGGCGCGCCGATGGCGGCCAATCTCGCCGCGGCGGGCCACGAGGTCACGGGCTTCGACACCGCCGCGCCGCCGCCCGAGGGCGTGCGCGCCGCCGCAAGCGCCGCCGAGGCCGCGCGCGGCGCCGAGATCGTCATCACCATGCTGCCCGACGGCGCCATCCTGCGCCGCGTCGCCGCCGAGGTGCTCCCGGCGATGGCGCCGGGCATGGTGCTGCTCGACTGCTCCACGGTCGATGTCGACAGCGCGCGCGCCGTCGCCGCCGAGGCCGAGGCGGCCGGGGTGCTGACCGTGGATGCGCCCGTCTCGGGCGGCGTGGGCGGCGCGCAGGGCGGCACGCTGACCTTCATGGCGGGCGGGCCGGTGGAAGCGTTCGACCGCGTCGCCCCGCTGCTGGACGTGATGGGCCGCAAGGCGGTGCATTGCGGCCTCGCGGGGGCGGGCCAGTCCGCCAAGATCTGCAACAACATGATCCTCGGCGCGACGATGATCGTCACCTGCGAGGCCTTCGCGCTGGCCGACAAGCTCGGCCTCGACCGGCAGGCGATGTATGACGTGGTCTCCACCTCCTCGGGGCAGAGCTGGTCGATGACGAGCTACTGCCCCGCCCCCGGGATCGGCCCGCAAAGCCCCGCCGACAACGAGTATGCCCCCGGCTTTGCCGCCGAGCTCATGCTCAAGGATCTGCGCCTTGCCCAGCAGGCCGCCGAGAGCGCGGATGCCGATACGCCGGTGGGCGAACTCGCGATGCGGCTCTACGAGCGCTTCGTCGAGAGCGAGGGCGGCACCGGCAAGGATTTCTCGGCCATGCTGGAGCGGCTCGCGGCGCGCGGGCGCGCATAGGCAGGCCGGCGCCGGGACGCAGGAGCGCGCTTGCACGGCGATGCCGGACGCGCGAGATTGGCCCGTCACTCATGGAGGGCCACATGCGCCGTTATCTCGCCGCGCTTCTCGTCGGCGCCGGCCTGCTCGCAGGCGGGGCCGCGAGCGCGCAACCCGCCCATTGCCCGCCGGGCCTCGCCAAGAAGAACCCGCCCTGCGTGCCGCCGGGACAGGCGCGCAAGGGCGTCACCGTGGGCGCACAACTTCCGCCGGGCGTTGACTACATCATACTCGGCGAAGAGGATCTGCGCCGTCTCGGCCTCGCGCCGCAGCCCGGCATCCGCTACATCGTCGTCGACAACGAGGTCTTCCGCGTCGCCGACGCGACGCGCAAGGTGCTCGATGCCATCGGCGCGGTGCAGGCGCTCGCGCGCTGAGCGTCACGCCGGCTCGGGACTGCGCGCCGCCGCTGCCGCGCCCTCCTGCGCGACGGTACGCCCCTCGGTGAAGTTGATCAGATCCACAATGGTGAAATCGCCCGGCTCGGCGCGCGGCAGGGTCGGCGTCCAGTGCGGCGCGGCGTGCAGATACGACGCCGGATCATGCGTGAGCAGCGCCAAGAAGGTGCGCCCCACGATCTGCGCGCCCACCCCGGCGAGATGGGTGCCGCCCGTCATCACCTCGGCCTCGCGCAGGATGTAATACCACAGCGGCGCCGGCCCGTGCCCGCCCGCCGCGCTCCAGATCTGGTCGTTGTTGAGCCGCTCCGATGGCGGCAGCATGACCTCAGCGACGACCTGCCCCGAGGGCAGCCGCGCGTCGATCCCGCGCTGCAGGTTGCGCGCCGCCACCGAGCGCGGCGCGCCGGGCACCACACCGTCGGGCAGGTTCAGCATCGGCGTGGCGATCTTGGTGTCGATCATCATGCCCGCCTGCGCCTGAGGCTCGCCGCCGAAGAAGAAGGCCCAGTCGACGGTCCGCTCCGCCGGCACCGGCTTGAAGCCGCGCAGATCGGGCGCGTTCGCCGGCGCGCCCGGTACCGGAAACAGCAGCCCGCCAACCCCCTCGCGCAGCGTGTAGCCCGACCGCACCTGGCTGTGACCGAAGCGAAAGCCCGCGACGCTGAACTCCACCGGGATGAAGGGGTCCACATCGGGCGGGTAGCTGAAGGGGTTTTGCGCCAGAAGCGCCTCCACCACGCCCTTGCCCACGGTGCGCGGCAGGAATTCGTGCAGCACGATCCACTGGTAATGCCGGCGCACGATCTCCTGCGCGGCGAGGAACCGCTCGGAGGCGGGCGCGTCCGGATCGGTCTGGGTCTCGACCACGCGGTTGTGGAACTTGAGAAACAGCAGGTGCAGCTGCGATATGACGAGGTTCTCGTCATTGCGGTGATCGCCGATCAGCGCGCGGCCATGCCGGTTGCGCGGCAGATCGCTGCCGTCCTCCGAGAGCATGAACCGCATCCCGTCGGGCTCGTAGAGATAGGGCTGCATGTCGGGCCCGCGGCCATAGAGCGAGTCGAGCTCGAGTGCGGGGGTGCGGAAATTGTGCGTCGCGTCCACGTCGATCTGGCGCTCGAGGATCGAGGTGGCATCGAGCGTGATGTCATGGTCGATGAACTGGCCGAGGAAGGTGTAGCCGGCCCTGATCCGCGGATTGTCCTGCGCGGTGTCCCCCGGCGGGGTCAGCCCGCCATCCATCGGCCCGCCAACCGCTCCGAGCGCCTCGGGGCCGGGATGGAAGTGCTGCAGGCAGGGCGCGGCCGGAAACATGCGCCCGAAACGGCCCGACACCGCGAAATTGCCTGAGGGCGCGTTAAGCCCGCGAAGTTCGAAACCGTGCATCGGTCTTCCCCCTGACTGCGCGGCCGCCGGCCGCACTTGCGCCGGGGGCGCTGTTGAACACTGGACTTCAAGAATTTCGGCAAATTACCACACACCACCCATACACGCAACACGTTTGCGCATGATCTGGTTTTCGCGCAGCGATAATGCGCAGCGGTATTATTGCGCCGCAACGCTGCGCGGGCTGAGCATCGCGTGCAGGTACCGCCCGGTATGGCTGCGCTCCACCGCGGCGACCTCCTCGGGGGTGCCGATCGCCACGATCTCGCCGCCGCCATCGCCGCCCTCGGGGCCGATATCGATGATCCAGTCGGCGGTCTTGATGACGTCGAGATTGTGCTCGATCACGATCACCGTGTTGCCGCCATCGACAAGCTCGTGCAGCACCTCCAGAAGCGCGCGCACATCGTCGAAATGCAGCCCCGTGGTGGGCTCGTCGAGGATGTAGAGCGTGCGCCCCGTGGAGCGGCGGGCGAGTTCCTTCGACAGCTTGACGCGCTGCGCCTCGCCGCCCGACAGGGTCGTCGCCTGCTGGCCGACCTTGATGTAGCCGAGCCCGACGCGCATCAGCGCATCCATCTTCTCGCGGATCGCGGGCACAGCGGCGAAGAAGTCCTGCGCCTCCTCCACCGTCATGTCGAGAACGTCCGCGATACTCTTGCCCTTGTAGAGAATTTCCAGGGTCTCGCGGTTGTAGCGCGCGCCCTTGCAGGTCTCGCAGGTGACATAGACATCGGGCAGGAAGTGCATCTCGATCTTGATGAGCCCGTCGCCCTGGCAGGCCTCGCAGCGCCCGCCCTTGACGTTGAAGGAGAACCGCCCCGGCTTGTAGCCGCGCGCCTTGGCCTCGGGCAGCCCGGCGAACCAGTCGCGGATCGGGGTGAAGGCGCCGGTATAGGTCGC
>SLQD01000222.1 GCA_007131685.1 Paracoccaceae bacterium | reverse complement strand
GGCCACGATGAAGCGCGGCGGGTCGTGATGGGCGCCGTTCTTGCGCGAAACCGACAGCTCGAACCATCGCGTGCCCTCCTCGAGCTCGAGCGTGTATTCGAGCCCGCGCACCTGGCCGCGGCTGTGCGCCTCGTGCAGCGCGCCGCGCCACATCGACGCGACCCAGGGCGGCAGGATGTCCTCGACCCGCGCCCCGATATGCTCCTCGGGAGGGACATGGAACAGCGCCGGGTTGCCCGACCGGGCATCGTGATACACCCCGTCGAGATCGAGGTCGAACAACAGGTCGGGCAGCGCGTCGAGCGTGTCGGTCAGCGCCTTGCGCGCGGCCTGCGCCTCTTCCTGCTGGTGCTTGAGCTCGGTGATGTCGACATGGAAGGCGACGAGCTCGCCGCTGCCGGTGCGCCGCTCCACGGTGCGGATGCAGCGCCCGTCGGGCAGGCGCTGGTCGAAGGTGCCGCCGCCGGCCTCGCGCTTGGCGAGGCGGTGCTCGAGCCATTCGGCCTCCCGGCCCGCCGCGTCGGGAAGCTGGCCCACGGCGAGCGCGTGCCGTTCGATCTGCTCGAAGGTCACGCCGGGATGGAAGATCTCGGCAGTGCAGTCGTAGAAGTCGGCGTAGCGGTTGTTCCACATCACCAGCCGATCGTTGCGATCGAAGAGCACGAAGGCGTCGGGCAGCGCATCGACGGCGCCCTTGAGCCGGTCATGCGCGGCGCGGGCCTCGCGCTCGAGCGCCTCGAGCCGTTCCGCATTGCGCTTGGAGCCGGTGATGTCGGTTTCGACGAGGATATACCCCTCGAGCACGCCTTTCGGGCCATGCAGCGGCTCGATGTCGAGGTCGACCCAGTAGGTGCTGCCGTCCTTGCGCCGCCGCTCGAGCTCGAGGCGCGCCGAGCGCGCCGCCTCCATCGCCGAGCGGAACCGCTCATCGACCTCGGCGTTGAAGCGCTCGATGGGCTGACCGAGGGTCTCGCGGCGCGAATACAGGCTCTGGCGCGCGAAGGCCGGGTTGGCCCATTCGATGTTGCGGTCCGTGTCGAGCAGGATGACCGCGTTCGTCGTGTGCCGCGCCACCGCGCCGAGACGCTCGAGCCAGCGCCGCTGATGGCGCTCCTCGGTCGCGTCGCGGATGGTGCCGAAGACGCGCACCGGCATGCCCGGCTTGCGCTCGGCCCGGCCGCTGATGCGCACCCAGATGCAGCACCCGCGCGCCGTGCGCAGCGGCAGTTCGAGGTCGAAGCCCTTGCCGTGGTGGCGCAGCGCCCGCATCGACTCGCGCATCGCCTGCCGGCCCTCGGGCAGGAAGAAATCGAGCGCCGAGCGCGGATCGGGCTCGTAATCGGCGGGGTCGACCTCGTGCAGTTCGAAAGCCTGCGGCGACCAGTAGAGCCGGCCCGTATCGAGATTGATCTCCCAGGTCGCGATGCGGGCGGTCTTCTCGATGATCTGGGCGTGGCTGCTCTGGCGCTGCGACTCGGTGACGTCGCGGGCGAGCGCCTGAATCGCGCCGTCCTGCAGATGCTGGGCAAAGCGCCATTCGAACCAGCGATAGGAGCCGTCGCGGGTGCGGTAGCGGTTGATGTGAAAGTATGCCGCCTCGCCGCGCGCGACCGCGGCGGTGACGGCGCGCGTCTCCTCGATATCCTCGGGGTGGACGAGATCCTCGATCGCGGTGCCCAGCAGCTCCGTGCGCTCCCAGCCCAGCAGCCGGTGCCAGGCCAGGTTGACGTAGCGAAAGCGCCCGTCGGAACCGATCACGCAGCACAGCTCGGAGGCGTGATCCATGAAGAATTCCGCGTCGAAGGGGTGCTGCATGAAGTCTGGACCTCCCGGATGGTCCCTGACGCGGGCCGGATTGCGCATCCGATCACCCTACAGGAGAAAATCTTTCCAGAAAATATAGCGCGCCCCGGACGGCGCATCGGAGCGGCGACATTTTTTACCAATTGATAAAAACACGTATCTGTGTCAGTCTTCGGTCAATGATAATGCACCGCCGCCAGAGCGGTGCCAGCACGGAGGTAGCAAGTGACCAACGCGCCCACCACGCCGGGGATCGTGCCCGCGCGGCTCGACAGGCAGACCCTCGCCGCCAATTTTTCCGACGTCGAGCCGCCAATGGGCGCGCATGAGGCCGTCGTGGCGGCGGACCGGTGTTACTTCTGCCATGATGCCCCCTGTATCACGGCCTGCCCGACCGAGATCGACATCCCGCTCTTCATCCGCCAGATCCAGGCCGGCCAGCCCGAGGCGGCCGCGCGCACCATTCTCGACCAGAACATCCTCGGCGGCATGTGCGCGCGCGTCTGTCCCACGGAAACGCTGTGCGAGGAGGCCTGCGTGCGCGAATTCGCCGAGGGCAAGCCCGTCGAGATCGGCCGGCTGCAGCGCTTTGCCACCGACACGCTGATGGCGCGCGACATTCACCCTTACGAGCGCGCCGCGCCCACCGGCAAGCGCATCGCCGTCGTCGGCGCCGGGCCCGCCGGGCTCGCCTGTGCGCATCGGCTCGCGATGCGCGGCAACGATGTCGTGCTGATGGATGCGCGCGAGCGGATCGGCGGGCTCAACGAATACGGCATCGCGGCCTACAAGACCCCGGACGATTTCGCCCAGGCCGAGATCGACTGGCTGATGAAGATCGGCGGCATCGCGACGCGCACGGGTGTTCGCCTCGGCGAGACGGTGACCCTGCAGGAGCTGCGCGCCGAATATGACGCGGTGTTCCTCGGCATCGGGCTCGGCGCGGTGAATGCGCTGGGCGCCGAGGGCGAGACGCGCGAGGGCGTGCGCGACGCGGTGGATTTCATCGCCGAGCTGCGCCAGGCCGAGGATCTCGCGAGGCTGCCCGTGGGCCGTCATGTCGTGGTGATCGGCGGGGGGATGACGGCGGTGGATGCGGCGGTGCAGTCCAGGCTGCTCGGCGCCGAGGCCGTAACCATGGTCTATCGGCGCGGGCGGGACCGCATGAGCGCGTCCGAGCACGAGCTCGACCACGCCGCCACGGCCGGGGTGCGCATCATCACGAATGCCCAGCCCGTCGCCGTGCACGGCAATGGTGCGGTGCGCGAGGTGGAGTTCGCCTATACCCATGACGGGCCGGACGGGCTCAAGCCCACCGGCGAGACCTTCCGGCTGCGCGCCGATCAGGTCTTCAAGGCGATCGGGCAGACCCTCGCCGATCTGCCGGCGGGGCTGAGCCTGTGCAATGGCAAGATCGCCGTGGCCGGGGCCGGGCGCACCGATCTGCCCGGCGTATGGGCCGGCGGCGACTGCACGACGGGCGGCGAGGATCTTACGGTCACGGCCGTCGCACAGGGCCGCGACGCCGCCGAGGATATCCACAAGACGCTGAACGGCTGAGGCCGCGGCAGCGCGACAGGGAGTACAGAAAATGGCCAATCTCGCGACCGAGTTTCTCGGCATCAAGTCGCCCAACCCGTTCTGGCTGGCCTCGGCGCCGCCCACCGACAAGCAGTACAATGTCGAACGGGCGTTTCGCGCCGGCTGGGGCGGGGTCGTGTGGAAGACGCTGGGCTTCGATCCGCACATCGTCAACGTCAACGGTCCGCGCTACGGCGCGGTGTGGGGGGCGGATCGCCAGCTTCTGGGGATGAACAACATCGAGCTGATCACCGACCGCCCGCTCGACGTGAATCTGCGCGAGATCAAGGCGGTCAAGCGCGACTGGCCGGACCGGGCGATGATCGTCTCGCTGATGGTGCCCTGCGACGAGGAGAGCTGGGCGGCGATCCTGCCGATGGTCGAGGAGACCGGCGCCGACGGTGTCGAGCTCAATTTCGGCTGCCCGCACGGGATGAGCGAGCGCGGCATGGGATCGGCTGTGGGGCAGGTGCCCGAATACATCGAGATGGTCACGCGCTGGTGCAAGAAGCACACACGCATGCCGGTGATGGTCAAGCTGACGCCCAACGTCGCCGATATCCGCAACGCCGCGCGCGCCGCGCACAAGGGCGGCGCGGATGCTGTCAGCCTGATCAACACCGTCAACTCGATCACCAGCGTCGATCTCGACGCGATGGCCCCCGAGCCCACGATCGACGGCAAGGGCACGCATGGCGGCTATTGCGGCCCGGCCGTCAAGCCGATCGCGCTCAACATGGTCGCCGAGATCGCGCGCGATCCACAGACGGCGGCCCTGCCCATCTCGGGCATCGGCGGCATCACCACCTGGCGCGACGCGGCCGAGTTTCTCGCGCTCGGGGCGGGCAACGCGCAGGTCTGCACCGCGGCGATGAATTACGGCTTTGCCATCATCAAGGAACTGACCGCCGGGCTGTCGCTTTGGATGGACGAGAAGGGCTATCGCAGCGTCGACGAGGTGGTGGGCCGCGCCGTGCCCAATGTCACGGACTGGCAGTATCTCAACCTCAACTACGTCACCAAGGCGCGCATCGATCAGGACGCCTGCATAAAGTGCGGGCGCTGCTATGCCGCCTGCGAGGACACCTCGCACCAGGCGATCTCGATGAGCGAGGAGCGCGTCTTCGAGGTCATCGACGCCGAATGCGTGGCCTGTAACCTGTGCGTCAATGTCTGCCCGGTGGAGAACTGCATCACCATGGAGCGGCTGCCCGCCGGCGCCAGGGACGAGCGCACCGGGCAGACCGTGAGCGACAGGTATCTCAACTGGACGATGCACCCGAACAACCCGATGGCGAAGGCCGCCGAGTGAGCGCGCCGCTCAGAGCCGCTTGTCGAGCGTGAGCGCCGGCGCCCCCGGCGGCGGCGCGGCCGTGCCCGCCCGGCGCAGGGCGTCGGGCAGGGTGTCGAGCACATTCTGCTCGAAGGCGGGCGGCGGGCCGAGCGCCGGGTCGTCGCGCATCCGCGCGGTCATCTCGCCGCGGGCGGTGTCGCGGGTCGGCTCGGGCGCGCGCAGCGCGCCGGACCATTCCACGCGCACGGGCGCCGGAGCGTCCGGGGTGCCGGCGGGGGGCGTTGGCTGGGGCAGGGCGGGTTTCATGCCGGTCAGGGCCCGCTCCGGCCCCGGCATCGGGATCGCGGAGGGAAGCATCGCGCCACTCCTTGGGTTCATCGGGCGTCAAGGATGCCGCAACATCTCCTAACGCGGCGTTAACGTGGCTCCGGCGCGAGCAGTCGCTCGAAAAGCCGCGTCAGATGCGCTTCCGCACCCTCGGTCGGGTCCTGCCCGTCGCCGAGGATCATCCGCATCTGGGCGTCGAAATCGGCGTAGTGCTGGGTGAGCGCCCAGATCGAGAAGATCAGGTGATAGGGCTGCACCGCGCCGATGCGCCCGGCCGCGGCCCAGGCGCGGATCAGCGCGGCCTTCTCGTCGACGAGGGTCTTGAGCTCGCCGCGGATGAACCCCTCGATGCGCGGCGCGCCCTGCAGGATCTCGCCGGCGAAGAGCCGGCTTTCGCGCGGGTATTCGCGCGCCATGGCGAGCTTGCGGTGCACATAGGCGAGGATCTCGGCGCGCGGCTCCCCGGCCGGGTCGATGCGACGCAGCGGCGCGATCCAGGTATCGAGCAGGTCGGTCAGCAACTCGCGGTGGATCGCCTCCTTGGACTCGAAGTAATAGAGCAGGTTGGGCTTCGAGAGCCCGGCCCGCGCGGCGATCTGGTCGAGGGTGCTGCCGCGGTAGCCGTGCTGGGAGAACACCTCGAGCGCGGCGTCCATGATCAGCCGGTGATTGCGCCGCTGGATCCGGGTGCGCGGCGCGGTCATCGCGCCAGCCCGATGCCGCGCAGGATGATGCCGCATACCGTCTCCGTGGCCGCGTGCCACTGCGCCTGAGACAGCGGCGCGCCGCCGTTGAGCGTCTCGATCTGGTGCGCGAAATCCGCGTAATGCTGCGTCGTCGCCCAGATCATGTAGAGCAGCCAGCGCGGATCGACCGGATCGATCTCGCCCGCCGCGATCCAGCCCTCGATCACCGCGATGCGCGTCTCGGTCCAGTCGCGCAGCGTCACCTCGAGATAGTCCTGGATGATCGGCGCGCCCTGCATCACCTCGTTGGCCCAGACCTTGGAGC
>SLQD01000091.1 GCA_007131685.1 Paracoccaceae bacterium | reverse complement strand
GCGCAGCGGATCATGAACCTTTTCGGCGACATCCTCTTCGCGGCGTTCATGGGTCTGTTTTCCTGGATGCTGCTGCGCCAGGTGATGAGCGTGCAGGCCTCTGGACAGACGACGTTCGAGCTCGGCATCCCCGTCTGGCCGTTCCACGCTGTCGCATGGCTGGGCATCCTGCTGTGTTTCCTGGTGCTCATCGCGCGGATCCTGCGCGCGGTATTGCTCATCCCCGACAGCACCGGTCAGCGATGAGGTCCGGCGCATGAGTCCCGATGTCGTCGCGATAGGCGGGTTTGCCGTCCTGTTCGTGCTGTTGATCCTGCGCGTGCCGATCGGCGTGGCGATGGGGATTGTCGGGCTCGGCGGCTTCGCGATGATGACGACCACCAACGCCGCGCTGAGCGTGCTCGCGCAGTCTCCGATCCGCACCGTGACGGACTATTCGCTGGGGCTGATCCCGATGTTCATCCTGATGGGCAGCGTCGCATCGGCCTCGGGCATGAGCACGGAACTCTACCGGGCGGCAAATGCGTGGCTGGGCCATCAACGCGGCGGGGTGGCGATGTCGACCGTCGCCGCCTGCGGGGGCTTTTCCGCGATCTGCGGCTCCTCGGTGGCGACGGCGGCGACGATGGCCAAGGTCGCGCTGCCCGAGATGAAGCGCTTCGGATATCCCGACACCATGGCCACGGGGGTGATCGCCTCGGGCGGCACGCTGGGCATCCTCATCCCGCCTTCGGTGGTGCTGGCGCTCTACGGGGTTCTCACCGATCAGGATATCGGCAAGCTCTTCATCGCCGGCCTCGTCCCCGGATTGCTCGCGATCGCGCTCTACATGATCACGATCCGGCTCTATGTGCGCTTCCTGCGCGGGGGGCTGCCGCAACAGGAGCGGGCGAGCTGGGGCGAGCGCCTCGAGTCGATGCGCGGCATCTGGGCGATCACGCTGCTCTTCGTGTTCATCATCGGCGGCATCTATGGTGGCGCCTTCACCCCCTCCGAGGCCGCCGGCATGGGGGCGATGGGGGCGATCATCATCTCGATGGTGCGGCGCAAGCTCGATCTGCGCGGGCTCTTTCGCTGCCTCGTGGAGGCGATCCAGATCTCGGCGGGGATCTTCATGATCCTCGTCGGCGCGATCCTGTTCGGCTATTTCCTCACCGTCACGCAGGTGCCGCAGAATGTCGCCAACACCCTCGTGGGCTGGGATCTGGGCCCGACGGGGACGCTCCTGGTGATCCTCGGCTTCCTGATCCTGCTGGGCTGCGTGCTCGACGCGATGGCGATGGTCATCCTGATGGTGCCGATCCTCTATCCCGTCTCCGTGGCGCTGGGCTACGATCCGATCTGGTTCGGTGTGGTGATCGTGATGACGGTCGAGCTTGCGCTGATCACGCCGCCGATCGGGATGAACATCTTCGTCATCTCTGCGCTCGCCCGCGATGTCGGCATCCAGAAGATCTATGCCGGGGTTCTGCCCTTCGTGGCGGCGGATTTCCTGCGCATCGGGCTCGTGATCGCCTTCCCCGCGCTGGCCCTCTATCTCCCGGGAACCATGTGATGAGCCATCCCTATCTTGCCTCCGACCCCTTCGCGACGGTCCATGCCGAGCTCGCCGAGATCCTGCAATTCGGCGCCACGCCCGTGGGCGATCGCCGCGTGATCCACATCACCGGCGGGCGGGTGCGCGGCGCGCGGCTGAACGGCACGATCCTGCCCGGCGGGGCGGACTGGCAGGTCGTCCGCTCCGACGGCGCCGCCGACATCCATGCGCGCTACACCATCGAGGCCGAGGGCGGCGGGCACATCCTCGCCGAGAGCAAGGGGCTGCGCCACGGCCCCGCGGAGGTGATCGCGGCGCTCGCGCGCGGCGAGGATGTCGATCCGTCGCGCTACTTCTTTCGTGTGCTCTACCGCTTCGAGACCGGGATCGCCGAGCTCGACTGGCTCAACCGCATCATGGCGGTGGGTGTGGGCCGCCGCCGGCCGCGCGGAGTCGAGATCGACATGTACGAGATCCTCTGAGCGGGATCCGGGGCGGCGCCGGCAGGCAGGGCAGCAATGGGGCAACGGAGGCAAGGCATGGCGGGCGGGCTTGTCAGCGAGCGCGAGATCGAGATCGAATGGGGCGACTGCGACCCCGCCGGTATCGTCTACTACCCGCGCTATTTCGCGTTCTTCGACAACTGCACCGCCGGGCTCTTCGCCGCCGCGGGCCTTGCGAAGTGGGAAATGCTCAGGGCCTACGATATCGTCGGCATCCCGATGGTGGATACGCGCGCGCGGTTTTCCATTCCCTCGCGATGGGGCGAGCGCATCCGCATCGAGAGCCGGATCGCCGAATGGAAGCGGTCGAGCTTCGATGTGGAGCATCGCGCCTACAAGGGCCCCGACCTCGCCGTCGAGGCGTGGGAGACCCGCGTCTGGGTCGGCCGCCATCCCGACGATCCCGACCGCATCAAGAGCCGCCCGATTCCCGCCGAGGTGATCGAGCGGTTCCGGTAGCGTCGCGATCCGCCGCCGTCCGGCCCTGCGAGCGGGCGGCGTCACGGCCGCGCCGACTGCGGCGCGGGCACGCAGATCTCGCCGCGCAATTCGCACAACAGCGCGATCAGCTGCGCGGCTTTCTCCTCGCCGAGGCGGGCGGTCATTCTTGCCTCGAAGCGGGTCACCCGCGCGAGAAAGCTGTCGACGCGCTCCTCGGCCTCGGCGGCGATGCGCAACACGTTGAAACGCCGGTCCTCGGCCCGCGGCTCGCGTCGTATCAGCCCGCGTTTCTCGAGCCGGTTGAGCACCGGCGTCAGCGTAGACTTGTCGATCCCGAAGGCGCGGCCGAGCTGATTTTGCGTGATGCCCGGGTTCGCCCGGATCAGCGTGATCATCCCGCACGCCCCGGGCGTCAGATCGGTATCGCCCAGCTCGGCCATGTATTCGGCGAACACCCAGGCCTGCGTGCGCCGGATCTGATAGCCGAGGAACCCTGGCAGCATCGGAAGGTCGAGATCGGGCGCGGTGGCGCCGTCGGCCCGGTATTCGGCGCCCTCGGGGCTGGACATGTGCGGCTCCTGTCCTGCGGGGCGCGCCGGCACGCCGCGGCCGCGAAGCACCGGGCGTGAAGCGCACCCTTGGATGAGCGGTTAGTTTGTCCTACACACTAATCAAGGGTCAAGCGCCGCGCATCGCGCGCGCGGCCGTCGCGCGGGAGGCAGGCCGATGGAAGTTTCGTTTCACGAGGAGATCGAGAGCCTGACGCTCGGCGCCGGGCAGACCTTTCATGGCGAAGGCATCCTCGCGGTCACGAAGGGTCTGTTGCAGTCCGGGGTGTCCTATGTCGGCGGCTACCAGGGTGCGCCGGTCAGCCACCTGCTCGACGTGCTGCTGCAATCGGAGGACATCCTCTCCGATCTCGGCATCCACCTCGAGACCTGTACCAACGAGGCGGCCGCCGCGGCGATGCTCGCCGCCTCGATCAACTATCCGCTGCGCGGCTGCGTGACGTGGAAATCGATCGTCGGCACCAATGTCGCGGCCGATGCGCTGTCCAATCTCGCCTCGGCGGGGGTGACGGGCGGTGCGCTCATCGTGGTCGGCGAGGATTACGGCGAGGGCGCCAGCGTGATCCAGGAGCGCACCCATGCCTATGCGCTCAAGTCCTCGATCTGGCTGGTGGATCCGCGCCCGAACCTGCCCAATATCGTGGACATGGTGGAGAAGAGCTTCGAGCTCTCCGAGGCCAGCGCCACGCCGGTGATGATGGAGCTGCGCATCCGCGCCTGCCACGTCTTCGGCAGCTTCGAGGCCAGGGACAATGTCGCCGCCGTGCACTCGGCCAGCAGCCGGATCGCCGAGCCCGCCCGCTTCGATTACGACCGGCTCAGCCACCCGCCCGCGACCTTCCGCCAGGAGGTCGACAAGATCGAACGCCGGCTCCCCGCCGCGCAGGACTTCATCCTTCGCCACGGGCTCAACGAGCGTCTGGGCCCCGAGGGCGGCGAGATCGGCCTCATCACCCAGGGCGGGCTGTTCAACGGGCTCAATGCGCGGCTCGCGGATGCGGCGCTGTCGGATGTCTACGGCGATCTCTCGATGCCGACGCTGGTGCTCAACGTCACGCATCCGCTGGTGCCGTCGCAGATCGAGGAGTTCGCGCGCGGCAAGTCGGCCGTGCTCGTCGTCGAGGAGGGCGCGCCCGAATACATCGAGCAGGCGGTGGGCCAGATCCTGCGCAAGGCCGATCTGCAGACGAAGGTGCATGGCAAGGATCTGCTGCCGGCGGCGGGCGAATACACGGGGCCGGTGCTGGGCCGGGGGCTCGCGGAGTTCCTTCGCCTCTACGGGCAGGATCCGTCCGGGCTCGACGAATGGCTCGCCGCGCTCGACGCCCATCGCGACGTGGCGCAGGAGGTCGGGCAGCCGCTCCCGCCGCGCCCGCCGACCTTCTGCACCGGCTGCCCGGAACGGCCGGTGTTCTCGGCGATGAAGCTGATGCGCGAAGAGATGGGGCCGGTGCATGTCTCGGCCGATATCGGCTGTCATGCCCTGGCGACCTTCCCACCCTTCAGCCAGGGCAACTCGATCCTCGGCTACGGCATGTCGCTGGCCTCCAGCGCGGCGGTGTCGGGCACGCAGGCAAGGCGACCGATCAGCGTGATGGGCGATGGCGGGTTCTGGCACAACGGGCTGCTCACCGGGGTCGCGAGCTCGGTGTTCAACCGCGATGACGGCATCCTCGTGGTGATGAACAACGGCTATTCCTCCGCCACAGGCGTGCAGGACCTGCCCTCGAGCCGGCCGAAGGGCATCGGCCGGGGCAGGGGGCTCGACATGGAGGCGACGCTGCGCGACATGGGCGTCAAATGGGTCCGCCGGGTGGACAATTACCGCGTCTCGAAGGTGTTCGACACGCTCAGGGAGGCGCAGACCACGTCGGAGGAGGGCCTCAAGGTCATCCTCGCCGACGGCGAATGCCAACTCGCCCGCCAGCGCCGGGTGCGCCCTGCGATGGCGAAGGCGGTGGCATCAGGCGAGCGGGCGGTGCGCACCCGCTTCTGGGTGGATGAGGAAACCTGCACCGGGGATCATTCCTGCATCCGGCTGTCGGGATGCCCGTCGCTGACGATCAAGCCCAACCCGGACCCGCTGCGCACCGACCCGGTCGCGCATGTCAACAATGACTGCGTCGGCTGCGGCCTGTGCGGCGAGGTCAGCCATGCCGCCCAGCTCTGTCCGTCCTTCGCGCAGATCGACATCATCCAGAACCCCGGCCGCTGGGATCGTCTGCGCCGGTCGCTGTCCGACGCGCTGATCCGGCTGTGCGGCGGCACGCCGGCGGCGCGGCCCGGCGCGGTTGCCGCGGAGTGAGCGCCATGACGCGAGACGAGCCGACACGCCTTCTGATCGCCGCGATGGGCGGCGAGGGCGGCGGGGTGCTCGCCGGCTGGATCACGCAGGCGGCGCTCGCCGAGGGGCTCTGGGTGCAGCGCACATCGGTGCCCGGCGTCGCCCAGCGCACCGGCGCCACGACCTATTACCTCGAATTCCTGCCGCGCCGGGACGGGGCGGCGCAGCCGGTGATGGCCCTCAACCCGTCGCCGGGGCGCGTCGATGTGCTGGTGGCCACCGAGCTGCTCGAGGCCGCGCGGATGGTGCAGGCGGGCTATGTCACGCCCGAGCGCACCTGCCTGATCGGCGCCACGCACCGGGTTTTCACCGTCGACGAGAAGAGCGCGATGGCCGATGGCCGGCTCGACGACGCGGCGCTGATCGCGCAGTGCCGCGGCTTCGCGCGCCGGGCGGTGCTGGAGGATCTCGGCGCGATCGCCGCCGCGCAGGGCTGTCATCTCAACGCGGTGCTCATGGGCGCGATCGTGGGGGCCGGGGTGCTCCCGATCGGGGCCGGGAGCTGCCGCGCGGCGATCCGGTCCGGGGCGCGCGCGGTCGAGGTCAATCTGCGCGGCTTCGAAGCCGGGCTCGCGCATTTCGGCGCGCCGGACGCCGCCGCCCCGCCCGTCGCGGCGCGGGAGGCCGCCCCG
>SLQD01000153.1 GCA_007131685.1 Paracoccaceae bacterium | reverse complement strand
CGGCGCTGACCGCGCGCCAGGTCGAGGTCGTCGGCCATGTCGCCGCGGGGCTCACGAACCGCGAGATTGCCGCCGAACTCGCGTTGAGCGAAAAGACGATCGACCGGCACCTGAGCAACGCTTTCGACCGGCTCGGCGTCGGCTCGCGTGCTGCGGCCGTGGCCGCGGCACTCGCACAGGGTCTGATCTGACCGCGCCGCCCCGCCGGCGGATGGGGGAAATTCCCCATGCCGTGCGCCTCGGGAATCTCCCCGACGCACCCGGACGGCATGGATGGCATCCTCGACATCGTCCTGAGCAAGGGAGGATGCAATGAGCTACACCACCGCCACAACCGTTCCCGAAGGCGGCGCCGCCCTACCGCACAACGCGAAGAGCGCCGCCACCTGGTCGCTCGGGGGGCGCGCCTATGACAATATCAGCTTCGGCGTCAGCGACGCGCTCGCCCACGGCGCGCAGCGCCTCGCCCCGGAGCCCGGCGAGCGCGTGCTCGACGTGGCGACGGGCACCGGCTGGAGTGCGCGCAACATGGCCCGCATGGGCGCGCGCGTGACCGGTGTCGACATCGCCGCCGACCTTCTGGCCGCGGCGCGGGAGCTCTCGGCTCATCTCGAGCCCGCGATCGACTTTCACGAAGCCGATGCCGAGGCGCTGCCCTTCGAGGACGGCGCTTTCGATGCAGTCATCTCGACCTTCGGCGTGATGTTTGCGGGCGATCACGCCGCCGCGGCGCGGGAGCTGGCCCGCGTCTGCCGGCCCGGCGGGCGGATCGCGCTGATCGTCTGGGCACCCGAGGGGTCCGTGCAGGAGTTCCTCGGCATCATCGGCCGCTACAACCCGAACCCGCCGCCTGCCGCCTCGCCACTGGCCTGGGGCGAGCCCGACCACGCCACGGCGCTCCTGGGCGATGCATTCGATCTGACCTTCGAGCCCGGCATGAACGACCACTATCTCGGTGGAGTCGAGGCGGCGTGGCGCTGGTATGCGGCGGGCTTCGGTCCGATGAGGGCGCTGATCGGCGCGCTGCCACCCGACGAACTCGCCGCCTTCAAGCAGGAGATCGATGCCTTTCACGCCGGCTACCGGGTCGCCGCCGGGCTCCATGTCAAGCGCGAGTATCTGGCGATTCTCGGCCGGCGAAAGTGACCCGGCCGCACGGATCGCCATGATCGAGCGCTGCCCGCAACGCGCCGCCGAAACCGCAGCGCGGAGGCATGCGGTGCGCGCGCCGATCCCCCAGCCGCAGGTCGCGGCCCGCACGGATCCCCAATCCGTTCGGGCCGCGTCATGGCGCGCGTGGCGATCCCGAACGCCCATGGCCGCGGCACGACGGCTTCGCACGGGGCGGCCCCGCGGCACGGCTCGATCAGCGAGTCGATGCCCTCGATCCGCGGATCGCTTCCGTGCGCGGGAAACCGAAGGCTTTGCACGAGAGTATTGGTGCCGATGAAGGGACTCGAACCCCCGACCCACGCATTACGAATGCGTTGCTCTACCGGCTGAGCTACATCGGCCTGCTCCGGCCGCGCTGATAGCAATCGGCCGCCCGGATCGCAACGGAAAAATCACGCACCACATCGGGACGACGCGGCGAGCGCAGGACGTGCGCAGGGCCCGCCGCGGCGCCGCGGCACCGGATTTTTTGCAAGATGTGATCCGGCGCGGCATCATGGGGTAGTGACATGTGCTGCAGCGGCACCATGTTCTAGGAAGGACGCACACAACGCGAGGGGAATGCCCCATGGATGTGTTCACGCGCTTTTCCGAAGCCTATGACCGGCTCAAGGTCGAGGAGATGTCGCTGCAGGACTATCTGCTCGGCTGTCGCGACGATCCGATGATGCGCGCCACCGCCGCCGAGCGCATGGTCGCGGCCATCGGCGAGCCCGAGGTGATCGACACCAGCCACGATCAGCGGCTGGGCCGGATCTTCCAGAACCGGACGATCAAGCGCTATGAGCCCTTCCGCGAGATGTATGGCGCCGAGGAGACCATCGAGCGCATCGTCGGCTTCTTTCGCCATGCCAGCCAGGGCCTCGAGGAGCGCAAGCAGATCCTCTACCTGCTGGGTCCGGTGGGCGGCGGCAAGTCGACCATAGCCGAGATCCTCAAGCAGCTCATGGAGAAGGAGCCGATCCATGTGCTCAAGGCCGGCGACCAGATCAGCCCGGTTTTCGAGAGTCCGCTTGCGCTGTTCGACGCGGCGCGCTTTGGCGATCTGCTCGAGGAGAAATACAACATCCCGCGCCGGCTGCTGACCGGGCTGATGTCGCCCTGGGCGGTCAAGCGGCTGCAGGAGTTCGATGGCGACATCTCGAAGTTCAGCGTCGTGCGGCTGCACCCGTCGAAGCTGCGCCAGATCTGCGTGGCCAAGACCGAGCCGGGCGACGAGAACAACCAGGACGTCTCGACGCTGGTGGGCAAGCTCGACATCCGCAAGCTCGAGCATCTGGGCCAGAACGACCCCGACGCCTACAGCTATTCGGGCGGGCTCAACCGCACGACGCAGGGGCTTCTGGAATTCGTCGAGATGTTCAAGGCGCCGATCAAGGTGCTGCATCCGCTGCTGACAGCGACGCAGGAGGGCTCCTACACCGGCACCGAGAATATCGGCGCGCTGCCCTATCAGGGCATCATCCTCGCCCATTCCAACGAGGCCGAATGGCAGCAATTCAAGAACAACAAGAACAACGAGGCCTTCCTCGACCGCATCAGCGTGGTCAAGGTGCCCTACTGCCTGCGCGCCACCGAGGAGGCGCAGATCTACGACAAGCTGCTCGCGAACAGTTCGCTCGGCGAGGCGCCCTGCGCGCCCGAGACGCTGCCGATGCTGGCGAAGTTCTCGGTGCTCACACGGCTGCACGAGCACGAGAACTCGACGCTGTATTCCAAGCTGCGCGTCTATGACGGCGAAACCCTCAAGGATACCGACCCCAAGGCACGCTCGCTGCAGGAATACCGCGACGCGGCCGGCGTGGACGAGGGGATGACGGGGATCTCGACACGCTTTGCCTTCAAGGTGCTCTCGGAGACCTTCAACCACGACACCGAGCAGGTCGCCGCCGACCCGGTTCACCTGATGTATGTGCTCGAACAGTCGATCAAGCGCGAGCAGTTCCCCGACGAGACAGAGGCGCGCTACATCGACTTCATCCGCAACATGCTCGCCCCGCGTTACGCGGACTTCATCGGCGAGGAGATCCAGAAGGCATATCTCGAGAGCTACTCCGATTACGGCCAGAACCTGTTCGATCGCTACATCGCCTATGCCGATGCCTGGATCGAGGAACAGGACTACAAGGACCACGACACCGGCCAGATGTTCGATCGCGAGGTGCTCGAAAAGGAGCTCGCCAAGATCGAGAAACCCGCCGGGGTCGCCAACCCCAAGGATTTCCGCAACGAGGTGGTGAAATTCGTGCTGCGCGCGCGCTCGGAGAACGAGGGGCGCAATCCCGACTGGCAGAAATACGAGAAGCTGCGCCGCGTGATCGAGAAGCGCATGTTCTCCCAGGTCGAGGATCTGCTGCCGGTGATCAGCTTCGGCGCCAAGCGCGACCGCGAGACCGAGGCCAAGCACGCCGAATTCGTCGAGCGGATGGTGGCGCGCGGCTACACCCCGCGGCAGGTCAGACGGCTGGTGGAGTGGTATATGCGCGTCAACAAGGCCGGATGAGCGACAGGACCCGATGACCAATTTCGTGGACCGCCGGCTGAACCCGAAGGACCGCAATCTCGGGAACCGCCGCCGCTTCCTGCGGCGGGTCCGCGCCCATGTGAAGAAGGCCGTGGACCGCGCCGTGCGCGACAATGCCATCGCCGATGTCGAAACCCGCGGCGAGGTTTCCGTGCCCGCCGACAGCATCCGCGAGCCGAGCTTTCGCCATGCCCGTGACGCCGGCCGCCACCGCCACATCCTGCCCGGCAACCGCGACTATCGCGCCGGCGACACCATCGACAAACCCCCCGCCGGCTCCGGCGGGGGCGGCGGGCGCGAGGGCGCCGAGGATGGGGAGGGAGAGGATGATTTCGTCTTCGCGCTCTCGCGCGAAGAGTTCCTCGATGTCTTCTTCGAGGATCTGGAGCTGCCCGATCTCGTCAAGCGCACACTGAAGGAAACCGAGACGACGACACCGCGGCGCGCGGGGATCTCCGTGACCGGCTCGCCGGGCAACATGGATCTGCAGCGCACGATGCGCAACGCGCTCGGCCGGCGCGTGGCGCTGCGCCGGCCCGGCGATGCACGGCTCGACGCGCTGCGCGCGCGGATCTTCGAGCTCGAGGCGATGCACGAGCCCGGCGCCGAAGCCCGCGCCGAACTCGCCCGCCTGCAGGCCGAACTGGAGGAGGCGACCCGGCGGCGCAAGGCGGTGCCCTATCTCGACCCGCTCGATGTGCGCTACAAGAACTTCGAGCACATCCCCGAGCCCAATACCAGCGCGGTGATGTTCTGCCTGATGGATGTCTCCGCCTCGATGCGTCAGCGCGAGAAGGACCTCGCCAAGCGCTTCTTCATCCTGCTGCACATGTTCCTGCGCCGGCAGTACGACCGCGTCGAGATCGTCTTCATCCGCCACACCCACCGCGCCAGCGAGGTCGACGAGGACACCTTCTTTCATGCCCGCGAGACCGGCGGCACCGTGGTCAGCACCGCGCTCGAGGAGATGCGCCGCGTCATCGCGGAGCGCTTCCCCGCCTCGGAATGGAACATCTACGCCGCGCAGGCCTCCGACGGCGACAACTACTCCGGCGACTCGCGCAACTGCGTGGCCATGCTGCATGACGATCTGCTGGCGACGTGCCAGTATTTTGCCTATGTCGAGATCCTCTCCGAGGAGGAGACCCGCTTCGTCAACACGGAAAGCTCGGGCACCGAGCTGTGGCGCGCCTATCGCGGCGTCGCCGAGAGTTGGCCCAATTTCGCGATGAAGCGCATCGCGCGCCCCGGTGACATCTATCCGGTGTTCCGCGAGCTTTTCTCGCGCGAGCGCAGGGAGCGCGTCGATGGCTGAACGGGCGCGCCTGCTCTTCGAGGGGCCGGACTGGAGCTTCGAGAAGCTGCGCCGGACCCATGATGCGCTTGCCGAAATCGCCGAAGGCGAGCTCGGGCTCGAGACATTCCCCAACCAGATCGAGATAATCTCGGCCGAACAGATGCTCGACGCCTACGCCTCGGTGGGGATGCCGCTGATGTATCGGCACTGGTCCTTCGGAAAGCATTTCATCCATCACGAACGCGCCTATCGCAAGGGCGCGCGCGGGCTCGCCTACGAGATCGTCATCAACTCGAATCCGTGCATCTCGTACTGCCTCGAGGAGAACACCATGGCGCTGCAGGCGCTGGTGATGGCGCATGCGGCCTTCGGCCACAACCATTTCTTCAGGAACAATCACCTGTTCCGGCAATGGACCGACCCGGACGGCATCCTCGACTATCTCGAATATGCGCGCGACTACATCGCCGCCTGCGAGGAACGCCACGGCCAGCGCCCCGTCGAGCGGGTGCTCGACTCCGCGCATGCGCTGATGCCCTCGGGGGTGTTCCGGCATCGCCGCCCCCCGCTGCCCTCGCTGCGCGAACAGGCGGAGCGCGCGCGCCAGCGCCGCGAGGAGGCGGAACGTTCGGCCGATTACCTGATGGACAGCCTCGTGGGCAGCGCCGGCAATCCGGGCGCCGACGATCCCGCGCGGGCGCGGCGCGACGAGATGCGCCTGCCCGAGGAGAATCTTCTCTACTTCATCGAGACCTACTCGCCCGCCCTCGAGCCCTGGCAGCGCGAGATCCTGCAGATCACCCGCAATATCGCGCAGTATTTCTACCCACAAAAGCAGACCCAGGTGATGAACGAAGGCTGCGCGAGCTTCGTGCATTTCCATTGCATGCACCGGCTGCACGAGCAGGGGCGCATCGATGATGGCGCGCTGCTCGAGGTGCTGCACAATCACGCCAATGTGCTCACCCAGCCGGGCTTCGACGATCCGCGCTATGGCGGCATCAACCCCTATGCGCTGGGCTTCGCGATGATGCGCGACATCCGGCGCATCGCCGAGG
>SLQD01000026.1 GCA_007131685.1 Paracoccaceae bacterium | reverse complement strand
TTACGCCGTGCTCAACGCATTGCCGCGGATTCAGGACATGTCGTCCGAGGACGGGCTGTTCGTCGAATCGCTGATGTCCACGCTGGCCTCGGGCACGCCGGAGGCCGAGGAACGGCTGCGCGCCTTTCTCGAAAAGCGCGCCAAGCGGCTCGACATTCCCGGGGAGGGTGCGCCATGACCCGCACCGTGGACACGGCCCAGGGCAGCGAATCCGATGTGGCGCTCGGGGAGCTGTCGGGATCGCTGGGCTTTCTGCTGCGCATGGCGCAGGTGCAGGTCTTCGATTTCTTCTTCGAGGATCTGGGGCAGGTCGGGCTGCGGCCGGGGGAGTTCTCGGTGCTGTGGGTGCTGCATCTCAATCCGGGGGTGCGGCAGGGGCTGCTGGCGCAGCGGCTGCGCATCAAGCGCGCGCACATGACCAAGATGATCCGCGACTTCGAGCAGCGCGGGCTCGTCGAACGGCGCACGCCGGAGCAGGACCGCCGCGCCGTCGAGTTGCGGCTGACCGGGGAGGGTGAGGCCTTCGTGCGCGACCATGCCGAAGCCTTCTTCACCCATGACAGTCGCCGCCCGAGCACGCTCACCGAAGCGGAGCGCACGCAGCTCTTCGCGCTGTTGCAGAAATATGTCGGACTCGGCCCGGAGGGGGAAGGATGAATATCGACGAACTCGTCGCGATCGACTTTCACACCCATGCCGAAGAGCCGTGCTGCGGCCCGCGCGACGACGGCTATGACGAGTTCCAGGCCGCGCTCGCGCGCTATTTCCGCAACCCGGCCGGGGCCGATCACGACCACCTGCCCAGCGTCCGCCAGACCGCCGACTACTTTCGCGAGCGCCGCATCGGCTGCGTGATCTTTCCCGTCGATTCCGAGCGCGAGACGGGCTTTCGCCGCTACTCCAACGAGGAGGTCGCGGGCATCGCCGCCGAGAACGCCGACATCATGATCCCCTTTGCCTCCATCGACCCGGCCAAGGGCCGCGCCGGGGCGCGCGAGGCGCGCCGGCTGGTGCGCGAGTTCGGCGTGCGTGGCTTCAAGTTCCATCCCACGATGCAGGGCTTCTACCCCAATGACCGCGCCGCCTATGTGCTCTACGAGGCGATCGCCGAGGAGGGCGCCATCGCGTTGTTTCACACCGGCCAGACCGGCGTCGGCGCGGGGATGCGCGGCGGCATGGGGATGCGGCAGAAATTCTCCAACCCGATTTATCTCGACGATGTCGCGGTCGATTTTCCCGACCTGCCGATCGTGATGGCACACCCCTCCTTTCCCTGGACGGAGGAGGGGCTGTCGGTCGCCACGCACAAGCCCAATGTCCACATCGACATGTCCGGCTGGTCGCCGAAATACTTCCCGCCGACCTTCGTGCATTACGCCAACACGCTGCTGAAGAAGAAGATGCTGTTCGGCTCCGACTGGCCGGCGATCACGCCGGATCGTTGGCTGCGCGATTTCGAGGGCATCGGGATACGCGACGAGGTGCGCCCGCTGATCCTCAAGGAGAACGCGCGCCGCCTGCTGAAGCTCTAGACGACGATGATCAGGGAGGAGAGATCATGAAACTGGCAACCACCACATCCGCCATCGCCCTCGTGCTGGCCGCGGGGGCGGCCGATGCGCGCGAGCTGCGCGGCGCGCCCGGCACCCCGCCCGCGCATCCCGCGCACAGCCATCTCTATTCGGGCCTGGCCGAGTATCTGCCCGGGGAATCCGACGGCGCGCTGTCGGCCACGATCCTCGGCCCCGAGGTCGTGGGGCTCGGGCAGATGCGCGACGCGCTGCAATCGGGGCTCGCGGATGTGGGCAACCTGCTGCCGCTCTACTACCCGGCGGAGCTGCCCAACATGGCGCTCGCGGGCGAGCTCGCCCTGTCGGGCACCAACCCGCACGCCATGGGTGCTGCGATCACCGAATACATCGTCACCTGCGACACCTGCCAGGAGGAAATGGCCGAGCTCGGGGTGGTGTTTCTCGGCGCGGGCTCCTCGGACCCCTATGTGCTGATCACCAACGAGCCTGTGGAATCGGCCGCCGATATCGAGGGGCTCCGGCTGCGCTCGGGCGGCGCACCCTTCTCGCGCTGGGCCGAGCATTTCGACGCGGTGCCGGTGAGCATCGGCGTGGGCGAGGCCTTCGAGGCGATGTCGCAGGGCACCATCGACGGCACCATGGCCTCGATCGGGGATCTGCTGTCGTTCCGGCTGGTGGAGCTCGCCACCCATGTCACGCGGGTGCCGCTGGGCGCGTATTTCGCGACCTCGAACTTCACCACCTCCGCGCAGACCTGGGCGGAGATGAGCGAGGAGGAGCGCGGCGCATTGATGCGCGCGGCCAACCGCGCCAATGCCGATTTCACCCGGCGCTGGGGCTATGACTTCCCACAGGAGGCGATCGAGGCCGCCGAGGAGGCCGGCATCGAGTTCACCGACGCCGATGACGCATTCGTGGCGGCGTCCGAGGAGTTCGCCGAGGCCGATCAGTCCACGGCGGCCGAACTGTCGCGGGAGCGCTACGACATGGACGACGCCGAGGAGCGCGTGGCCTATTTCCTCGAACTCGTCGAGAAGTGGGAGGCCATCAACGCCGAGATCGGCGACGATCCCGAGGCGATGGCCGAAGCCACCCATGACGAAATCTGGAGCGAGGTGGATCTGTCGAGCTACGGGCTCTGATCCGCGCGGGGGCCGGCGCGTGTCGGCCCCGCCATTCAGCCGCAAGGGAGGGGCCGATGGCATTCGCCGGCCGCATCGCCGAACAGGCCGCGCGGTTTCTCGCGCTCGTCGGCTCGATCGGGGTGCTGCTGATGATGCTGCATGTCGGCGCCGACATCCTCGCGCGCAACCTCTGGGGCCGCCCGCTCCCGGCCACGAACGAGATCGTGTCGCGCTACTACATGGTGTTCATCGCCTTCCTGCCGCTCGCCTGGGTCGAGCGGCGGCGCGGCATGGTGGCCGTCGAGGTGGTGGATACGCTGATCGGGCCGCGGGTCAAGCGCGCCTCGGACGTGCTGGTCGCTCTGCTGGCCTGCGCGGTTTACGCCGTGATGTGCTACACCACCTGGCTGAACGCGCTGTCGGGGTTTCGCAGCGGCTCGTCGGTGATCGTGCTCAACTATGTCATCCCGGTCTGGCCGAGCCATTTCCTGCCGCCGGCAGGCTTCGCGCTCGCCGCCGCGATCGTGCTGGTGCGCGCGCTCGAGATCGTCACGGGCACCGAAGCGGCACCACCCGAGACGGATGATCCGGCATGAGTGTCGAGGCCGGGTTCTGGGGGGTCGCGGGGTTGCTGGTGCTGCTGGCGCTGCGGGTGCCGGTCGCGCTCGCGCTGATCGTGGTGTCGTTCGGGGGGATCGCCTGGCTTCTGGGTTTCGGCCCCGCGCTCGGCGTGGTGGCCAACACGCCCTACAGCTTCGTGGCGAGCTGGACGATGAGCGCGGTGCCGATGTTCCTGCTCATGGGGTTCGTGGCCTATCACGCCAAGCTCACCGCGGGGCTGTTCGATGCCGCCAAGCTGGCGCTGCGCCGGCTACCCGGCGCGCTCGCCATCGCCTCGGTGTTCGCGTGTTCGGGCTTTGCGGCGGTGTGCGGCTCGTCGCTGGCGACGGCGGCGTCAATGGGGCGCATCGCGATCCCCGAGATGATCCGGGCGGGCTATGCCCCGAGCCTCGCGGCCGGCTCCATCGCCGCGGGCGGGACCATCGGCGCGCTGATCCCGCCCTCGATCCTGATGATCATCTACGGCGTCTTCGCCGAGACCTCGATCACGCAGGTCTTTCTCGGCGGCATCGGCATGGGGCTGATGACGGCGCTGAGCTATGCGGTGATCGTGCTGCTGATCGCCTGGCGGCGGCCCGACATCGTGCCGCGCCGCCCCATCGAGACTCCGGGGCTGACGGCGGGCGACGCGCTGCGCGGGGTCTGGCCGGTGCTGCTGCTGATCGGGGTGGTTTTCGGCGGCTTGTTCTCGGGTCTGTTCACGACCACCGAAGCGGGGGCGGTCGGCGCCATCGGGGCCATCGCCTGCGCCGCGCTCGTCGGGAATCTGAGCCTCGATGTGATGAAGCGCGCCCTGCTCGAGACGCTGATGACCTCGGCCTCGCTCCTGATCATCGGCATCGGCGCGATGATGTTCACCCGCTTTCTGGGGATAACCGGGCTGTCGGGGTTCCTCTCGGCGCAGGTCGGCGATGCCGAGCTGAGCTACTGGCAGCTCATGCTGATCATCGTGGTGATCTATGTCGCGCTCGGCACGGTGATGGAGCCCTTCGGGGCGCTTCTGGTCACGCTTCCGGTGCTGGTGCCGATCCTGGAGGCCGAACAGATCAGCCTGATCTGGTTCGGGGTCGTGGTGGTCAAGCTGCTCGAGATCGGGATGATCACGCCGCCGGTGGGGCTCAACGTGTTCGTGATCCGCAACGTGGCGCAGCGCCATGTCTCGGTCGTGCAGATCTTCAAGGGAGTGACGCCCTTCCTCGCCGCCGATGTCGTGGTGGTGATGCTGGCGATCGCCTTCCCGTCGCTGGTGCTGCTGCTGCCGGGGCTGTTCTGAGCCGGGCGCGCCTCGCGGTTGACCGCGCCCGCGCCCCTGCCGCATGATCGCGCCCCGCAGCCAAGGGAGGCGCGCCATGTCCGCCCCGCTCACGCGCAGCCGCGCCTTTTGCGACGCGCACGGTCTCGAGGTGCCGATCCTGATGGCGCCGATGGCCGGGGCCTCGCCGCCCGCGCTCGCCGCGGCGGTGGCGGGTGCGGGGGGCATGGGGGGCTGCGGCGCGCTCGCGATGCCGCCGCAGGCCATCCATGAATGGATGCAGGAGTTTCGCACCCGCGCCGCGGGACCGGTGCAGCTCAACCTTTGGGTGCCCGATCCGCCTCCCGCGCGCGACCCGGCCCGGGAGGCGCGGCTGTGCGATTTCCTCGCGCGCTGGGGGCCGAAGCCCGAGCCTCCGGATGACGCGGCCTGCATCGATTTCGAGGCGCAATGCGACGCGCTTCTCGTGGCGCGGCCCGATGCGATCTCCTCGATCATGGGGCTCTACCCGGCCCGCATGATCGCGGCGATGCGGGCGCGCGCGATCCCGTGGTTCGCCACCGCGACGACGCTGGCCGAGGCGCGCGCCGCAGAGGCCGCCGGCGCCGACGCCATCATCGCGCAAGGCAGCGAGGCCGGCGGCCATCGCGGCGCCTTCGAGGCGGCAAAGGCGGGGGAGCGCGCCGTGGGTCTCTTCGCGCTCGTGCCCGCGATAGCGGATGCGGTGCGGGTGCCGGTGATCGCGGCGGGGGGCATCGCGGATGCACGCGGCGTGGCCGCGGCACTGCAGCTTGGCGCCGCGGCGGTGATGCTCGGCACTGCCTTCCTGCGCAGCCTCGAGGCCGGGATCGCGCCGACCTGGGCGCAGGGGCTGGCCGGGGCCGCGCCGGAGGATACGACGCTCACGCGCGCCCTCTCGGGCCGGCTCGCGCGCAGCCTGCGAACCGGCTACGTCGCCGCCGCCGCGGACCCCGGCGCGCCCGCCCCCGCGCCCTACCCCGTCCAGCGTGCGCTTACCGCGCCTATGCGCGCGGCGGCGGCGGAGCGCGGCGAGCTTGCCGGAATGCAGGCATGGGCGGGCCAGTCGGCCGCCCGCGCGCGCGAGGAACCCGCCGGGCAGATCGTGACCGCGCTGTGGGAGGGCGCGCGCGATCTGCTCGCCGGGGCCCGCTGAGGCCCCGCGGCTCTTGCAATCGCCGGGCGGATCGTCGAAATCTGCGCCCGCGCGCGGGCCCCGTAGCTCAACTGGATAGAGCACCGACCTTCTAAGTCGATGGCTGCAGGTTCGAGTCCTGCCGGGGTCGCCATTCTCCTGCAGTCGCAGATTTCCCTGATCCTTGCAGCGCGTTGCGGCTGCAAGCCCCGTTACCGCGCGTCTTGCAGGGCGATGCCCCCGCGATCAGCCGCTTGGCCATGCGACGACGCTACACCACACGGATGGTTGCTCGGGCGATGAGCACAGCTATCGACCGTCGCCGCAAGCAGTGCGGGGCGCGAGCGCCCCGCGGCACATCCTGCGCGCGCAGTCCCGATCAAGAAGCTT
>SLQD01000038.1 GCA_007131685.1 Paracoccaceae bacterium | reverse complement strand
TGCCACGGATGCGCAGCTCGACGCGGTGCATGCCCGCGCCGTGGCGGCCTGTCCGGCGCTGGCAGGGGCGCCCGTGATCGAGCGCTGGGCCGGGCTGCGGCCGCGGGCGCGCTCGCGCGCGCCGATGCTGGGGCGGCTGCCGGATGGCGACTACGTCGCCAATGGCGGCTTCAAGATCGGCTTCGGCATGGCGCCGAAAGCCGCCGAGGTGATGGCCGACCTGATCCTCGAGGGGCGCGATGCGATCCCGGAGGGCTTTCGCTTCGAGGACAATCTCTAGCTCCGCGCGGCGTCGAGGATATAGCGCGCGGTCATCAGGTCGAGATGCGCACCGCCGCCGTTCTTGGCGATGGTGATCGCCTGCGCGTCGGGGCGGGTGAAACGGCCCTCGGGCACGTCGTAGAAATCGGCGAGCACGTCCTCGCGGCTGATGATGCCCTCGGCGAGCGGAATCCTGAGCTCGCCGATATGGTCGAGCGTGGTCTGGAAGCTGTCCACGAAGAGATGCGCGCGCTTGAGGGCGGTGTCGTCCACCTCGCGCATGTCGTGGCGGAATGCCCCGATGAGGTCGAGATGCTGGCCCGGCTGCAGCCAGTCCCCGGCGATGATGGGGGTGGTGGCCATCGTCGCCGTGCAGATGATGTCCGCCCCGCGCACCGCCGCTTCGAGATCGGCGCTGGCGCTGACATCCGCGCGCTCTGCGGCGAGCCGGTCCGCCGCGTCCGCCGAGCGGTTCCAGACGGTGAACTGCGCGCCGGGAAAGGCGGCGGAATAGGCCTCGATCATCGAGCGCGCGACGGTGCCGGCGCCGACGATCGTGATCGCCCGGCTTTCGGGCCGCGCCAGCAGCCGCGCGGCATGGAGGCTGTCGCCCGCGGTCTTCCACTTGGTGACGAGATGAAAATCCACCAGCGCATCGAAGGCGCCGGTCTCGTCCGAAAACAGGCTCACCCCGCCATTGACGCGCGGATGCCCGGCCTCGGGGTTGGCGGGAAAGATCGTGGCCGACTTCACCGCCATGCCCATCCCGTCGATCCAGGCGGCGCGCGAGAGCAGCGTATCCGAGCCGCGATAGAGGAAGGTGTCGCCGATTTCGGCGCGCGGCTTGCGGTGGCCCGCGGCGAAGGCGTCGGTCAGTGCGATCCAGTCGAGCCGGGATTCGGCCTCGGGGCCGATGATGGTGATGCTCATGGGGCGGTCTCCTTCAGCAATCCCTCGTCGGCGAGCCGCGCCGCCCAGCCCTGCGGGCCCGTGAAGCGGTGCGTGTGCCAGCCGCGCGCATCGGCGGCGGCGATGTTGTCGGCGCGGTCGTCGGTGAACAGGAGGCGCTCGGGCGCGAGGCCGGTCTCGGATTCGAGCCGGGCGTAGATGTCCGGCTCGGGTTTCATCACGCGGAGATGACCGGAGATGAAGCGCGCATCGAAATCCTCGAGGAACGGATAGGCGGCGCGCGCGATCTCGAACGGCGTGACGCCGAAATTGCTCAGCGCGATCACCGGCATGCCGTGCGCGCGCAGCCGCTGCATCAGCCGAACGGAGTCCGCGATTTCCGGCGAGGCCATCTCCAGCCAGCGGTCGCGCCACATGCGGATCGCCCCCGCCCAGCCGGGATGGCGCGCCGCCAGCGCCTCGACCTCGGTGTCGAGATCGGCGCCGCGATCGACGGCGGCGTTCATGGCGTGCAGGTCGACCTCGGCAAAGAGCCGCGCGCGGGCGGCCGCGCCGATCGCGGCGTCGTAGAACCGCTCCGGGTTCCAGTCGATCAGCACGTTGCCGATATCGAGAATGACGGCGTCGATGCGCGGCATGGGCCCTCCTGCGCCCAGTGATAGCGCGCCGCGCCGTGCCGCGAAAGCGTCAGCGCATCTTGTGGCCGGGCCGGTCCCGGCGCCCCTGCACCGTCTCGCGCCAGAACAGGTAGAGCCCGGCGCCGCAGATCACCACGATCCCCGTCCAGGCCACGAGATCGGGCCATTCCGCGAACACGATCACCCCGATCACGATCGCCAGCGGCATCGAGACATACTCGAAGGGCGCGGCGAGCGAGGGCTCGGCGAGCCGGTAGCCCTGGCTGATGAAATAGCCCCCCGCCGCGCTCGACAGCCCCAGCACCACGAGCACGGGAATATCCGCCATCGGCGGCCAGACCCATTCGCGCAGCAGGAAGGCCAGCGTCGCATCCTCGGGCTGCTCGAAGCGGCCGTCGCCCACGGCGAGCCCCATCGCGATGCTCACGAACAGGAAGGTGATCTGGATATAGAAGGCCATGGTGATGGCGCGCTCGGTGCTGCCTATGACGCGGGTGACGATGCTCAGCCCGGCATAGCCGAAGGCCGCGATCACGGGCAGGATCGCGGCGGGCTGGAACGCCTCGGCGCCGGGGCGCAGCATCAGCACGATGCCGAGAAACCCGACCACCACCGCTCCCCAGCGCCGCGGCCCGACCGCATCGCCGAGCAGCACCGCCGACATCAGCGTGATCAGCATCGGCGCGAAGAACAGGATCGCGGTCGCGTCGGCGAGCGGCATCGTCGCCAGCGCGAGAAAGAAGAACATGTTCGCCACCACCACGCACAACCCGCGCAGCATGTGCATGAAGGGCCGCCGGGTGCGCAGCGCGTCGAGTCCGCCCGCCAGCGGCAGGAAGATGCCCCCGATCACCGCGAGCGCGACGATGCTGCGCATCAGCACCACCTGGTGCAGCGCGTAACCGTCGGAGAGGAACTTCACCGCCGCGTCATTGACGGTGAAGGCGGCGGTGCCGGCGATCACGCACAGCACCCCGGCGGTGTTGGCCGCGCGGCTGACGGCGAGCGTCATGGCGCGGCCTCGCGGCGCGCGGCGCGCACGGCGCGGTCGAGCGCGTCGGCAAAGCGCGCGCGCTCGGCCTTGCCGAAGGCGCTTCCGCCGCCGGCGCGGAAGGGGTCCGCCGCGCGCAGATCGGCCATAAGGTCGCGCATCGCGAGCCGCTCGCCGATATTGGCCTCGGTGAACTCGCCGCCGTCGTGATTGATCACCCGCGCCCCGGCGGCCACGCATTTGGCCGCCAGCGGGATGTCGGCTGTCACGACGATGTCGCCGGGTCCGGCCTGCGCGGCGATCCACTGATCCGCGACATCGGCGCCCGCATCGACGAACACCACCTCGACGAGCGGATTGGCCGAGGGGCGCAGCCCGCCATTGCACACGAGGTTGAGCCGCACCCCGTGGCGGGTCGCGATCCGCTCGGCCTCGGCCTTCACCGGGCAGGCATCGGCATCGACATGGATCACGGTCATGACCGCGCCGCGCGCATCATCGGGCTCTCCTCCGCGAGGACCCTGTCACAGCCCCGAAACGAGGGCAATCACCACCGGCACCGTCACCAGCGCCGCCGCCGTCGAGAGCAGGATCGAGGCCGACACCCGCTGCGGGGCGACGCCGTAATGCTGCGCGAGCATGTAGACATTGCCCGCCACCGGCAGTGCCGCCGCCGCGATCATCACCCCCGCCGCGCCCGGCTCCACCGCGAAGACCCACAGCGCCGCGAGCGCCACCGCGCCGGGATGCAGCACCAGCTTGGCGAAGGCAAGCCACCCCGCCACGGTCAGCCGCTCGGCCGCCTTTGTCGCCAGCGACGCGCCGATGGCGAATAGCGCGCCCGGCGTCGCCGCCGCCGCGAGCAGGGCGAGCGCGTCATCCGCCGGCGCGGGCAGCGCCAGCCCGGTCGCCGACCAGCCCAGCCCCAGCGCCACCGCCACCACCATCGGATTGGCCAGAAGCCCGCGCGCGAGCCGCCCCGGCAGATCCGGAGAGAGCCGCCCCGCCCGCGCCCAGGTCACCAGAACGGTGATCAGGCTCGCAAAGACGACGAGATCGATCGTCAGCACCATCAGCACCGGCCCCGCTGCCCGCTCGCCCAGAAGCGCCACGAGCAGCGGCACGCCCAGAAAGCCGGTATTCCCGATCACGGCGCATTGCGCCTCCATCGCCGCCTCGACCATCGGCCGCCGCCGCATCAGCGCCACCGCCATCGCGACCGCGTAGAGTCCGATGCTCGCGAGCAGATAGGCCCCGACGAAGCGCGGATCGAAGATCTCGCCCACCGACAGGGTCGCGGAAAAGCGAAACAGCAGCGCCGACAGCGCGAAATAGAACACGAATTTCGTGAGATGATCGGTCGCCGCGGCGCTGAACCACCCCGCGCGCCCGGCCGCGTAGCCCAGCCCCACCAGCACGAAGAAGGGCAGCGTCTGCAGGAAGACGTCGATCATCACCCGCCGCTAGCACGTGCCGCGCCGCGCCGCCAGTTCCGGTCGCCGCGCGTTGGTGTTGCCGCGCCCGCCGCCGCGCGTTTAAGGTGAGATGATGGAGCGGGACATGCCAGCCACGCCGGGAAACCCGGGCCCACGGTCGGTGAAGGGCGCGATCCGTCGCGGGCGCAAGTTCCGGCAGGTTCTCGACGGCGCGCGCGCGGTGTTCATGGCCGATGGCTATGAGCGCGGCAGCATGGACGAGATCGCCCGCCGCGCCGGGGTCTCCAAGGCGACGCTCTACAGCTATTTCCCCGACAAGCGGCTCCTGTTCGAGGAGGTGGTGCGCGTCGAGTGCCGCCGGCAGGCGGACGCCGCGATCGAGCTGTCCGATTCCGCGGCGCCGCCCGAGGCGGTGCTGCGCGCGGCGGCGCGGCGGCTGATCGATTTCTACCTCTCCTCCTTCGGGCAGGCGATGCACCGCATCTGTGCCGCCGAGGCGGTGCGCTTTCCCGAGCTCGGGCGCCATTTCTACGAAAGCGGTCCGAAGCTCGCGCGCGCCCGGATCGGGGCGTATCTCGAGGGCGCGTGCGCCGCGGGCTGGCTCACGATCGAGGATGTCGCGCTCGCGGCCGACCAGTTCGTCGAGCTGAGCAAGGCCGATCTGTTCGCGCGGATGAGCTGCGGCCTGGCCGGGACCATCGGCCCGGGGTGTGTCGAGCGTGTGATCGAGGGGGCGGTGGCGACTTTCCTCGCGCGCTACCGCGCGGCCTGATCCTCGCGCGCTACCGCGCGGGGCGGTCCCGGTGCTCGAGCATCCGCGGGGGCAGGACGTTGCCTTTGCAACGGTTGCCAATTGCGGTAAACGGGGCAAGGTTGACCGCAATTCGAGGGAGGACGACATGCGTGCATCCGCCAGAACGATCCTGACGCTCAAGGCCTCGGCGCTTGCGCTGTCCGTGCCCGGCGCGGCGCTTGCGCAGGAGCACACCTTCACGTTGCATCACTTCCTCGGGGAAGGCGCGCCGGCGCATACCGAGATGCTGGTGCCCTGGGCCGAGCGCGTGGAGGAGCTCTCGGACGGGCAGGTCTCGATCGAGATCTATCCGAACATGACGCTCGGCGGCAGCCCGCCCGAACTCATCAGCCAGGCCCGCGACGGTGTCGTGGACCTGATCTGGACGGTGAACGGCTACACGCCCGGCCTGTTCCCGCGCTCGGAGGTGATGGAGCTGCCGACCGTCTTCGAGAACGACGCGGTCCCGGCGAATCTCGCGCTCTACGACATGTTCGACGACCATCTCGCCGAGGAATACGGCGGCGTCGAGGTGATGTTCCTGCACACCCATGGCGGCCAGGCGATCCATATGCGTGACACCGCGGTGCGTCATCCCGACGATCTCGAGGGCATGGATCTGCGCATCCCGACGCGCACCGGCGCCTGGGCGATCGAGGCGTTCGGGGCGACCCCGGTCTCGATGCCGGTGCCCGAGCTGCCGCAGGCGCTCTCGCGCGGGACGGTGGACGGCGCGCTGATTCCGTTCGAGATCATCCCGCCGCTGCAGCTTCAGGAGCAGACCCAGTACCAGATCGAGGGCCATGACGGCTTTCGCATCGGCACCACGACCTTTCAGGTGTCGATGAACCAGGACCGTTGGGACAGCCTGCCCGCCGACATCCAGGACGCCTTCCGCCAGGCCTCCGACCGCGACTGGTGGCGCGAGGTCGGCGAGATCTGGATGGGCTCCGAGGCCGGCGGTCTTTCCGTCGCCACCGATGCCGGCAACGAGCACATCGTGCTCACCGAGGAGGAAACCGACGCCTTCCGCGCGGTCCTCGACGAGGTTCCCGAGCGCTGGATCCGCGAGCGCAGCGAGGAGGGCATAGACGCCGAGGCCCTCGTCGAGCGCGCGCGCGAACTGGTGACGCAATACACCGAAGAGGACTGATGGACGACAGCGAGACATCCGCGCGCACCGGCCTGCTCGGTGCGTTCGAAAAGCTGGTCACGGCCTGGGCGCTGGTGGGGGGACTCGTCCTGATCGCGGTCGTCGCGGTCAACGTGTTCGAGGTGCTCACCGCGATGACCCGGCCGTTGACCGGCTATCGCTTCAACGGCGCGGTGGAGCTTACGGCGATGGGCTCCGCCGTCGTCGTGTTCTGCTACCTGCCCTATTGCCAGCTCACCGACGCCAACGTGACCGCCGACATCTTCACCTCGCGCGCCTCGCCGCGGGCGATCGCGATCTTCAAGCTCGTCGCCTCGGTGGTCGCGATCCTGTTCTCGCTGCTGCTTCTGTGGCGCATGAGCGAGGGGATGGCCGATCAGCGCGATTTCGGCTACACCACGACGGTGCGCAACGTGCCGATCTGGTATGCCTTCGTGCCGATCCTGTTCTCGCTGGCGCTGCTCGCCGTCACCTCCATCGTCACCCTGATCGAACAGGGCCGCGCCGCGATCACCGGAGACGACACTACATGACAGATCCCGTCACGCTGGGTTTCCTCGGGCTCGGGGCGCTCCTGGTCCTGATCATCCTGCGCATGCCCATCGCCTATGCGATGATCCTCGTGGGCGGAGTCGGCACCGCCGTGGCGGTGCCCAACGGCGTCAACATGATGCTCGCGCAGCTCAAGACGCTCGCCTACGGGCAGTTCGCCGTCTACGACCTCGCGGTGATCCCGATGTTCATCCTGATGGGGGCGCTCGCCACGAAGGCGGGGTTCTCGCAGGCGCTGTTCCGGGCGACGAATGCCTGGCTCGGCTGGATGCGCGGCGGCACGGCGATGGCGGCGATCGGGGCCTGCGCGGGCTTCGGCGCGGTGGCGGGCTCGTCGCTTGCGACGGCCTCGACCATGGGCAAGGTCGCGCTGCCGGAGCTGCGCCGCTACAATTATGCGGGCTCGCTGGCGACGGGGACGCTCGCCGCGGGCGGAGTGCTCGGCATCCTGATCCCGCCCTCGGTGGTGCTGATCATCTACGCGATCATCGTCGAGGCCAACATCGTCACGATGTTCATGGCCGCGCTGATCCCGGGGCTGATCGCGGTGATCCTGTTCATGCTGACCATCGCGATCTATGTCGCGGTGTTTCCCGAATCGGGGCCGTCGGCGGGCGCCGTGGACCGCGCGGAGTTCCGCGCCGCCTCGCTCGGGGTGATACCGGTGCTGCTGATCTTCGGGGTGGTGATCGGCGGCATCTATGCGGGGTTCTACAACCCGACCCCGGCGGCGGCCGTGGGCGTGTTCCTGGTCTGGCTCGTGGGCGTGATCCAGCGCCAGTTCGAGAAGGGCTCGATCCGTTCGGCGCTGATCGAGACCGCCTCGACCACGGGGATGATCTTCCTGATCCTGCTCGGCGCCGAGCTGATGTCGATCTACATGGCCCGGGTGCGACTGCCGCAATTCACGGCGGAGTGGATCCTCGGCTCCGGGCTCGAGCCCTTCACGGTGCTGATCCTGATCCTGATCACCCTGATCCTGCTCGGGATGCTGCTCGACAGCCTGTCGATGATCCTGCTCGTGATCCCGTTCCTGTGGCCGGTGATGGTCGCGCTCAATGGCGGGCCGATGCAGGGCGCGGAGGGGTCGGGCTTCGGCATGTCCACCGACGAGCTGCGGATCTGGTTCGGGATACTCGCGCTCGTGGTGGTGGAGCTCGGGCTGATAACGCCGCCGGTGGGGATGAATGTCTTCGTCATCTCCGCGATGGCCAAGGACACGCCGATGATCCAGACCTTCAAGGGTGTGGTGCCGTTCTTTTGCATGGAGATCTTCCGGGTCGGGCTGCTGCTGGCCTTCCCGGGGCTGGTGCTCTGGCTGCCGGAACTCCTGCGCGGTTAGTGGCGAATCGGTCCGCCCGCGGCGCCGTCGCGCTTCCGGGTCAGGGGCCGCGCTGCGACACGGGGCCACAGCAGGCCGCGCTTGATCGTGACCGGCGCGCCGCTGTGGCACTTCAAAGCGCGCGAATGCACGCCCGGTGCATTGTTCCGGCGCGCCCGAAATGTAAGTCTTGGCCGGAACGGAAAGAGCCGGAGTGTAAAGTGAAGGCGTCACCATGGAAGGGATCGGACCGGGTTGCGCGGCGCACGGGGACGGTGTTGGCCCTGGCGGCCGTGCTCTTCGGGCCCGCCGCCGCGCAGGAGATCGAGCTGGTCAGTCCCGATGCGAGCGATTCGCTGATGAGCGCGCTGCGCGGAAGCTCGCTGCTTCTGGAGGCGCGGCGCGACGGGGTGGATGATCCGCAGGAGCTCTTCGCCGCCGCACGGGCCGAGTACCAACGGCTGACGGGCGCGCTCTACGGCGAGGGGCATTACGGCGGCATCGTCAGCATCGAGTTCGACGGGCGCGAGGCGGCCGATATCGCGCCGCTCGCCGCGCCGCAGAGCGTCGAGCGCATCCGCATCCTCGTCGATCCCGGTCCGACCTTCCGCTTCGGTCGTGCCGAGGTCGAGCCGATGGCGCGCGACACCGAGCTGCCGGAGCGCTTCCGCCGCGGCGAGCGCGCGCGCAGCGGCATCCTGCGCGACGTCGCCGAGGACGCCGTCGATGGCTGGCGCGCGCAGGGCCACGCCAAGGCCAGTGCTACCGATGAGCGCATCGTGGCCGACCATGACACGCGCCGGCTCGACGCGGATATCCGCATCGATCCCGGCCCGCGCATGACCTTCGGCCCGCTCCATGTGCGCGGTGCCGAGACGATCTCCGAGGAGCGCGTGCGCGAGATCGCGGGGTTTCCCGAGGGCGAGCGCTTCGACCCGGAAGCGATCGACACCGCCGCGCAGCGGCTGCGCCGGGTGGGCATGTTCCGCTCCGCGAGTCTCGAGGAGGCCGACGAGGCTGATGCCGATGACGTGCTCGACATCACCGCCACGCTCGTGGAGGCGCCGCCGCGCCGCTTTGGTTTCGGCGCCGAGGTCGACACCCAGGAGGGGCTGCGTCTGTCGGGCTTCTGGCTGCACCGCAACATCTTCGGCGGCGCCGAGCGGCTGCGCGTGGAGGGCGAGGTCGGCAATATCGGCGGCCAGGCCGACAGCGGCATCGATTACCGCTTCTCGACGCGCCTGACCCGCCCGGCCACCTTCACTCCCGATACCAGCGTCTTCGGCGAGGCGCGTACCGAGTTCATCGACGAGCGCGATTACAGCGCCGACCGCGTGCGGCTCAGCTTCGGGGCATCGCACACCATGTCGAGCCGCTCCTCGGGCGAGGCGGCGCTGGCGCTCAATTACGAGCGCGTAGACGACGATTTCGGCCGCAACAGCCTGCTGACCCTGTCGTTGCCCGTGCAGGTGACGCGCGATGCGCGCGACAGCGAGCTCAACGCCAGCTCGGGGACCTATCTGCGCGGTGGCGTGGAGCCTTTCGTCGGGCTGTCGGGCGCCGACGAGGGCGCACAGTTCAAGCTCGATGCGCGCGCCTATTACGGTTTCGATGATGAGGGTGATTACGTGGTCGCCGGGCGGCTGCAGGGTGGCGCCGTGATCGGCTCCGCCATCGCGCGCACGCCGCGCGACCTGCTGTTCTATTCCGGCGGGGGCGGTACGGTGCGCGGCCAGCCCTACCAGTCCCTCGGCGCCGAGACGAACGGGGCGCGCTCGGGCGGGCGCGGCTTCGTGGGGGCGTCGGGCGAGTTCCGCGCCAGCGTCTGGGGCAATTTCGGCGCCGTTGCCTTCGCCGATGCGGGGTATATCTCGAACGGGGCGTTCACGGGCGACGACGACTGGCATGCGGGCGCGGGGCTCGGGCTGCGCTACGACACCGGGATCGGCCCGATCCGTCTCGACGTCGCCGGGCCCGTGGCGGGCGATACCGGCGACGGGATACAGGTTTATATCGGACTCGGGCAGGCTTTCTGATGCGTCACCTTCTCGCCGCGCTCCTCGCGCTGCCGCTTCTCGGACAGCCTGCCATCGCGCAGGATGACGATGACGGCGCGGGCTTCCTGACGCGCTTTCTGCAGGACTCGCTTTCGGAGGCGGGGCGCGAGGTGCGCATCTCTGGGTTTCGCGGCGCGATCTCGTCGCGCGCGCGCATCGACCGGATGACCATCGCCGATGACGAGGGCGTCTGGGTCGAGCTGCGCGATGTCACGATGCACTGGAACCGCGCCGCCGCACTGCGCCGGCGCATCCAGATCAACGAGCTGACCGCCGCGGAGATCGAGCTGTCGCGCCTGCCCGAGGGCGAGGAGGGCGGCGCCCCGGCGCCGGAGGCGACGCCCTTCGCGCTGCCCGAGCTGCCCGTCGCCGTCAATATCGACGAGTTGCGTGCCGACCGTGTCTCGATCGGCGCGCCGGTCTTCGGCGAGGCGGTCGAATTCAGCCTGTCCGGCGAGGCGAATATCGCCGATGGCGAGGGCCGCGCCGCGCTCGCGGCCGAGCGCATCGATGGCCCGCGCGGGCGTTTCGCGCTCGATGCCGCCTTCAGCAACGAGACCCGCGAGCTGTCGCTGGGCCTCGAACTCGCCGAAGAGGCGGGCGGGATCGCGGCCCGGCTGATCGGGCTGCCCGACACCCCCGAGCTCGAGCTCTCCGTCCAGGGCGACGGGCCGCTTTCGGATTTCGCGGCGGATCTGCGCCTTGCGACCGACGGGGTGGACCGGCTCGCCGGCCGCGTCGAGCTGCGCGAGGAGCTGGCCGAAGAGGGCGATCCCGACAGTGCCACGCGCCGCTTCGAGGCCGATCTGCAGGGCGACATGGCGCCACTCTTCGCGCCCGATTTCACCGATTTCTTCGGCGACGAGCTGATCCTGCGCACCGAGGGCGCGCAGTATCCCGACGGGCGCTTCGAGCTCGAGGACATGGTGCTGCGGGCCCGCGCGCTCGACATCGCGGGGCGCGTGGTGATCGGGGCCGACGGGCTGCCGGAATTCGTCGATGTCGGGCTCGACATCGCGGATCCCGAGGGTGAGCCGGTCGTGCTGCCGATCGGCGGGCCGCGCACGCGCATCGACGAGGCAAGGCTGCGCCTCGATTACGACGCCGAGCGCAGCGAGGACTGGGACATCGACGGCACGGTGCGCAATCTCGACCGGCCCGACCTCGATATCGACACGCTGCGGCTGTGGGGCGACGGGCGAATTACCCGCGGCGACGGTGCGAACGGGCGCGGCGTGCGCGGCGCGCTGCGCTACGCGGCGAGCGGGATCGCGCCGCAGGACGCGGACCTCGCCCGCGCGCTCGGCGACGAGATCGTGGGCGCGCTGCGCGTGATCTGGAGCGAAGGCGAACCGGTGCAGCTGCCGTCGCTCGCGCTGCGCGGCGCGGATTATTCGCTCGCGGGCAGCGCGACCATCGACGGGCTCGATATCGACGGGCGCGTCAGCGCGCGGCTCGATGACCTGTCGCGCTTCGAGGGGCTTGCCGGCCAGCCGATTGCCGGTCGGCTGCGCGGCGAGATCGGCGGCAGCCTGGATCCGCTGTCGGCCATCTTCGATCTCGACATGGCGCTGGAGGGGCGCGACCTCGCCGCGGGCATCGACGCGCTCGACGGTCTGCTCGCCGGTGACAGCCGCATCGCAGGCAATGTGCGCCGCGATACCGAGGGCACCACCATCCGCGATTTCACCGTCAACGCCGCCACGCTCGCGGCCCGGATCGACGGGGCGGTGCGCAGCGCCGGCAGCGAGATCGACGCCGATCTCGACTTCTCCGATCTGTCGGTGATGGGCGCGCAGTATGGCGGCGCCCTGCGCGCCGAGGCGCGGCTGCGCGATGCCAACGGCGCCGAACGCATCACCATGGACGCCGAGGCGCGCGACATCGTCACCGGCCTGTCCGACGAACTCGACGCGCTCCTGGCCGGGCGCAGCACCATCGAGCTCGACGCAACGCGGCGCGGCGAGCAGATCGAGATTGCCGGCCTCGACGTGGCGGCGTCGACGCTGGCGATACGCGCGACCGGGCTCTATACCCCCGGCGCGAGCGATCTGACCGCCGATCTCGATTTCGACGATCTGTCGGTGCTGGGGGCGCAATATGGCGGCGCGGTGAGCGCGACGGCGCGGCTGCGCGAGCGCGACGGCGCCGAGCATGTCGCGATGAACGCGACCGCGCGCGATCTCGCCACCGGGCTGTCCGACGAGCTCGACGGGCTCCTGCGCGGGCAGAGCACGATCGCGCTCGAAGCGACCCGGCGCGGCGAGCAGATCGAGATCGCGCAGCTGGAGGTCGATGGCGCGGCGCTCTCGGCGCAGTTGGAGGGCCTTTACGCGCCCGGCGCCAGCGATCTGCGCGGCGTGCTCGATTTTCGCGATCTCGGCGCGCTCGGGGCGCAGTATCGCGGCGCGCTCACCGCCGAGGCCGAGCTCTCCGAGGACGGCGCGCGTCGCGATATCCGGCTGTCGGCCGAGGCGCGCGGCCTCGCCATCGGCCAGCCCGAAGCGGACGCGGTGCTCGCCGGTACCACGCGGCTTTCGCTCGCGGCGCGCGAGGAGGACGGGGCGATCAATGTGGATGATCTCGAGCTGACCAATCCGCAGCTCGATGTCAGTGCCGCCGGGGTCGTCGATGGCGACGAGCGCCGCGTCGATGTCTCGGCCCGGCTCGCGGATCTGGGGCTCGTCCTCGACGGGTTCTCGGGGCCGTTGCAGGTCGGCGGGACGGTCGATGATCTGGGCGCGCGCGGCTACGCGCTCGACCTTGCCGGAACGGGGCCGGGGGAGATCGACTTCACGGTTAGCGGGCGCATGGCGGCCGATCTGACCTCGGATCTGCGAATCCAGGGCACGGCGGCGCTCGGGCTGATCAATCGGTTCGTGGACCCGATCTCCATCCTCGGGCCGGCGCGCTACGACCTGCGTCTGGTCGGCCAGCCGGGGCTCGACGCGCTGCGCGGCACGATCAGCACCGAGGGCACGCGCATCGTCGTGCCCGCCGGCAATGTCCGGCTCGAGGATGTCGCCGCCACGGCCGAGCTCGGCCCGGCGGGGGCCGATATCGACGCGCGCGCGAATGTCGCCGATGGCGGCAGCCTCAGCGCGCAGGGGCGCATCGGGCTGGCCGCGCCGTTCGAGGGCGACCTGGGCATCGCGCTCGACGCGGTGCGCCTGCGCGACCCGGATCTGTTCGACACCTCGGTGTCGGGCGAGCTCGCGGTCACCGGCCCGCTGCAGGGTGGCGGGGCGATCCGCGGCGCGCTCAGCCTCGGGGAGACACAGATCCGGGTGCCCTCGACGGGGCTCGGCGGGCCGGGCTACATTCCGCTCACGCTGGAGCACGTCAACGAGTCGGCGACGAGCTTCGCGAGCCGGGTGCGCGCCGGGCTGATCGCGGAAAACGGCGAACGCGGAACGGCGCGGCCTTTCGCGCTCGATATCGGGATCTCCGCGCCCAACCGCATCTTCATCCGCGGCCGCGGCCTCGACGCCGAGCTCGGCGGGTCACTCGACATCACCGGCACGACCCAGAACATCGTGCCCGTGGGCGATTTCAGCCTGATCCGCGGCCGCCTCGACCTGCTCGGCAACCGCTTCAACCTCACCGAGGGATCGGCGGTGCTGTCGGGGCGGTTCATCCCCGTGCTGCGGCTGGTGGCGACGACGGAGACGGATGGCATCTCCGCGAGCATCGTCATCGAGGGCGAGGCGACGGAGCCCGAGATACGCTTCGAGTCCGCCCCCCCGCTGCCCGAGGAGGAGGTCGTCGCACGGATTCTGTTCGGCCGTGGGCTCGACAACATCTCGGCTCTGCAGGCCGCGCAGCTCGCCCAGGCCGTGGCGACGCTGACCGGGCGCGGCGGCGACGGCGTCGTGGGCAATCTGCGGCGCAACTTCGGGCTCGACGATCTCGATGTCTACACGGGCGACGATGACGAGGTCGGCGTGCGCGCGGGGCGCTACATCACCGAGAATGTCTATACCGACGTGACCGTGGACTCGGAGGGGCGCAGCGAGGTGTCGATCAACCTCGATGTCAGCCGCTCGGTGACGCTGCGCGGGCGCGCCGACACCGAGGGGCGCACCGGGGTCGGGGTGTTCTTCGAGCGCGATTATTGAGGCGCGCCGACCTGTGCAGGCGGGAGGCCGAGCGCCTCGAGCTGGGCGTTGAGCGCCCCGCCGAGCAGCACCACGAAGGCGCTGAGATACAGCCACATGAGCAGCGCCACCACGGCGCCGATGGAGCCGTAGACCTCGTTGTAATTGCCGAAATTGGCGAGGAACTGCGAGAACGCCACCGAGGCCAGCGCCCAGAGCAGCACCGCCACGACCAGCCCCGGCGAGACCCAGCGCGTGCGCCGGCCATTCCGGTTGGGGCCGAAACGGTACAGCAGCGCGATCCCGAACACCACCGCGCCGATCGCCACGGCCCAGCGCACCGTGTTCACGAGCACAGCCTCGAAACCGCCCAGCGGCATGAAGGCCAGGATCACCGGAAAGACCAGCAGCGCGATCAGCGACACGATCGCGACACCGATCATCACGCCCGTCAGGAGCATGGCGACCAGCAGGTCCCAGACTCCGCCGCGATGCTCGGCGCCGTGGATCGTCGTCAGACCGCGGATCATTCCGTTCACGCCGAGCCGCGCCGACCACAGCGCCACCAGCATCGACACCGCCGTGGTGACACCGAGCGTGCTTTCGGTCGTGGTGATGAGCCGGTCGAGCTGATGCTGCAGGAGCGCGAAGGCTTCATCGGGGACGAAATCGCGGATGAATTCCATCTGCGTTTCGATGAAGGCGGGGTCGGCAATGAACCCGAAAAGCGCGATGATCGCTGCCGCCGCGGGAAAGAGCGACAGCATCGCGTAGAAAGCCACCCCTGCGGAAATCAGCCCGAGGTTGCGCTCGCCGATCATACGCCACACTCCGGCGAGGGCGGCCATCCATTTCAGGATACGCGGTGCCAGTATGCGAGTCTCCCCGGCGCGGCCGTCAGTCGCGGATCCGCAGATCCTCGAGGTTGCCACCCTTTTCGAGATGCGCCTTGATCCATTTCGGCTGCCGGCCACGGCCCGTCCATGTGGTGTTCGGATCCTCGGGATGGGCGTATTTCGGCGGCACGGGTTTGCGTATTTTCTTCGCGTCTGCGGTGAGTTCGGCGAGCGTGAATCCCCTCTCGCGCGCAATTTCGTCGAGCTCGACGATCGCCTGCCGTTTCTGGCGTTCCTTGTAGGTGTCGATCGCGTGCTCCACATTCTTTTTGAGCTGCTTGAGCTCCCTTAGGGAAAGCTCTTCGAGGTTGGTATTGGTCATGGCGTCCCCGCGGTTTTTGAATTCGGCGCCGCCAATTATTCCAGAAATGGAAAGATGCGCAAGCGATAACCCGTATCGCGCAGGTTGCATGGCGGATTTCGCAATGCGGATGCGATTTTTCGGGGGCGGTCAGCTCAGCGGCACCACGCAATCGCAGACCCGCAGCCGCACGCGGGTGCCGGTTTCGATCTCGGCGCCCGGACCGCTGATCACCAGCATGCAGGTCTCGCCCTCCTGGACCCAGTAGAGCTGATCATGGCCGCGGAATTCGCGCCCGACGACCGCGGCGGGTCCGTCGGGATCGGGCTCGAGCATGATCTGCTCGGGGCGCACCGCGAGGCGCACCGCGCCATTGGCCGCGCGCGACAGCGGCAGGCGGCCGAGCGCGGTATCGGCATCCATGCCGTCGGCATTGCCCGCAAGAATGTTCGAGCGGCCGAGAAAGCTCGCCACGAAGGCGTTCGCGGGATTGCGATAGATCTCGTCGGGTGTTCCGACCTGCACGACACGGCCGGCAGCCATCACCGCGACCCGGTCGGCGAGTGCCAGGGCCTCCTCCTGGTCATGCGTGACGAGGACCGCTGCGGAGCCGGACTTCTTCAGCAACGCGCGCACTTCCTGGCGGGTCTCCACGCGCATCGCGGTGTCGAGATTGGAGAACGGCTCGTCGAGCAGCACGAGCGGCGGGGCGGGGGCGAGCGTGCGGGCCAGCGCAACGCGCTGCTGCTGGCCGCCCGACAGCTCGTGCGGGCGGCGCGCGGCGAGCTCCTCGAGGCCGACGAGGCGCAGCATCTCGCGCGCGCGCGCCTCCGCTTCGGCCCGTGTCATCCCGCGCAGCCCGAAGCGCACATTCGCCAGCACGTCGAGATGCGGGAACAGCGCGTAATCCTGGAAGACGAAGCCGATGCCGCGCGCCTCCGGCGGCAGGCGGGTGATGTCGCGCCCGCGCAGGGTGATGGTGCCGGCATCCGGGATCTCGAAGCCGCCGATCATGCGCAGCGTCGTGGTCTTGCCGCAGCCCGAGGGGCCGAGCAGCGCGATCAGTTCGCCCTCGCCCACGGTCAGACCGACGCGCTCGACGGCGGCGGGGGCATCATCGCGGGTGAAGTGCTTGCGCAGCCCCTCGATCTCCAGGAGCACCCGCGCCGGGCGCTGGCGAAAACCGAGCGGCGAGGCATCGGCGGGCATCCGGAACTCGAGGCTAGCGGGGCGGTTCATCGTGATCCTCCAACCTTGGAATCGTGGCGCAGGATAAACCCGACGAAAAGGGCAGAGAACGCCATTATCGCAGCCGCGAAGGGGGCGGCCTGCAGCAGCATCCCCTCGGAGGTGCGCGAGAACATGGTGATCGCGAGCGGGCGAAATCCGGTCGGGGCGAGCAGGAAGGCGATCGGCAGCTCCTTCATAGCGATGACGAGAACCAGCACCATCCCCGCCACCACGCCGGGCCGGATCGTCGGCAGCGTGACGCGCAGGAACGTCTCCGCCGGCCCCAGCCCGAGGGCGCGCGCTGACTCCTCCATGGACGGGCGGGCCTGGTAGAGTGCCGAACGGATCGGTCCCAGCGCCAGCGCGAGAAAGGCGAGCGCATAGGCCGTGACCAGCAGCAGATGGGTCTGGTAGAGGAACGGCGCCGCGCGCAGGGCGAAGAACACGAAGGCCAGCGCGAAGGCGAGCGGCGGCACCGCATAGCCGACGAAGGCCAGCCGGTTGATGAGGCTGGAGGTGGGTGAGGGGTGGCGGACCGCGAGCCAGGCCACCGGCATCGCCAGCCCTGCGGCGAGCACCGCCGATGGCGCGGCCACCGAGAGCGACTGCCCGAAACTCTGCACGAGGTCGGGCAGCTGTGCGACCAGCGGCGAGCGTGTCATCCAGAAGGTCAGCACCGACACGGGAAGCCCGATCGACATCGTCGCGACGAGCGCGACGAAGGCCCAGCCCGCGATCCGCCCGCGCCGTCCGAGCGCCGTGCGCCGCGGCCCGGCCCCGGCTCCCGAGCCGGTGCGCGCATAGGACTGGCGCTCGCGCAGCCGCGACTCGCCCCACACGAAGAGAAGCGCGATCACGATCAGGATCAGCGACAGCCAGGAGGCATAGACGCGGTCGAACGCGGCCGAATACTGGGTGTAAATGGTGTAGGAGAAGACCTCGAAACGCATCAGCGCGACGGCGCCGAAATCGCCGATCGTGTAGAGCCCGATCACGAGCCAGCCCGCGCACAGCGCCGGGATCAGATGCGGCAGCACGACCCGGCGGAACACCTCGGCGCGCCCGCAGCCGAGCGCGCGCGCGCTTTCCTCGAGGCTGGCATCGAGCCCCTGAAACGCCGTCCGCAGGTTCAGGTAGAGATAGGGGAAGGTGTAGAGCGTGAGCGCCAGCGTCGCCCCGAACCAGCCATAGGGCCGCGGAAAGGTGACCCCGAAGATCTCGGCCATGAAGCCGTAATTGCCCGACAGCCCGATCAGCGCATAGGCCATCACGTAGCCCGGCACCGCCAGCGGCAGCACGGCGAGCACATTGGCAACGCCCCGCGCGGGCAGATCGGTGCGCGTGGTCAGCCAGGCCAGGGGCAGCGCGATCACGGTGGAAAAGGCGAGCACCCCGGCCGTGAGCGCCGCCGTGTTGACCAGAAGCCAGCCGGTGCGCGGGCGAAAGATCATCGACAGCGCGGTATCGAAATCGGCCTCGAACGCGCGCAGGACGAGATAGAAGAGCGGCACGATCATGAGGGCGCCGACCAGAAGGCCGGCGCCCTGGGCGAAGGTACGATCCGCCGGCGCGCGGCGGACCGAAAGACCTTCGGACAGGCTCATAGCAGCCCGACCTCCTCGAGCATCTCGAGCGTGCCCTCGAGATCGGTAAGCTCGTTGAGATCGAACTCGATGGCCGCCTCGCTTGCGGTGCCGTAGTCCACGCCGATACCGCTGAAGGCCGCGACGGCGTCACCGCGCACCGGGTATTCATGGACATTGCCGGCGAAATACTGCTGCGCCGTGTCGCTGAGCAGGAACTCGATGAACGCCATCGCCGCCTCGGGGCTGTCGGAGGACTCGAGCACGCCGGCCCCGGCGACCATCATCAGGTTGCCGATATCGCCCGCCTCGAAGAGCGCGTGATCGGCGGGAAAGTCGGGATCGTCCGCGAGAAAGCGCGAAAGATAGTAGTTGTTGGTCAGCCCCCAATCGGCCTCGCCATCGGCGATGGCGGTGTGGATGGCCGTGTTGTTGGAGACGATCACCGGATCGTTGTCCGCGAGCTCCTGCAGCCACGCGCGCGCGGCTTCGTCGCCTTCATGCACGCGCAACGCCGTCACATGCGCGAGAAAGGAGCCGTTGGTGGGCGGCAGCGCCATGGTTCCGGCGAAGCGGTCATCGGTCATCTCGGCCATGGTGGCGGGGAGCTCGTCGGCCTGCATCCGCTCGGTGGAGTAGACCATCAGGCGCATCCGCCCCGAGGTGCCGGTCCAGCGGTTGTCGCCGTCGCGGTAGATGGCGGGGATGTCTTCGAGCATCTCCCCGGGCAGCTCGGCGAACACCGGCTTGATCTGGCCGAGCGCGGCGACATCCTGCGCCCAGTAGATATCGGCCGGTGAGGCCGCGCCCTCCTCGTTCAGCAGCACCGCGAGCTCGGCGGTGCCGCCATAGCGGACATTGACCTCGATGCCGGTGCTTTCGGTGAAGGTCTCGATGAGCGGGGCGACGAGCGTCTCGCCGCGGCCCGAATAGAGCGTGATCTCCTGTGCCGTCAGCGGCGTGGCGGCGAACAGCGCGATGGTGGCGATACCGGTGCGAAGTGCGGTCATTCGGGTGTCTCCTTGTCTGCGTCAATCCTTCGATCGAAGCAGGAACAGGGTCACGGTACTGCGCATCGCGCCTCCCTCCCGCGCTCGGGCGCTCAATCCCTACTGCTTTTGTCGGGTATAGACCCCGACGATAATCGTCAAGATAATTCGACATCCCTCGCGGCGCGAAACGAAAGAACCCCGGCGCTTGGCCGGGGTTCCTGCGATGCACGCGCATGCGGATCAGATCGCGCCGTCGATCCAGCTTTGAAGCGCGCTTTTCGGCGCAGCGCCGGTCTTGTTGGAGACGACCTCGCCATCCTTGTAGAGAAACAGCGCCGGGATGCCGCGAATGCCGAGCTGGGCGGGCATGTTCGGGTTCTCGTCCACGTTGAGCTTGGCGATCTTCACCTTGCCCGCATATTCGTCCGACAGTTCCTCGAGCGCCGGGCCGATCTGCTTGCAGGGGCCGCACCATTCGGCCCAGAAATCGACCACGACAGGGATGTCGGACTGCTTGACCTCGGCATCGAAGGTTTCGTCGGTGACGGCGACGGTGGCCATTTGGGCGCTCCTTGTCATGAGAAATCGAGCGAAACCTATGTCCGCCCCCGCGTCGGGTCAAGGTTCGGCGCCGTCGAGCGCGCGCGCGGTCAGTGCCGCGGGCAGCGGCATCAGCCGCGCCGTTCGGGTCCACAGGAGCGCCGTCTCGATGCGCCGGCCGGGGAAAACCTGCGCGAGGGCATGGGCATAGGCGCCCATCTGCCGCAGCAGCCCCGCGGGCACGTCCTCCGGCGCCCCGGGCACGATCCGGTTGGACTTGTAATCCACTGCCAGCACCCGGTCGGGCCCGACGACGAGTCGGTCCACCGTGCCCAGCAGGCGCCCCCCGGCCCAGGGCGCGGTCACGTCGATCTCGGCGAGCGCGTCGGGACCGAAGAGGACCGCCAGATCGGGCGCGGTCAGCACCGCCTGCGCCTCCTCGAGAAGGTCGGCGGCGAGCGCCTCGTCCGCCGGGTCCGGCCCCGCGGCGAGCAGATCGCGCGCGCGCCGCGGCCAGGTCGCCTCGGGCCAGCCCGGCAGATGCTCGAGCAGCAGATGCAGCTGCCGGCCCCGGCGCAGCGCCGCCGCCTCGTCGCCGCCCGCCTC
>SLQD01000100.1 GCA_007131685.1 Paracoccaceae bacterium | reverse complement strand
TCGGGTTCGGGCGCCGTTTCCTGCGGCTCGGGCGCCTCGGCCGTCTCGACAGGCTCCGGGCGATCTGGCCGCGCCTGGGGGCGGGCGCTGGCATCGGGGGCGATGGGCGGCGCGTCCTCGGGGTCCTCGCTGGCCTCGGTGGCGATCTCGGTGCCGGCCTCCTCGGGGGCGGTGGCCTCCTGCTCCTCCGGGGCGTCGAGCTCCACTTCCGCCTCGGGATCTGGGATGGCGAACTCCTCCGTGAGCGGGCCGGGCGCGGCCTCGGGCTCGGGGGCGGGGACGGGATCGGGGGCGATGCGCTCGGCCGGCCGCGGCGCGGCATCGGGCGGGATCACGGGGGCCGGTTCCTCTGGGGCCGGTTCCTCGGGGGCCGGTTCGTCGGGAGCGGGTTGCGGCTCGGGTTCCGCCTCCGCCTGTGGCTCTGGTTCCGGCTCCGGCACGGCTTCCGGCTCCGGCTCGGGGGCGGGCTCGATGGCACCGCCCGGATCGGTCAGCGCGGCGAATTCCTCGGCGGTGATGAGCGCCACATCGGTCACGGCGGTCTCGCGCGCGGCATCGGGAGAGCTGAACACGCCCCCCACGATCAGCCAGCCGATCAGGCCCAGATGCCCGACGCCCGAGATTTTCGTGCCGGTGTCCATACCCGTAGCCTAGTCATCCGACCCGTCGCGGGCCGCCTCGGAATCGGTCACAAGCCCGATATTGCTGAATCCGCCGGCATTGAGCGCGCCCATCACCTGCACGACGCGCTCGTAGGGAATCGTGCCGTCGGCGCGCAGGAAAACGCGATCACCCGACCGCTCCGCCGCGATCGCCTCGAGCCGCGCGGCCATCTCCGAGACGGGAACCTCCGTCTCCTGGATCATCACCGCGCCCTCGCCCGTGACAGTCACGGTGAGCGGCTCCTCCTGCTCGGCGGGCAGCGCATCGGCGCTCACCCGCGGCAACTGCACCGGCACTCCCACGGTCAGCATCGGGGCTGCGACCATGAACACGATCAGCAGCACCAGCATCACGTCCACGAAGGGGGTGACGTTGATCTCGGCCATCGGCTTGGCCTTGCGGCGCCGGCGGCGGCGCCCGCCGCCGGCCTCCTTTTCCTGGAACAATGCCCCCATCTCAGCCGTCCAGCTGGCGCGACAGGATGGTGGAGAATTCGTCGGCGAAGCCCTCGTAACCGGCCACGATCGCCTCGCTGTCATTCGACAGCTTGTTGTAGAAGATCACGGCAGGGATCGCCGCCAGCAGCCCGAGACCCGTCGCCAGCAGCGCTTCGGCAATGCCCGGCGCGACCACGGCGAGGTTCGTGCTCTGCGCCATCGCGATGTCCTCGAAGGCGTTCTTGATGCCCCAGACGGTGCCGAACAGCCCGATGAAGGGCGAGGCCGAGCCCACCGAGGCGACGAAGGTCAGCCCGCCATTGAGATCACGCGACTCGCGGTTGATGGCGACATCCATGGAGCGCTCGATGCGCGAGACCGCGCCGGGGATCAGCTCGCCGTCGCGCCGGTGCGAGCGCTGCCACTCGCCCATCCCCGCGGTGAAAACGCGCGCCGCGCCCGCGTCCGGCTCCGGGCCGAGATCCGCGTAGAGTTCGTCGAGCGGCTCACCCGACCAGAAGGCGCCGTCGAAGGCCTCGGCCTCGGCGCGCACACGCCGGTAGGTGAGGATCTTCTGGATGATGATCGCCCAGGACCAGAAGGAGGCCAGGACGAGGATTATCATGACGAGTTGCACGACGATATCGGCGCGTGCAAACAGCGCCAGCAGGGAGAAATCGATCTCCTGATTCATCGGGGCGGTCGCGGGGTCCATCGTTCTGCTCGCATAGGGTGCCGCATGCGCGGTCGCTTTGGCGGCACAATAGCGGTTTCGCGCCGCTTATGCCAACACCGAGTGCCTCACGAAGTCGCGAAATCGTGACCACAAGGCGACAGGCGGCGAATCGCCGCCGGCAACCGGACCGGCCGGCCCGCCGCATCGAGGCACACCACCGTCACCACCGCCGCGAAAAGCCGCTCGGACCCGCGCCGCACGACCTGCCCGAGCACCGCCCGCGCCGGACGCGCGCTGCGCAGCGCCGTCTCGACACAGAGCATGTCGTCGAAACGGGCCGGCGCGAGGTAATCGGCCTCGATCCGGCGCACCGCAAAGACCTGCCCCGCCTCGCGCAGCGCGCGCTGGTCGATGCCGTGTGCGCGCACCCATTCGCTGCGCGCGCGCTCGATGAACTTGAGGTAATTGGCGTAATACACGATCCCGGCGAGATCGGTGTCCTCGTAATAGACGCGCAGATCGAAGCGGTGGGTCATGAATTGTTGTCGATCCGGATCAGCCCCGAGAATCCCGCCACCGCCAGCAGCGACAGGGCCCAGCCCAGCGTGATATGCAGCCACAGATAGGCGCGCGCGCCCGCCCCGACCAGCGTGTTCTCGTCGGGCACCCAGTTGGACTGCATGCCCAGATCCACGATCGGCATGAGCGCATCGGCCGAATAGACCGGCGCGTTGAAGACCGGAAAGCTCGCCCCCTCGGGCTGTGCGAGGAAACAGGCGAGCTGCGAATGCCCCCCGGCATTGCGCGCCGCCCCCGGCACGCACTCGGTCCATTCGGCCGCGCGCAGCACGATGCTGTCATTGGGCTTGAGCATGTCGCCCTGCCGCGCCGCCTCGAAGGCGACGATGCCGAGAAGCCAGAACCCGATAAGCCAGGCAAAGGCCCAGAGCGGCTCGCGCCCGTAGCGCGTCGTCATGCCCATCAGGCGGTCCCAGGCCGCGAAGACGGCCGCGCGCGTGCCCTCGCCCTGCGCGCGCAGCCGCGCCCGGCGCGCCGCGCGCTGGCGGCGTTCCTTCTCGACGAGTACGGCGCGCGCCTCGCTGTCATGGCCCATCTCGCGCAGCACGCGCGCACATTCCTCCCAGGGCTGCGACCAGAAATCGCCGCCCGAGAGCGACCCGTCCTGCCGCGCCAGCCAGTCGATGCGCGCCTCGGCCGTGATCGGCGTGCCTGGCCCGGTGAACCCGCCATAGCGGCATCGGTTCAGGAGCAGGTTCCCCGCCGCCGGCCAGGACCCGGCCAGATCGGTCATCGCGCCGATCTCGGCGCGGGTCAGGTTCATCATTCCGCGCACCGACGCATCGCCGCGCAGCACGAAGCTGCCGGTGACCCGCGCCCCCTGCGCATGCAGCGCCCAGCGCGCGCCATGCGCCGAAAGCTGCGCCCCGTAGCAGTTGAGATCGCCGCCCACGCGCGCGCCCAGCAGCCGCAGCTCCCCCTCGACGGTCGCGCCCGACAGGAAGATGTCGCCCGTCACGTCGATCCGGTCCGCCGACAGAGCGCGCTCGTCGCGCCCCGCGCCGAAATGCGCCCCCGTGCAGGACAGATCGCCGCCGAGCCGCGCGCCCAGCAGCCGCACCTCGCCGCGCGCCGCCGAGCCGTCGAGAAACAGCGGCCCGCGCGCCTCCAGCCGATCTACGAAGAGCGCATCGCCGCTCTTGCCCGCACCCGGCGTCGCGGCCCCACGCACATTGAGGCCCCCGGCGGGCGCCCCGGTTACCGCATCGTCGAATACAACATCGCCGTAAGCCAGCAACCGATCCGCCGCCAGCCCCGCCGGCAGCGCCGAGCCGTTGAAGAACAGGTTCTCGACCCGCGCACTGCGCAGCAGCACGAGCTCGGGCAGACGGCAGCGGATCAGCACCAGATCGCCGGGCAGGCGCGCCCCGTCGAGATCGAGCCCGCGTGTCTGCGCCCCCGGCGGCCCGTCGCCCTCGATCAGCGCGCCGAACAGCCGAAGCCCCGTCTCAGGCAGCGGACACGCCGCGCAGCCGCCGCGCACGAGATAGCGCACGAGGCTCGCGCGCAGCCGCATCTGCGCAGGCGCGTCGGGCGCGGGCAGCTGCGCCGAGATGACACAGGGTTCGCGATTTCCCGCCTGCAGCCACGCGACGAGCTGTTGCTCGGCGGGGCGCAAGGGCGTGAAATCGGAAAGTTCGTGCATGCGACTATCCCTGCAGTTGCAATCGGAGCCGTAGCGCGGGCGCCTGTTCCGGGCAAGCGCGGGCTGGCGCCCGGCGCCGCGGCGGGGTATGCGGGCCACAGGAGTGCCCATGATGAAACGTCTCGCCGTCCTCGCCCTTCTCGCCGCCTGCTCCGCGCCGGAGCCGCGCGAAGAGGCGCCGCAATTCGACCGCTCCGCGGGCTTCGAAGCGCTGCTCAACGACACCCGCGCCGAGGCCGGGCTGCCGCCCGTGAGCGCCGCGCCGCGCCTCGCCGCCGCGGCCGGGGATCACGCCGCCGACATGGCCGAGGAGCAGTTCATCTCGCACACCGGCTCGGACGGCTCGGACATCCTCGAACGCATGGGCGGTCGCGGCTACGCCGCCTGCCGCGGCGCCGAGAACATCGCCGCGCAGCCGCAGGACAAGCCCGCCCTGATGGCGCAATGGATGGACTCGCCCGATCACCGCGCCAACATCCTGCGCGACGGGGTGTCCGAATTCGGCCTCTCGCGGGTGGATCAGTACTGGGTGCTCAAGCTCGCCGAGCCCTGCTGAGCGTCACTGCGCCGCCCCCAGCCGCGCGGCGAGGCGGAGCGCATGCGCCGGGTCCGTGGCGGCGGCGGGCATCACCGGGTCATAGGCCGCGCGGATCACGTCGCCGATCTCGGGGCGCAGGATCGTGTGCCCGCCCGCATCGGCGAGGGGTGAGTGGTCCATGAAGGCCGTGTCGGACCACAGCAGGATCGTCTGCGCCGCCTGCGACAGCGCCAGCGTCTGCGCCGGCACGGCCATCAATTCCGCATCCGCGCGCAGCAGCACCACCGCCGCCCGGATCGCGCCATCGGGCTCGAAGCGAAACACCCGGTACTGGTTCGCCCCCGCCGCCTCAAGCCGCGCGATCAGTGCGCCGAGCCCCTCGACGAGCCGCTCGAGCCCCGGCACCTCGCCGAGCTCCGCCCAGTCGCGGCAGAAGAACACCATCACATTGGCGCCAAGCTCCGGGTCCGTCTCCGCCATGCGGTGATCGGCAAGCGTGACCACCGCCTCGAACGCCCCCTTGAGCGCCCCGATCGTCGCGTCATCCGCCCCGAACACCAACGGCGCCAGCGGCCGGCCCCAGCGCGCGAAGCGATACTGCCCGTCCGCGCGGGTGAACAGCACGGTCACATCCTCGGGGGTCATGCTCATGAGGTATTCTCCCTCCCGATCGGGTCGCCGCCGCCGATTTTCACGACTCTGGCCATGCCCCTCCCGGTGCCCCGCCTGCGCGCGACAGGCCGGGGCGATCGGGCGTCGCGGGGGTGCGTCTCGGCCATCGGGCTCACTCCGGCGGCTCGAACAGGTCGGCCGGGCCGCGGGGGGCGTGCAGGCCGAGATGGCGCCAGGCCTTGTGGGCGAGCATGCGCCCGCGCGGGGTGCGCTGGATGAGGCCCTGTTGCAGCAGGAAGGGCTCGATCACCTCCTCGATGGCGTCGCGCGCCTCCGACAGCGCCGCGGCGATCGTCTCGACGCCGACCGGCCCGCCGCCGTAATTCTCCGCCAGCAGCGAAAGGTAGCGCCGGTCGGCGCCGTCGAGACCGACGGCGTCCACCCCGAGCCGGGTGAGCGCGCCGTCGGCGAGATCGCGCGTCAGCCGCCCGTCGCCCTCCACGAGCGCGAAATCCACCACCCGGCGCAGGAGCCGCCCGGCGATGCGCGGCGTGCCGCGCGCGCGCCGGGCGATCTCGGTCACGCCGTCGGGCTCGGCGGCCACGCCCAGGAGCCGCGCGCCGCGGGTGACGATCTCGCCGAGCTCGGACTCGGTGTAGAATTCCAGCCGGGTGGGGATGCCGAAGCGGTCGCGCAGCGGGGTGGTCAGAAGGCCGAGCCGCGTGGTCGCGCCCACGAGCGTGAAGGGCTGCAGCTCGATGCGCACGGTGCGCGCGGCGGGGCCCTCGCCGATCACGAGATCGAGCTGGAAATCCTCGAGCGCGGGATAGAGCACCTCCTCCACGGTGGGGTTGAGGCGGTGAATCTCGTCGATGAAGAGCACGTCGCGCGCCTCGAGATTGGTCAGGATCGCGGCGAGGTCGCCGGGCTTGGCGAGCACCGGCCCCG
>SLQD01000051.1 GCA_007131685.1 Paracoccaceae bacterium | reverse complement strand
CAAAGACCAAAACAAACGAAAGCGCCCCAACACAGAGCACAAACGCCCGACAAATCCTCAGGATGTAACCCGCAAGCGAAACAACCGCCCCGCCGCCGGTGAACGCGTATCTACGGATGAGCGGCCGAGTCTGCAAGGGCTTTTTCCACCCGCGACAACGAATTTTCGCATTCATCGGAATGCTGCGCGAGATGTGGTGTACGGCGCAAGCAGGAGCACAACGGCCGCTAGCTTTGCGCAAGATCCGTATCCGTCAGTCGCTCCGGCCGCCCCGATCTCGCCGCACTCGTGCCCTTCAGCGACCCGTCGCCGCGACTCAGCCTTGCCGAAAGGTCTTGCGGCGGCGATCTGCGTGCGGGCGCCGGTCCGCGTTCACGAGATCGTGGGTCGCCGCGTCCGCGGCCACCGGATTGCCGGGCAAGCGCCTGTTTTCATTGTCCTTAGGGCCGCCGATGGCCGCCGATGCGCCAGCCACTGAGAGTCATCCGGGCGCGGGGACCGCGCGTATAAGAACAAGATGCCCGCAGCATGCGGCATCCGGTAAAGGGAGACGATTTCATGAATCGCAAGACCATCCTGACAATGACCGCCGCGGCACTGTTCGCCGTGCCCGCCTTCGCCTCGAACCACGGCGAGCCGGGCACGATCGTCGATATCGCCGTCGGAGCGGATGACTTCGAAACCCTCGTCGCCGCACTCGAGGCGGCCGATCTCGTGGAAACGCTGCAGGGCGACGGCCCCTTCACCGTCTTTGCCCCGACCGACGCGGCGTTCGACGCGCTGCCCGAGGGCACCGTCGAGGCCCTGCTCGAGGATCCCGACGCCCTCGCCGCGATCCTCACCTACCACGTGGTACCCGGCGCGGTGATGTCGGGCGATCTCGAGGACGGGATGATGGCCGAGACGGTTCAGGGCGAGTCGGTGACCTTCTCGGTGAGCGAAAGCGCCGTGATGGTGGACGGCGCCAATGTCATTCAGGCCGATGTGGAGGCCTCGAACGGCGTCATTCATGTCATCGACGCGGTAATCATGCCCGAGTGACGACGATCCCGCGAACCATCGGAGAGCCCCGCCCCTGTGGCGGGGCTTTTCTTTTTCGCCGCCGCGATGCAGCCTCCGCGCCCAGGCGACGGGGGATGGCGATGGAAAAGACGGCGATCGTGACGGGAGCGGCACGCGGTATCGGGCTGGCGACGGCAAGGCTCATGATGGAGCGCGGCTGGCAAGTGGCAATGATCGACCGCGATGCGCCGGCGCTCGATGAGGCCGCGGCCGGACAGGACGCGGCGACCGCGATTCACTGCGATGTCAGCGTGCCCGGGCAGGTCGAGGCGATGATGGCGCGGGTCGAATCGCAGTTCGGCGCGCTCGGCGCGCTCGTCAACAATGCCGGTGTCGCCGATTTCGGACCGCTGGAGGAGACGGATTTCGCGCGCTGGCGCGAGGTGATGGCGACGAATCTCGACGGGGTGTTCCTGTGCACGCAGGCGGCCATTCCGCTGCTGAAGCGTGCGCAGGGCGCGATCGTCAATATCGGCTCGATCTCGGGGCTACGCGCCTCGACACTGCGGGTGGCCTACGGCACCTCGAAGGCGGCCGTGATGCATCTGACGCGCCAGCAGGCCGCCGAGCTCGGCGAATACGGGGTCCGCGCGAACTGCGTGTGCCCGGGGCCTGTGCGCACCAAGCTCGCGATGGCCGTGCACAGCCGGGAGATCATCGACGCTTATCACGATGCCATCCCGCTGAACCGTTACGGCACCGAAACCGAGATCGCCGAGGTTATCGCCTTCCTGTGCTCGCCAGCGGCAAGCTACGTCACCGGGCAGGTCATTGCCGCAGATGGCGGCTTCGAGAGCACGGGCGTCGGACTTCCCGCGCTGCGCAAGTGACCGGGAAGTGAAACGCCCCGCACCTGCGGGGCGTTTCGAGGCATGAAGGTCAGTGCAGAACGGCCTCCTGTGGCGGCTCGCGACGCGAATTGCCGACGCGGTCGCCGATGATCAGCCCGTCGGCCCCGGCCTGCACCCGCACGGTATCGCCGTCGGTGATATCGCCGGCCAGCAGCATCTCCGCGAGCGGGTCCTGCAACGCCCGCTGGATCACCCGCTTGAGCGGGCGCGCCCCGTAGACCGGATCGTAGCCCGCATCCGCGAGCCATGTCCGCGCGCTCTTGTCGAGTTCGAGCACGATCTTGCGGTTGGCCAGCCGCCGCAGCAGCAGCTCCACCTGGATGTCGACGATGGCGTCCATGTCGTCGCGGGTCAGCCGGTCGAAGACGATCGTCTCGTCGAGCCGGTTGAGGAATTCGGGCCGGAAATGGCCGCGCACCGCTTCCATCACCTCGGCCTTGGCCTGGCCGCTATCGGCGCCGTCGGGCAGTCGGCTGAGCGCCTGCGATCCCAGATTCGAGGTCAGCACGATCAGCGTCTGCTTGAAATCGACATGGCGGCCGTGCCCGTCCGTGAGCACCCCGTCATCGAGCACCTGCAAGAGCACGTTGAACACGTCCGGATGCGCCTTCTCGACCTCGTCGAACAGCAGCACCTGATAGGGCCGCCGGCGCACCGCCTCGGTGAGCACGCCGCCCTCCTCGTAGCCGACATAGCCCGGCGGCGCCCCGATCAGCCGCGCGACGGAGTGCTTTTCCATGAACTCCGACATGTCGATGCGCACCATCGCCTGGTCGTCGTCGAAGAGATACTCGGCCACGGCCTTGGTCAGCTCGGTCTTGCCCACGCCCGTCGGGCCGAGGAACAGGAACGAGCCGAGCGGGCGCTTCTCGTCGCTGATCCCTGCGCGCGAGCGGCGCACGGCATTGGCGACGGCCTTGACGGCCTGGTGCTGGCCGATCACGCGCTTGCCGAGTTCCTCCTCCATGTGCAGCAGCTTCTCGCGCTCGCCCTGCAGCATCTTGGAGGTGGGAATACCCGTCCAGCGTTCGATGACCTGGGCGATCTGCTCGGGGCGGACCGCCTCGGAGACGACCTCGCCGGCCTCCTCGCGGCTCTCGGCCTCGGCGAGCTGGCGTTCCAGATCGGGGATGATCCCGTAGGACAGCTCCCCGGCGCGGGCGAGGTTACCCTCGCGCTTGGCCTGATCGAGCTCGGCACGGGCGCGGTCGAGCTGCTCCTTGAGATCGCGCGCGGAGGCGAGCTTGTCGCGCTCGGCCTGCCACTTGGCCGTCAACTCGGAAGCCTGCTCCTGCAGGCCCGACAGCTCCTTTTCGAGTCGCTCGAGCCGGTCCTTCGACGCCTGGTCATCCTCCTTCTTGAGCGCCTCGGCCTCGATCTGCTTTTGCAGGATCTCGCGGTCGAGCGCGTCGAGTTCCTCGGGCTTGGAATCGACCTCCATGCGCAGCCGCGAGGCCGCCTCGTCCACGAGGTCGATCGCCTTGTCGGGCAGGAAGCGGTCGGTGATGTAGCGATGGCTGAGCGTCGAAGCCGACACAAGCGCCGAGTCCGAGATCCGCACGCCGTGATGGAGCTCGTATTTCTCCTTGATGCCGCGCAGGATCGAGATCGTGTCCTCGACGGTCGGCTCCTGCACGAAGATGGGCTGGAACCGCCGCGCAAGGGCCGCGTCCTTCTCGATGTGCTTGCGGTACTCGTCGAGCGTCGTCGCGCCCACGCAGTGCAGCTCGCCGCGCGCCAGCGCCGGCTTGATCAGGTTGGCCGCATCCATCGCGCCCTCGGTCTTGCCCGCGCCGACGAGTTGATGCATCTCGTCGATGAAGAGCACGATCTCGCCGGCGGCGGCTGTGATCTCCTGCAGGATCGCCTTGAGCCGCTCCTCGAACTCGCCGCGATATTTCGACCCGGCCACCAGCGCGCCCATGTCGAGCGCCATCAGCTTCTTGTCGCGCAGGCTCTCGGGCACGTCGCCATCGACGATGCGCAGCGCGAGCCCCTCGGCGATCGCGGTCTTGCCCACGCCGGCCTCACCGATGAGAACCGGGTTGTTCTTGGTGCGCCGCGACAGCACCTGCATGGTGCGGCGGATCTCGTCGTCGCGCCCGATGATCGGGTCGATCTTGCCCTCGCGCGCGGCCTCGGTGAGGTCGTGCGCGTATTTGCTCAGCGCCTCGTAGCTGTCCTCCGCGCTCGCCGAATCGGCGGTGCGGCCCTTGCGCAGGTCGTTGATCGCCTCGTTGAGCTTCTGCGCGCTCACCGCTCCCGCCTCGAGCGCCTCGCGCGCGCCCGAGCGCACCATCGCCAGCGCCGTGAGCATACGCTCGACGGGCACGTAGCTGTCACCGGCCTTCTCGGCGAGCTTTTCCGCCTCGTCGAGCACCTTTGCGGTCTTCTGGTCGATATAGGTCTGCCCGGCATCGCCCGAGACCTGCGGCACCCTGCCAAGCGCGAGATCGACCGCCTTGGCGACCTGATCGGGCGCACCGCCAGCGCGCTTGATGAGATTGGACGCCATGCCCTGATCGTCGTCGAGCAGCGCCTTGAGCAGGTGCTCGGGCACGATCCGCTGGTGATCCTCGCGCATCGCGATGGTCTGCGCCGCCTGCAGGAACCCGCGCGCGCGTTCCGTGAATTTCTCCAGATTCATCATACTCTCCTTGACCCAAGCGCCCGCCCGGTGCCCGCCTTGCGGCACACCCTTCGCGGGCCTCGCAAGACATGTGGGAAAGCCGATGTGAGCCCGCAAGCCCGCGCCCCGGCTTTTCCCGACGGCCCGCGCGGGATGGTCGTTGCCGCCCGGACCGGCTAGACGGGAAGTATATCGCATACAGCCGAATGGAGACGCGCATGACCGAGGCCACCATCCCCGCCACGCTGGACGACACCGCGCTGTTTCGCGACCAGGCCTTCATCGGCGGCAGCTGGACCGGCGAGGCGACGATGCCGGTGCGCAACCCCGCCGATGGCAGCACCGTCGGCCATGTCCCCCGGCTCGGCGCCGCCGAGGCGCGCGCCGCGGTGGACGCCGCCGACGCCGCCTTCCGCCCCTGGGCGCGGCTTCTGCCGCAGGAGCGCGGCGAGATCCTGCGCCGCTGGTTCCGGCTCGTGGAGGCCGCACGCGAGGATCTCGCCCGGATCATGACCCTCGAGCAGGGCAAGCCGATCTCGGAGGCGCGCGGCGAGATCGATTACGGCGCCTCGTTCCTGGAATTCTACGCCGAGGAGGCGCGCCGGCCCAATATCGAGGGCATCACCTCGCATCTGCCCGATGCCGAGGTCGAGCTGTGGCGCGAGCCGGTGGGCGTGGCCGCGCTGATCACGCCGTGGAACTTCCCCTGCGCGATGATCACCCGCAAGGCCGCCGCCGCGCTCGCCATCGGCTGCCCCGTGGTCGTGCACCCCTCGGGCGAGACCCCCTTCTCCGCGCTCGCGCTGGCCGAGCTCGCCGAGCGCGCGGGCATCCCCGCCGGGGTGTTCAACGTCGTCACCGGCCAGGCGCGCGAGATCGGCCCGGAATGGACGGCGGATGCGCGCGTGCGCGCGCTCTCCTTCACCGGCTCGACCGAGGTCGGGCGGCTGCTCTACGGGCAGTCAGCGGCCAACATCAAGCGGCTGGTGATGGAGCTTGGCGGCCACGCGCCGGTGATCGTGTTCGACGACGTCAATCTCGACCAGGCCGTGGAGGAGGCAATCAAGGCCAAATACGCGACCTCCGGCCAGGACTGCCTCGCCGCGAATCGCATCTATGTCCAGGACGGCATCCATGACGAATTCTGCGCCCGCTTCGCCGCGGCGAGCGCGGCGATGACGATCGGCACCGGGATGGACGATCCCGATATCGGCCCGCTGATGAACGAAGGCGCGATGGCCAAGCAGGCCGAACACATCGAGGATGCCGTCGCCCGCGGCGCGCGCCAGCTCACCGGCGGGCCGCGCCCGGATCTCGGGCCGCTGTTTCACGCACCCACGGTGCTTGCCGATGTCCCCGACTCGGCAAGGATCATGCAGGAGGAGACCTTCGGCCCCGTCGCGCCCATCGCGCGCTTTGGCGACGAGGACGAGGTCGTGACGCGGGCCAACGCGCTCGAATACGGGCTCGTCGCCTATCTGCACACGCAGAACCCGCGCCGCATCTACCGCATGAGCCGGTCGCTCGAATTCGGCATGGTGGCGGTGAACCGCACCAAGAT
>SLQD01000068.1 GCA_007131685.1 Paracoccaceae bacterium | reverse complement strand
TTCGCGCAATACATCGCCAAGCCGATCACCGATTCGATGGCGCGCGCCTTCCGCGAGCAGTGAGGCGCCCGACCGCCGCGCGGCGTCGCCCCGGCCGCCAAGGAAGGCCGCGCGGCGCTAACGCGACGGAACCGCGGTGCGCAGCTCGCGCTCGCCGGCGGCGAATTCGGCGCGGTCCACGACCCCGTCGCCATTCGTGTCGGCCCGCTCGAAGAGAAGCTGCGCGCCGAGCGCCGCCGCCTGGTCCGGCCCCATCCAGCGCAGCGCCGAGCGCACCATGCCGAGCTCGCGCGCGCCGATCATGCCGTCCGTGTCGAGCCCGTCAATCACCCCCTCGGCCTCGCGCAGCGCGCGCGCCTCGGCATCGGGGCCGTGACGGCTGCGCAGCTGCGCGCGCTGGTCCTCGACATAGGCCATCCATTCGGCGCGCGTGATGACACCGTCGCCATTGGTGTCGATCGCCTCGAAGCTCGGCATCGGCTGCGCGGCTGCCGGGGCCGAGAGCCCCGCAGCGAGTAGCCCCGCCAGAATCCGTTTCATCTGTCCCATCCGGCCGTTTCCCGTCCGTTTTTCCGCGGCCCGTCGCCGCGTCGTCCATTGTGCCGCGCCCGCGCGGCGCGGGCGGTCACGTTTTCGCGCGCGCGGGCGGGATGCGCCCCGGCGCGCGGTGCCCGAAAGGGCTTTACACCGCGCGCCAATCGGCACACCATATGTTGAGATGCGGATGCGGCGCTCCTGCCCGACCTAGTGGCTCGCCCCGGGTCTTGTGGGCGAGCGCCCCGCAAAACCGAGACCGAAAGGGGACCCGGCCATGCCCGTCACCGACACCCTGCCCGCCGCCGACGATCTGCTGCATCCCATCGATGTGGTCGAGGCACTGGCACAGCGGCATGAATGGGCCTTCGACCGGCTCGCCGACGACCAGATCGCCATGGAAGTCGAGGGGCAATGGCGCCGCTACGCCATCACCCTCGCCTGGTCCGCCGGCGACGAGACGCTGCGGCTGATCTGCACCTTCGCGATCGAGCCGCCCGCGCATCGCGGCGAGGACCTGCTGCGCCTGCTCAACGGCGTCAACGAGCGCTGCTGGGACGGGGCCTTCACCTACTGGGCCGAACAGGGGCTGATGGTCTGGCGCTACGGGCTGGTGCTCGATGGCGGCGAGATGGCCTCGACGGCACAGATCGACCGCATGATCGCCGCTGCGGTGGCGGGCTGCGAGCGCTTCTACCCGGCCTTCCAGCTCGTCTCATGGTCCGATCAGAGCGCCGAGGCGGCGCTCGGCGTGGCGATCGGGCGGACCTATGGGCGCGCATGAGGAGGCCGTGATGGGGTTCGACGACATCAATCGCCGCGGCATAGTGCTTCTGGGATGCGGCAAGATGGGCTCGGCGCTGCTGCGCGGCTGGCTCGATCGCGGGCTCGATCCCGGCGCGGTGCATGTGCGCGACCCCGCCGCTCCGGACTGGCTGCGCGGCGCGGGCGTGGACCCCGACGCCGCCGCGCCCGCGGACCCGGCCGTGGTGCTCGTCGCCGTGAAGCCGCAGATGATGCCCGAGTCCCTGCCCGCCGTCGCGGGCCACGGAGGCGGCGGCACGCTGTTCGTCACGATTGCGGCGGGCATCCCGCTGGCGCGGTTCGAGGCGGCGCTCGGGGCGGGCACGCCGGTGCTTCGCGCGATGCCCAACACGCCCGCCGCGATCGGGCGCGGGATCACCGCGCTGATCGGCAACGCACAGGTGGACGAGCACGCGATGGCGCTGTCGGAGGCGCTGCTCGCGGCTGTCGGGGAGACGGTGCGGCTCGCGGACGAGGCGCAGATGGACGCCGTCACCGGGGTTTCCGGCTCGGGGCCGGCCTATGTGTTTCACATGATCGAGGCGCTCGCGGCGGCCGGCGAGGCGGAGGGGCTCGCCCCCGATCTCGCGATGCGCCTCGCCGCGGCGACGGTATCGGGCGCGGGCGCGCTCGCCGCCGAATCGGGCGATAGCCCCGCGCAGCTGCGCGAGAACGTCACCAGCCCGGCGGGCACCACGGCGGCGGGGCTCGCCGTGCTGATGGACCCCGCCGAGGGCCTGCCGCCGCTGATGCGGCGCACCGTGGCGGCGGCCGCGGCGCGGGCGCGCGAACTCGGAGGCTGAGGCGCAGGCTTGCCACGGACGCGCCGCTGCGCGAGGATGATCGGACACGAGGGGCCGCCATGACCGACGAGATCAGTTTCGAGGACTTCCAGCGCGTCGATATCCGCACCGGGCGCATCACCCGCGCCGAACCCTTCCCCGAGGCGCGCAAGCCCGCCTACAGGTTGTGGCTCGATTTCGGCCCGGCGCTTGGCGAGCGGCGCAGCTCTGCGCAGATCACCGAGCATTACACCCCCGACGACCTCGTGGGCCGGCAGGTGCTCGCCGTGGTGAATTTCCCGCCGCGCCAGATCGGGCCGATGCGCTCGGAGGTGCTGGTGCTGGGGCTGTCGGATGCCGACGGCGCGGTGGTGCTGGTCGCGCCCGAGCGCGCGGTCCCCGACGGGGCACGGCTGCACTGATGGCGCGCGTGCTCATCACCCGCCCGCTGCCCGCGGCCGTGCTCGAGGCCGCGCGCGCGCATCACGACGTGACCGCCCGCGCCAGCAACGCCCCGCTCGACGCCGCCGAACTCGACAGCGCGCTCGCCGATTATGACGGCGTGCTCGCCACGCTGGGCGACACCTTCTCGGCCGAGGTCTTCGCGCGCGCGGGCACGCCGCGCTGCAGGGTCCTCGCCAATTTCGGGGTCGGTTACAACCATATCGACGCCGAGGCCGCCCGCGCGGCGGGCGTCACCGTCACCAACACCCCCGGCGTCGTCACCGACGCGACCGCCGATCTCGCGCTCACCCTGATCCTGATGACGGCGCGGCGCGCCGGCGAGGGCGAGCGTCTCGTGCGCGCCGGCGGCTGGGCGGGCTGGAACCCGACACAGCTTCTGGGGATGCATGTCACCGGCAAGACGGTGGGGATCGTGGGGCTCGGGCGCATCGGCAAGGCCATCGCGCGGCGGTGCCATCACGGCCTGGGCATGGAGGTGGTGTTCTTCAACCGCTCGCGCGTGGCCGATCCGGGCGTGCCCGCGCGCCAGCTCGACAGCCTGCACGCGCTCATGGGCGCGGCTGATATCGTCGTCGTCGCGGTGCCGGGCGGGCCGGCGACGCGGCACCTGATCGACGGGCCCGCCATCGCCGCGATGCGCCCCGAGGCGCATCTGGTCAACATCTCGCGCGGCGATGTCATCGACGAAGGCGCGCTGATCGACGCGCTCGAGGTCGGGCGCATCGCGGGAGCCGGGCTCGATGTCTACGAGCGCGAGCCCGAGGTGCCGGAGCGGCTGCGCGCGCGCGATAACGCGGTGCTGCTGCCGCATCTGGGCACCAACGCGCTCGAGGTGCGCACGAAGATGGGAATGATGGCGCTCGCCAATCTGGACGCCGTGATCGACCGGAAGGATCCGCCGAACGCCGTCTGATATCAGCGGCTTGCGCGGCACACTTCAGGTTCCGCTCAAAGCATTCCCCGGCGTGGATCCTGCGCCGCCCTCGGCTCCCAGCGCTCGAGGAAGGCGGTCAATTCAGGGTCCTCCGTCTCGGGCAGGGTCACGTGCAGGCGCACATACTGGTGCCCGCGCTTGCCGGTGCGCCGGTTGCGGATGCCCTTGTCGCGCAGGCGCAGCACCTTGCCGGTGCTCGAGCCGCGCGGCACGGTGAGCGAAACCGGCCCGGAGATCGTCGGCACCTCGATCTTCGCGCCGAGCCCGGCCTCCTTGAGCGTAACCGGCACCGCGACATGGATGTCGTCGCCCTTGCGCTCGAAGAACGGGTGCGGGCTCACCCGCAGTTCGACGAGCGCGTCGCCGGCCGGCCCCCCGCCCGTCCCGGCGGCGCCCTGCCCCTTCAGGCGCAGGGTCTGGCCGTCCTCGGCGCCCTCGGGGATCCGCACCCGCAGGGTCTTGCCCTCGGGCAGGGTAAGGGTGCGCGTGGCGCCGTTGGCGGCCTCCAGAAAGCCGATCTCGAGGCGGTAGCTCGCATCGGCGCCGCGCATTCGCATGCCGCGCCCGGCGCCGAAGCCGCCACCGAAGGCGCCGCCGAACGGGCCGCCGCCACCGCCGCCGAAGGCGCGCGTGAAGAAGGATTCGAGATCCTCGGCCTCGCCGGGATCGAAGCCGCCCCCGCCGCGCTGCCAGCCCGCGCCGGGCCCGGTGCCGCCGGCACCGGCGAAGTCGCGGTAGAATCCCCGGCGCGGCTGTTCGGCGCCGGTGGCATCGATTTCACCGGCATCGAAGCGCCGCCGCTGCTCGGGATCGGAAAGCAGGTCATGCGCGGCCGAGATCTCGGCAAACTTCTCCGCTGCCTTCGGATCGTCGGGGCTCAGATCCGGGTGGTGCTTGCGAGTGAGCTTGCGAAAGGCGCGCTTGATATCGTCCTGTGACGCGGATCGGTCGAGTCCCAGGGTCTTGTAAGGGTCCTTCATGGGCACTGTCCATTTCCTGCCCGGCGCACGACGGCGACGGGAAATCCTCCAAGGTTGCCCATTAGGTATGTGCTGGGGGCAGACGCGCAAGATGTCGCACCCCGGCTGCGAAAAGGAATCTCACCGCCGGGGCAGCCGCGCGGCGCCGGTGCCCGCACCGGCCGCGACCCAAGGCTCATGCCGCCGCGGCGGCCTCCTGCGCAGCGCCGCGCAGCCGCGCGACCATGGCGCGCAGCCCGTTGGAGCGCTGCGCGGAGAGGTGCTCATCGAGGCCGAGCCGGGCGAGTTCGCCCGGCGCGTCGATCGCGGTGACCTCGCCGACACTGCGTCCGCCATAGAGCGTATGCAGCACCGCGATCAAGCCATTGACGATCATCGCATCGCTCTCGCCGCGGAAATCGAAGCGTGCCTCGGGGCCCTGTCCCTCGATATCGGGCACGATCCAGACCTGACTGGCGCAGCCATCGACCTTCGTCGCCGGAACCCGCAGCGCCGCGTCAAGCGGCTGCATAGCCTTGCCGAGCTCGATGACATGGCGGTAGCGGTCCTCCCAGTCATCGAGGAACTCGAACGTCTCGACCAGCTCTTCGAACTCTTCGCGCGCCACATCGCCCTCCTGATTGCGGGGTAAACCTAGGCGCGCGGGCCACAAACGTCCAGAGTCGCGCGCGGGCGGCTTTTCAAGGCCGCCGCTTTGGGCTACGGCTCGGGCAAGCAAACGGGGGGCCGTGATGAAGAAGGCATTGCTCGCAATCACCCTGCTGGCGCTCGGGGGATGCGGCTCCATCGGCGACTCGCGCGTCAACCCGCTGAACTGGTTCGGCTCGGGCTCGGATGCGCGCCCGCAGGCCGAGGCGCCCGGCGAGGGGCGGCTGGTGCCGCCCGGCGGCTTCGGCCTGAACCGCGACGACCGCGCCGCAGCCGGTCGGATCAGCGAGATGGAAGTCCATCGCGTGCGCGGCGGGGCCATGGTGCGCGCCGCCGCGGTGATGCCCGAGCAGGGCTGGTGGGGGGCGGCGCTGGTGCCCGAGAACGACGGCCGGCCCGAGGGCGGGGTGCTGACGCTGCGCTTCGTCGCGACGCCGCCGCCGCAGCCCGAGCGGATGGGCCGCGAGAGCGCGCGCGAGATCACCGCGGCGCTGCATCTGGAGCCGCGCGAACTCGACGGTGTGCGCGAGATCGTCGTGACAGGTGCGCAGAACCGGGTGAGCGCGCGCCGCTGAACGCCGGGACGCGTCCCGCTGCGCAGATGCGGGCGTCAGAGGGCGATCACCGCGATGCGGCCGCTGCGGGTGCCGAGAGCGATCTCGCCGGAGCAGAGGCGAAGCGCGTCCTCGCCGAAGACATCGCGCCGCCATCCCGCCAGCGCCGGAAGATCGCGCTTGCCCGCGGCGATCGCGTCGAGATCGGCCGCGCTCGCGACCAGCTTGGCCGCGACCCCGGTTTCCTCCGCCTTGGTCTTGAGCAGGACGCGCAGCAGCTCGGCCAGCGCGGGATCGACATCGAGCTGCGCGCGCCCGTTCAGGGCCTCGGGGTAATCCTCGGGCGCGGCGGCCTGCCCGGCCTTGACCGCGCGCAGGATACCGTCGGCGATCGCGCCGCGCCGCGCCTCGCGCTGCAGCAGGCGCGCGCG